>NZ_ALWB01000020.1 GCF_000332215.1 Pseudanabaena biceps PCC 7429
ATTGAGCGATTCAACTGTACGTTACGTCAACGAGTATCTAGACTAGTTAGAAAGACCTTATCCTTTTCTAAGAAGTTGGAAAATCACATTGGTGCCATTTGGAATTTTATTCATCATTACAACACTTCTTTACCTCCGTGTGCGTCCTTTCCTTTTTAGGACTACCTAGAGCTTTCCGAATGCAATCAGGATGTTATTGCATTTTTAGGTACATTAGGGCTTTTAAATAATTTTGTCATTCATTTCTCGGCAGAAAAACTTCAGGAAATAAATTTATTGCCATTTTGGCAGCATGAATAGTAAAAGCAAGCATAGGATATACCACCCCTAACCTGTAGCGTACGCTACAGGTTGGGGAGTTTTCATTATGCCCAGCTACTTAATTAATTTTGCAATCTTGATAAAGCCTTTTAAACTTTTGCTGCTGAATGTTGTGATCGACTATGGGCAAGGGGTAATTGCGTCGCTGGCATTGGTGGGGAGGGATATTGCCACTCAATAATTCTGCTGTGGTTAAACCTTGCAATTCGGGTAGCCAGCGTAAAATATATTCTCCTTCGGGATCGTATTTCCTTGCTTGGGATGCGGGATTAAAAATTCTTAGAGGTTTAGGATCCATACCACTAGAGGCACTCCATTGCCAACCACCATTATTTGCCGCCAGATCGCCATCTAGTAACTTTTGCATAAAATATCGCTCCCCTAATTGCCAATTAATTATCAAATCTTTAGTCAAAAAGCTAGCGACAATCATCCGACAGCGATTATGCATCCATCCTGTTTGATTGAGTTGACGCATAGCCGCATCAACAATGGGATAACCCGTAAGTCCTGCACACCATGCCTCAAACTTTTCGGGATCATCATCCCAAGGAAAGCTCTGCATCTGAGGGCGATAGGCTCCTGTTGCTAAGGCGGGAAAGTGAAAAAGTACATGCTGATAAAACTCTCGCCATGCTAGTTCCTGTTGCCAGATCGTGATTCCTGCTAGATCTTCGTCACTGCGGACAAGTTGTTGAGCAGCGATCGCTTTTTCCCACACCCTTCTAATCCCCACTGTCCCGAAGCGCAAATGGGGGCTCAATGTCGATGTCCCTGCATGGGCGGGAAAATCACGCTCGGTCTGATAACGTAAAATTCCATTGCCATCACAAAAGGCTTCTAATAGGGCTAAAGCGGCGGATTCACCTGATTCTGGTAGGGTGATGTCATTGATAAATTTGAGTTCGCGTAAGCTTGGCAAAGGAATTACAGGTAAATTCTCATAACTTGCTAAACCTGTTAATTTTTGCGGTGCATCTAAGGGTTGGGGCTTGGGTTTACTTTGCCAATTGCGCCAAAAGGGAGTGTAGACCTTATAGGGTTCTCCTGCCTGTGTTGCGATCGCATCGGGAGCTATCAAGCCAATATCCACGAAACTTTGCACCTTTACACCGATTTCTTGTAAAGCCTGAGTCGCTTCGCGATCGCGCTTAATCGCAAAGGGTTCGACATCTTGATTGAAAAATAGATGACTAGTGTTGATTGCCTTGGCTAAACTGCATAGCGAGGTGATTGGCTCGCCATACATAAAGAGTAAGTCGCTACCTAAACGGCGATAGTTAGTTTGTAACTCCCGCAAACAGCCCAGCATGAAATCAACTTTGCTGCCCTCAGTCACCCCATCATCGAGAATATCGGGATCAAAAATAAACAGCCCTAGCACTTTTCCTTGATCACCAACCTGTGCGATCGCCTCACTCAAAGCAGGATTGTCATCAATTCGCAAATCGCGCCGATGCCAGACTAAAGCAATCTGTCCCGATAATATTTCACGATTTTTTCCAGAATTACTGGCTATTTGAGGCATAACTATCTACAGTTCTACAGATTTAAAGCACTTCACCATTATTAATCAAAAATTTCCTTGATATCGCACAACTAATAAAAACCAAGAGATGAGGGGCGGCGCGAAGCGCCGCCCCTCATCTCTTGGTTTAGAATCGATATTGATCAACTTGAGATTGTTATCATGCCAGTCAAAATTGCGATCGCTCAAATACAGCTAAACCAAGGTCAACGAGTCACCCTTGAAAATATTAACTGGCAAGAATTTGAGGACATCTTAGAAGATTTAGGAGAGCATCGTCATGCACTAATTGCCTATTACAAAGGAGTGTTGGAACTGAGAATGCCATTAGCAGGACATGAACGCGCTAAGGTTTTGATCGGAGATCTACTCAAGATTATCTTGGATGAATTAGCCTTGGAGTGGGAATCTCTTGGCTCGACAACCTTTAAGAATAAGCAAATGCAGGTAGGGATCGAGCCTGATGATTGTTTTTATATCCAGAACTATCAAGCGGTAATTGGCAAACAAAGAATTGATCTCACAACTGATCCTGTACCTGATTTAGCGATCGAAGTAGATTTAACCTCAATTACGCAAATCAGTGCCTATGAAGCTTTAGCTATTCCTGAAATCTGGCGATGTAGAAATGGGAAATTAGAAATCAGTCTGTTTGAGGATGGGAAATATCTCAATTCTCCAGTCAGTAAAGCTTTCCCAGCGATTCCAGTTATTGAAGGTATTTCTTTGTTTCTAGAGAAAAGTAAAGATATACCAATGAGTATTTTAAGAAAAGAGTTTCGAGAATGGCTGCAAACCTTTCCTTCAAAACCCAAGAATTGATTGGCGGCGCGGAGCGCCGCCAATCAATTCTTGGGTTTTATGTCCTACTCCTTTCCCACCAAAAAAATAGACATCAAAAACCAATAATTAGCGTTGCGGCGCGAAGCGCCGCAACGCTAATTATTCACTGGGAAGGGAGTAGTACATTTAGCGAGATGTAATTTTTACTGGTACTAGCTTCTTCACCTTTGCCCAGTTAAACTCATGCAAAAGGACATAGGAGCAAGGAATTAGGAATAGAGTCAGAATTGTGGCGAGGGCTAAACCAGAGAAAGTAACAATTCCTAGCGGTTGCAAGAACTCGCCCCCATCGCCCCCGCCCAGAGCCAGAGGGAAAGCACCAACTACAGTTGTAATGGTAGTCATTAGGATGGGGCGTAATCGCATCGGTGCAGCTTGGAGAATTGCTTGAATGCGGCTGCATTTCTGCTCCTCACGCAATTGGTTGGCGAACTCGACCATGACGATCGCATTGTTAACCACAATCCCCACCAGCAAGATCACACCGATCACTACCATTACATTGATCGAGCTATTGGTGACATATAGCCCGAAAATGCCGCCAGCTAAAGCAAGGGGAATTGTCAGCATAATTACCAAGGGATCGATCAGCGAGTTGTACTGAACTGCCATCACCACAAATACTAAGAAAGAAGCGAGTAAACCTAATACCCCAAAGGCTTTGGAGAGATTATCATTTGCTTGTTTGGCGGTACTAGGTAAAACCACGACCCCATCAGGCAGATCGATCGCTGCAATCACATCTTCTGTCTGTTTGAGCGCATCGCTGAGACTTGTGCCACGTTCTAAACTACCGAGAATCAAGAACACTTGACGCTGGTTGATGCGTTGAATTTCTCCTGGGGCGCGACCTTCGCGGATAGTGGAAACATCAGCAAGGCGGACAGGACGATTATTGCTCACAAATAGCGGAACTTGCTGCAATTGCGAGGCGTTTTTGCGCGATTCGGGATCGAGTTGGACGCGCACATCGACTAGGCGATCGCCTCTTTGTAACTGGGTCGTTACTGAGCCCGTAATTGCGGTTTGCAGAGTAGAGCCAATGGATTGCGTAGATAGTCCCAAAGCTTGCAAACGTTCCCAGTCAGGAAAAATTTGCACTTCGGGTTGACGCGCATCGGTGTCAGGACGGAAGTTTGCGCCTTTAACACTTTTTTCTAAGGCACTGAGAACCTCTGTACCTGCTTGGGCTAGGATTTCAGGATTAGTACCCTGTAAAATTACGTCAATATCTGTACGTGGTATGGGGGAATTATTGACGATAATGCCGCGTACCTGTCCAGGGTTGACCCTGATTCTCACGCCTGCCAGATTTAATTTACTGATTTCCCGATTAACGCGACTAATAAAGCCCGCCAGATCGACATTCGGTTTGAGGGTAATGGTGCTACCACTGCGTAAAGGGTTATTAGTGACGTTATTACCAAAGGAACCGCCACCAATGGTTGTAAAGGCATAGGCAGTTTCAGGCTGCTTGACGAGAATATCATCCACAATTTCCATGACTTTGCGGTTAGCGGCAAGAGTAGTACCTGCGGGGAATTGAGCGTTTAAGCTCACATCACCCGTTTTCACTTGGGGAATGATTTCTTGAGGCAGTTGTCTACCCATCAAGAAGCCACCACCACCAAGGATCGCAAATACGGCAATCACTACCCACAGCCGATAATGGACGATTTTAGCGAGGAAACCTGCATAGCCCAATGTGGCGGCGGCAAATCTTTGCTGAAATCCACGCATAAACCAAGTTTCGCTCAACCGACTCGACCAAGGAATACCCAACAGGCGGGAGGCGATCATCGGGACGACGGTAATGGCGATCGCGATCGCGGCAATATTCCCAAAACTAATGGTGAGAATCAGTTGATTGAATAGCAGTGAGAGAAATCCACCGAGTAATAAAAATGGAAAAATAACCACAAGGTTGGTGCTTGTAGAGGCAACTAGTGCTGATTCAATTTCCGAACTGCTAATTTGGGCTTGGGCGATCGTATCTTGCCCACCGTGATTTTTGCGATTGTGCTCGAGCCCATTGATAATGTTGTCTAACATGACGATGGAGCAGTCTACGACACCGCCCACACCCAAGGCTAAACCACCTAGGCTAAACAGGTTCATCGAAAAGCCAAAAATACCCATCGCAATAATGGAGGCAAGGGTAGCAAGGGGAATGGCAAGGGTAATTATCAGGGTTTGACGGATTGAGCCCAGAAAGAGCAATACGGCTGTTCCTGCTAAAACTGCCCCCATGATTCCCGAAGAGGCAACGTTGGCAATGGAAGCGCGAATTAACTTGGATTCGTCTAAGGTGGCGGTGATAATGGCATCACTGGGAATTGCACCACTTCCTTGCAGTGCGGCGATCTTTTCCGTTACGCGATCGACGACCTCAATCGTATTGGCATCGGGTTGTTTGGTGACTAGCAATCTAACGGCAGCCTGTCCATTGAGCGCCGTAAATACCCTTTGCTCCTCAGTCCCATCAACTATTTCGGCAAAGTCGCGCAAATAGACCTGTCGGGGTTGGGCTGTGGCACTTCCACGTACTGTAAAAGATAAACTTTCTAGTTCCTTAGCATTGCGAAATTTGCCGATCGCACGGGTAAGCGGTTCGACAGTGCCATCTCGCAAGCGCCCGCCTGAAATATCGACATTGCGATCGCGTAAAGCCTTTAAGACATCATCAATATTCACGCCGACGGCTTGCAGACGCTTGAGATCGAGATTGACCTGTACTTCTTCCTTAACGCCGCCAACTACGTCGATTCCCGCTACCCCTGGCACGATCGCTAACTCGCGTCCTAATTCCTCATCGGCAAATAAACGTAACTCCGTTAGGGAGAGGGAAGGCGATGTGAGCGCAAACTCGTAGATCGGAAACTGAGATGGATCAAATTTGAAAATCCGCGCATCTTCGATATCGTCTGGTAATTGACTACGTCCTCGGTTAAAACTAGCAACGGTATTGTTAAGCGCCTGCTCGACATTACTACCCGCCTCAAAAAACAAATCCACCCTTACTTGTCCTTCACGGGTACGCGAAAAAAGCTGGTTCACACCTTCGGTTATGGCTAGAGCTTCTTCGAGTGGTTTGGTAACTTCCGTAATTGCAACTTCTGGGCTAATCCCTGGAATATTCACCTGTACGCCAATGCGGGGATAAACGATGGATGGGAGCAAATCCACCTGCAAGCGGCTGATATAAAATGCCCCCATTACAAAAATTGCCAAGGTCAGCATCAATGTGCCAATATGCCGACGAATGGCGATCGCACTAATACTAAATCCTGTCGGTTTGGGCATCGATGATTTCTGCTCGCTCATAGTTACCTCTTAAAATAATTAAAAAAAAGGTAATGATGTAATGCCCGAAGGGCATTACATCATTACTTATTGGGACTTATTGGGATAACACGCTCAGCTTGACAGGATCGCCATCCTGCAACTTACCGCCGCTTCTAACGACAAGGCGATCGCCTTCTTTTAATCCAGAGAGAATCACAACTTTACCGTCACGGCGATCGCCAAGGGTAACTTTACGCGCCAGCACTTTTGGCTCTTTGGGATCGCCCGTAATCACAAAAACTATGCCCGTTTTCGGCTTGCCTTTGTCACTAGTATTAGGACTGGACTTGGGATCGTTTTTCGACTTCCCTTGGATATTTGCATTGGCATCTTTAGGTGCTGGAGTCGGTCGTCCTGCTATCTCTAGAGCCGTTTCGGCAATTATAATTTGAGGTTCCTGTTTGCCTGCAAACTTTACTCTCGCCAACTGACCACTACTCAGTTTCCCATCCCGATTAGAAACTACCACTTCCACGGGAATTAATCGTGCCACAGGATCGGCTACGGGTGAAATCCTTCTCACAGTTCCTGTGAATCTTTGATTGGGAAAGCTATCAAAACTTACATCTACGGATTGATTGAGCCGAATTTTGCCAATCTCCAATTCTGAAATCAGCACAATCACCTTAACTTGACTAAAATCTCCTAGCTTGACAACTTCATTACCTGCAAATAGGAGATTGCCAATCTCACTCACCCGCTCTAGGACAATGCCATTGATGGGAGATGTAATTGTGGTATAGGATTGGCGCTCCTGCTCTCTGAGTTTGATTGCTTCTTGGGCTAAAACTCGTTGGGAATTGGCGCTCACTGTTTGCTCTTGGAGACTAACTTGCTGTTCGGCCGATCGCAATGACTGTTCAGCGGCTTTAGCTTCAGTAACAGCATTCTCAGCAATTTGAGGAGAAACTGCTCCTTCTTTAGCCAATTGGGTGAAGCGATTAGCATTCGCCTGTGACTGTTGATACTGGACTCTTGCTCTTGCCACTTGGGCGCGGGCATTTCCCACTGCGGCGGTTGCTTGCGATACTTCCGATGACCTTGCCGCAACTTCCGCTTCTGCCTGTAGCACAGTGGCAGATAGAACGGCATCATCCAATTGGGCAATTGCCTGTCCAGATTCCACGCGATCGCCAATATCCACATTCAAATCTAGTAAACGTCCTTCTAAACGCGATCGCACTGACACCTCTCTGATAGGTGCAGTCGTTCCCGTATATTCATTTTCTTCTTCCAGTAGCTCTAAACTTGCGATCGCCACATCTACGGCTATAGCAGGTTTCTGGCTCTGTACTTGAGCTTGGGAGGCATCTTTATTGGTTTGTGTGCAACTCGTAGTTACACCTGACAAGCTAGCGATCGTGGCTAATATCCAAAAAGCTTTCATAGATATGAATATGACAAGTGTTTCCTAAATTTATTCTAAGGGATACCACTTGATTTTGTCCGAGTTTCCCCGATCGGTCTTTTTGGTTGCAAATGTATAGCTGCCGTCAAAATAGTGTTGCCGCGCGGAGCGCGGCAACACTATTTTGGGCTTTATGTCCTAACAACACTGGCAAAGGTGGCGCGAAGTGCCGCTTTTCTCTTCTACTATAGCTATAGTCAAACCCAATAGAGAGTTGCGGCGCTTCGCGCCGCAACTCTCGGTTTGATGTCCTGAATTAAGTGAATTAAAGTGAATTAAGTGAATATAGCTATAATTAGATTTTACGCTTCATGACTACAAGAGTTATGTCGTCATATACTTTACTAGAACCGATAAACTCACGGATATCAGTAATCACAGCCTCTCTAATTTGATCGACAGAATTTCGGTGGAATTTACTGATCGTATGAATCAATCTATCAATTCCATACAGTTCCTTCGTACTATTCTCCGCTTCTGTAATACCGTCAGTGTATAAAACAACTACATCGCCTAGATTTAAATTTATGGCGGTCTCAAAAATAAATTCAGAGATTTCATCGGTTAAACCAATAGGAAATCCTAAGGCATCTGTATCAATTATCTCAATGTCTCCACTATCACGAATCACAATTACACTTTCATGTTGTCCGCTCAAATGCAGCACGCGATCGTGATAATCAATCAGAATTAGACTCAAACTCTTCTCGCAATTCATGCGCTGAAGATTTTCATAAATAGTATGATTGACCGTAGATAAAAATTTGACGGGATTCTTCTCTCCATTAATGAGCAAGGTTCGGATCGCCGTTTGCAACATGATCATGATTACTCCGCTTTCTAAACCATGCCCCGTAACATCACCGATCCCTATTTTGATATGTCCATTTTGCTGTAAAACATCGTAATAGTCACCACCCACCTCATCGGCAGGTTCCATAAATCCTACAATATCTAATTCTTTAATAGTATTTAATTCTTTTGTCCTAGGCAGGATCATCTTCTGTAATCGTCGAGTAACTGCCAATTCCGAACTCATTCGATAATTTTCTGCGGTTAATTGCTCATTTAAAAATTTGATTTCGCGATTAGCTTCTAATAATTCACTAGTTCTTGTTTCGATAATTTCTTCTAGATCCCGATTGATCAGATCTAGCTGAGTATAAGCTTTATCCTTAAGAATAACTTGCTCTTGTAATTCCTGTGAATTGCGATTATTCTCTTCCGCAAGCACTAGAACCATTAATGTGGTAATTAAAATTACTCCCATAAATAGTTGTAGGAAGATTAAAGAATTAATCTCTGTAGAAATCTTATAAAAGCTACCAAACTTATAGGAAGTACTTATAGCAGCAACCATGGCAGTAAACATAACTGTCAGGGTTGTAATTTTGGAGCCAAATCGAAATGCCGACCATAGTAAAGGTGGCAACAAAAAATACTCAAGGGGCTGATTTCCGATGATCGTGAAATAGGATGTTACGACTAAGATCGACAAACATAAAAACAACTCTTTACCATTGGATCTAAAGCTCCATTTGTTATTAGTAACAGGTGTTATTGTCGATTGCCTACTCCACCATACAAATACCAAAGGTGCGAATAGTAAGACTCCCATCGCATCCCCAACCCACCATCCCCAAGCCACCTTCCAGTAAACATCCCATGTAATTAACCCCGCACTAGATACTATGAGAGTCCCCAATAATGCTTGGAGAATAGTTCCACCAAAGGTAGTTGCAAGGGCAAACCTCACAAAGTTTTTAACGTAATTTAGGAAATTATTCGTCTTGTTGAAAAATAAAATTAATGTGGTAGATGTCAAAGCGCCGATCGTAGGTACGAATCCTGCCAGAATGGCAAAAAGAAAGGGAGCCTTAGAAACAAAAAAACTATTTAGGGCTGCCCCCAAAAATATTCCCCAACATCGCGATCGCCCTCTTGCTAACAAAGCTCCTACCGCAATGCCCGCAGGCGGCCAAACAGGTGAGCCTAATTGGGACTGTGGTAGCTGTAGCACTAAGGCACTAATCGCAAGGTAAAGAAATGCAACAATTAAACTGTCAATTAAATTGTCAATCCACCAAGAGGTGACGATCTCTTTTTTGATTTTTACAGGTACTTTCATCTTGAGGTGTCTCCAAGGATCTCCCAGAGCTAATGAGGCAGTTTTTTCATAAAAAAATTAGCTAATGTCAGGAAATCGTAAATATTATGCCCCTCAAACATAAATTATCAGTTAATAAGTGTTCAACATTCCAAAGTTTATGCTTGGATAGGACAGGGGCATTACCCTCCGCCTTAGGGTCAGCAGAACGGCAATAAGACAAAGTAACCATTCAGGAATAATTCTATGCAAACAAATGTTGCTAATCAAACCAGCAATATTACGGTAGAAGACGATCGCACAGGTTTAAGTATCGAAACCCTCAAGCGGGCCTTTGCCGATAATCTGTTCTACATACAAGGCAAACTCGCTATTCTAGCCAATTTTACCGACTATTACATGGCGTTGTCTTATACAACACGCGATCGCCTGTTGCAACGTTGGCTTCAAACCCTCAAGGTCTACCACGAACAAGACATCAAGACTGTTTACTATCTCTCCGCCGAATTTCTGATGGGGCGACACCTCGGTAATAGCTTGATCAATCTTGATCTGTACGAATCCATTGAACAAGCGGTCAGAGAGTCAGGGCTGGATCTAACCGAAGTCCTAGAGCAAGAACCCGACCCCGGTTTAGGCAATGGTGGGCTTGGGCGCTTAGCTGCTTGCTTCCTCGATTCCCTTGCCACCTTAGAAATTCCTGCAATGGGCTATGGCATTCGGTACGAGTTTGGTATTTTCAACCAATCGATTCAGCATGGCTGGCAGGTGGAGATCCCCGACAAATGGCTGCGCTGTGGCAATCCTTGGGAAGTAGTGCGCTACGAGTCCACGGTCCAAGTCAAATTTGGCGGTCATACGGAAATTTACAATGACGATCGCGGTCGTCCCCATACCCGTTGGATTCCTAGCTTCACCGTCGAAGGCATTCCCCACGATACCCCAGTGCCTGGATATCAAACCAATACCGTTAATACCCTCCGTCTTTGGAAAGCTGAAGCAGGCGAAGATTTTAACTTCCAAGCTTTTAACTCTGGCGACTATGACGGTGCGGTAGCGACCAAGATCAAATCGGAAACCATTTCCAAAGTCCTTTACCCCAACGACAATACCCCTCAGGGTCGTCAGTTACGCTTAGAGCAGCAGTTCTTCTTTGTATCCTGCTCACTCCAAGACATCATTCGTCGCCACCTTAACAGATACGGTCGTCTGGATAATCTTGCCGATCATGCGGCGGTGCAATTAAATGACACCCACCCCGCGATCAGTATTGCGGAAATGATGCGCTTACTAGTTGACGAACATGGGCTATTCTGGGACGAAGCATGGCGGATTACCCAAAACACGTTTGCTTACACCAATCACACCTTGATGCCCGAAGCTCTAGAAAGATGGGGTGTACCGCTATTTGAGAGTCTTTTGCCTCGCCATTTAGAAATCATCTATGAAATCAACCATCGTTTCATGCAAGATGTGCAGACTTGGTTCCCCGATGATGATGAATTGCTATCACGCCTATCCATCATCGAAGAAGGCGGTGGCAAAAAAGTTCGCATGGCAAACCTCGCAACCATTGGCAGCCATGCTGTAAATGGGGTTGCGGCGTTACATACTGAGCTACTCAAGCAAGATGTATTAAAAGACTTCTACAAGCTATGGCCAGAAAAGTTTAACAACAAGACCAATGGGGTTACTCCTCGCCGTTGGGTATTGCTAGCCAATCCTGCCTTATCGGGGCTCATTACCGAAAAAATCGGCGATACATGGCTGAAACATTTGGATGAACTCCGTAAGATTGAAGCATTTGTTGACGATCACGATTTTCGCGATCGCTGGCGACAAATCAAGCAAGCGAACAAACAAAAACTCGCCGACTACATCCGTACTCACAATGGTGTCGAAGTTGATGTGAATTCTATCTTCGATATTCAAGTAAAACGGATCCACGAGTACAAGCGCCAACATCTCGATTTGCTACATATCATTGGACTATACCTGCGCATTAAACAGAACCCCAGTATCGATATCACCCCTCGGACGTTTGTTTTTGGTGGTAAGGCTGCGCCTGGCTATTTCATGGCGAAATTAATCATTAAAGCGATTAACGCGGTAGCCGATGTCGTCAATCGTGATCCCGACGTTCATGGCAGAATTAAGGTGGTCTTTTTGGCTAACTTTAGTGCGTCACTCGGACAATTGATTTATCCTGCGGCGGATCTCTCCGAGCAAATTTCTACGGCTGGGAAGGAAGCTTCTGGAACTGGCAATATGAAATTTACGATGAATGGAGCTTTAACGATTGGAACTTTAGATGGAGCCAATATTGAGATTCGCGAAGAAGTTGGTGACGATAACTTCTTTCTCTTCGGTCTTACTGCCTCTGAGGTTGAAGAGATGAAGTCTAAAGGATATAATCCTCGTGACTACTACGAAAGCAATGAAGAACTTCGCAATGTACTCGATCGCCTTGCTATGGGATATTTCTCTCCAGGAGAGAAAGACTTGTTCAAGCCTTTAGTCGATTCACTTTTGCATCATGATGACTATATGTTGTTGGCTGACTATCAAGCCTACTCAGATTGTCAAGCTAAGGTTAGCGAAGCTTATCAGGATGTTGAAAAATGGACAACAATGAGCATTCTCAATGTTGCCCGTTCTGGGAAGTTCTCTTCCGATCGCACGATTAAGGAATATTGTGACGAGATCTGGAATGTGAAACCTGTTAAGGTAGAATTACAGCCCTACGATCCCGCTAAGGCAACTATCAATGTTGGTAGTTAACCTTTAATGCTTCCTTAGAACCAATACAAATAATACCAATTCACGAAAGTGTGACAACACTTTTGTGAATTAAAAACTAAACCCAGTAAGGGTTTTCAAAGCTGAAAATGGCGTAGCCATTTTCAGCTTTGGTATAAAGGCTCGCTAGGCGAGCCTTTATTTGTTTTTAGAAAAATTGTTACTCCCAATAATTATGAAAGTTGCTTTTTTTAATGCCAAGTCCTACGATCGCCATTCCTTTACTTTTGCTAATGAGCGATATCAGCATGAAATAGTTTTCTTTGAATGTCACCTCAGTCACGAGACAGTTTCTCTGGCGATCGGATTTTCGGCAATCTGCATTTTTATTAATGACTATCTTGATGCTGAAATGCTCGAAATTTTGGCTAAAGGGGGTACGAAGTTAATTGCTTTACGTTCGGCTGGGTTTAATCATGTGGATTTAGCAAGCGCATCAAAATTAGGGCTAGCGATCGTTAGAGTTCCAGCCTATTCTCCTTTTGCGGTTGCCGAACATACGGTAGCTTTGATTTTATCGCTCAATCGTAAAGTGCATCGAGCCTATAATCGCGTTCGTGAAGGCAATTTTTCGATTGAAGGATTGCTAGGGTTTGATCTACATGGGGCGACGGTGGGAGTGGTCGGAACAGGAAGAATTGGGGCAATTTTCGCGCAAATTATGAAGGGCTTTGGCTGTACCTTGATCGGCTATGATGCCTATCACAATCCCAGTTGCCTCGATCTAGGTATGACCTATGTTTCTCTACCCGAATTGTTGGCTCAATCTGATATCATCTCGCTCCATTGTCCGCTAACTCCTGATACCTATCATTTAATTGATGATCGTGCGATCGCTCAAATGAAAACTGGCGTAATGTTGATTAATACAAGTCGCGGAGGTTTGATTGATACGCAAGCTGCGATCGATGGATTGAAATCTGGAACCATTGGTTATCTGGGCATAGATGTATACGAACAGGAGTCAGACCTATTTTTTGAAGACCTATCAAATCGGGTAATTCAAGATGATACTTTTCAGCGCCTACTCACTTTCCCAAATGCGATCGTTACGGGGCATCAGGCATTTTTTACCCGTCAAGCCTTGGCGAATATTGCGGATACTACGCTCTCTAACATCACAGAATTTGAGCAAAATGGAACTTGTCTCAATGAGGTGAAGGTCGAAAAAGCGATCGCTGCTAAATAAGCTCTAGAATCGCGTGTTGTTCGTATCATGCCTAAATCAACGTCAGTTCGGGTTAAGTTGGTAAATTTTAAAATCCTAAAGGTAAAAGCCTTGCTAAGTAAGGCTTTTACCTTTAGGATTTTGCGTAGCAAACCCTTTCCCAAATCCCATTCAAGTTATTCCGAACTCACGTTACTTATGCTGAACTACTTATTGCCAGCCTACTTCCTGAATGAATAGAAATCAGAGGGGACTGAATCCATGTTTCTCGAAAATAGTCCTAGCTGGTTCGCTGGATAAAAATTCTAGATAGGATTTGGCGCTTGTTTGGTTGGTGCTTTTTTGCAAAACGGCGATCGGATAGACAATTGGTTTGTGAAGTTTAGCATCAATGACTTGTACTACTTTAACTTTAGTGGAAGTTTTGGCATCTGTTGCATAGACGATTCCTGCTTGAGCATTGCCCGATTCCACAAATTGCAGCACTTGACGCACGTTATTCACTAAGACAAATTTTGATTGCACATCTTGCCATAGTTCTAATTTTGTCAAAACCTGTTCGGCATATTGACCTGCGGGAACACTGCGAGGATCGCCGATCGCAATGCGTTCGATATTAGCATTGGTTAAATCTTTTAATTCTTTAGCATCATCTTTATCCGCAGGAACGATTAGTACTAAGCGATTGCTCAATAGATCGCGGCGCGTATCAGCAATGATTAAGTCCTTTTTTTGCAATTCATCCATTTGCTTGGCGGCGGCGGAAATAAAGACATCAACGGGAGCACCATTAATGATTTGTTGTAGTAAGTCGCCCGAACTTCCAAAGTTATTGCGAATGGCGACATTCGATTTGGCTTTGCTATACGCAAGGGTAATTTCGCCCAATGATTCCTTGAGACTTGCTGCTGCTGAAACTGTTAATTGGATATTCTCCTGTTTGACTGGAGAAACTGCTGATGTGCTGGCTATAGGTTTACTGGTTTGTTCGACTGTTGGAGAGAAGAAGCGACATCCTGCGATCGCGCATAGGGTGACAACGATTAGAGAGAGGAAAGTGACGACCTTTTTTTTGTTCATGGGAAACTCTAATAGAATTATTTTTATGCTATTACAGATTAATAAGTAGTTAGGCATAATTAAAAACCAAAACCAGAGAGCATACCGTCCGCTACGCGGGCGGTATGCTCTTCTAGGTTTTAAGTTTACTTATGCCTAGCTACTTAATACAAATTCAATTAAAAAGCCATGACAAAATTCTATTTAGATAGAATGGTATCACCAATCATTGGGGCTTAAACCAAAAGAACAAGTCTCTCGAACCAGTAAGCCCCTGCCCAAAGAATAGGAGGGTTGCGAAAATATTCAATATAATATGCACATTTCTCCAACGATTTTGGCGATCTTGATAGATATCTTGAACGATCGCAACTGAAAAAATCATCAGTAAAGCTGAAGCTATGCCGTAGTAGTAATGGGAAAAGAACCACTCGCTATCTTTGCGATAAATCTCTGGTTGTGAGCCGATAACAATCAGCCCCATACCTGCTAGGGTAGCAAAGGTTCCACGCCATAATTTCTTCGTAGCGCGATAGAGAAATACCATTGAAGCTATCGTGCCGAGAAACAATAGGGCAACTATGACAACTCGAAATGGTTCTTTAGTTAGACTATCGTGAGCGATCATCTTTGAGACCATTGGAAACCCCATACCTAAAAGTGCTACTCCTACGACCGCACCAGTTAACCAGTATCCGATGGCAAGATGTTCCGAACCAACGATTGGAGGAATTTTGCTCTTGACTCCACTTGCCGATTGCAACCGTCGCTGACGAGCTAACCAAGAACGGTTGAGCGCAATACCAATTAATGGAAATACGATCGCGATCGCGATCGTCGGATGTAACAAAGCAAAAAAATATTTTAGTTCCATGGTAGGAGTCAATAAAAGTATTGTTACACTTTCGTGAATTGGTATAGGGTTTCATTTTGTCATACGCAAAATGAAACCCGTTATAAGTTTAAATAAAATTATTTAACTGCACTGGTAACTGCTCTGGTAACTGCACTGGGATCGCAATTAAGGATCAAGCTTTATTAATCCGCATTAAATACTGCGCGATCGCGTCCTTGTTTTTTAGCTAAATATAATCCTTTATCCGCCGATTCGATGAGAATTTTGGAAGATAATTTCTTGGTAGGCTGGATTGTCGATATACCAATGCTGACCGTAACGCGATCGCTGATAAACGAAGCTTCATGCTTGATATTTAAACTTGAGACGGTATGACAGACTTTCTCGGCAATAAAGGTTGCCCCTTCCTTTAGGGTATTAGGTAAAATTACCGCAAATTCCTCACCGCCATATCGGGCTGCTAAGTCTGCTGGGCGACGAATACAGGATTCGATCGCCTTAGCAACGGCGCGTAAACAATCATCTCCCGCAGGATGTCCGTAGCGATCGTTATAACGCTTAAAAAAATCGACATCACATATAAGTAACGACATCGGTAGCCCTTCTCTAGCTAAACGCTGCCATTCTATTTCTAGTTTTTGATCGAAGGTACGTCGATTAGCAATTTGGGTTAATCCATCAATAGTTACTTCGCGGGCAAGTGACAGTGCACGTTCGTAGAGCAGTGCTTCGATCGTGTCACTATGGCGGGTAGTAGTATCAAGGATGATTTCTAGATCGTTTTTCTCACTAGAAAGTCGATCTAATAGCAATCTTAGAGCCGTCTCCGTTCTTTGGCGATCGATAATTTCTGTTTGCAGACGGTGATTTGCCTCCGATAATTGTTCTTCTTGGATGGTTTTACTAACTAAACGATCCCTTAGAATAATGTTTTGAGCTTTTAATTCTTGGATTTCCTGCTTTAGACTCGCAACTGTAGCCAAGAAAAGTCCTTCAGTACTGACTAAGTCACTTTTTTCTGTTTCCATACTTTTCTTACGATTAGCTGTAGCAATTTTAAAACGGCTTCAAGAAATTGCCAAATTTACGACAATATTCACATTAGCTACGAAATAAACGAGAGTATTGAGTTTCATGGTTAGCACAGGCGAGACTTGCCCCCCATCCACACCATTCTAATTCATTATCCAAACGCTGTAGCGATAACTGGGAGCTATTCAACATATCCCCACTAAGCTGAAATATAACTTGCTGCCCAATGGTCTGACCGAATGGAACAGAACGAACTGCGGCGCTAACTAGATTGGATAGCCAGCTATAAATGTAGCCCAAGCTCGTATTGTCAGGATCGATATCCAGACTGGCTGCGACAATGCCAAAGGCGATCGCATAGTTACAACCTTTGCCCTGTGAATTATCTTTCGTTGTAGGGAGCAAGGTGTGGATAGATGTATGTAGGGGATTTTGGCGATCGGTAAGCTGCCACCATAATTTCATGAGGGACTGTCCCATCTGCCAACTCGCCAATCTGACTTCTTCGGCTTCTCTCGTTGCCGATAGCCAGTCATTCCAGTAGATTAATGTGGATATGTTATGAGATTTAATGGCTTGATAGGCGCGAAGAGCGATCGCCGTCTCGTTGGGAATAAATCCAAATTGCAATTCCCTTCTCAGCCAATTGCAAAGATCGGACTCTGTTTGAATAATCTTTTGACTGCAAAGATATTCGAGTCCTTCCGAATAGCTGTAAGCCCCAACTGGCAAAGCAGGACTAGTGATTTGTAGCAACCTTAGTAATTGAAGTGATGCGGGATTAATGATCATGGTGATGATGGTAAGCGCCAGACTCAGGTTGAAAAGGCTGATTTTCTTTGGCTATAGTTAATCCCATTTGGATCACCATATCTTCTAAAACTGGATCGGGAGATAGGCGGAGGTATGTTTCGGTAATTTCTAGAGCAATGTGGCGATTACCTAAATGATAGGCTGCTCTTAAAAAATCAAGGGGGTGATGTGCCGTAACCGTAATGACAGGTTCGGGTTTTGCCATGACGTAAGCGATCGCCCGATCATTTTCGTCGGCAAGGATATCTCCTTCTCTCAGAACTGTCCCTCTCTGAAGTTGTAAATTAATCTCTTCTCCTTCCAATGTTGTAAATCGGTGACGGCTACGAGTTCTATCCTCAGCAATGAGCGCAAGGGTTAAAAGAGATTCGCGATTTACCAATTTCTTGGCTTCATGGGATAGACGTTTAGTAATAATATGCATAGACTAATTGCAGGGAAGAATCAACAATATTAATAATCTCAAGCAGATAAACGTAGTTAAACTTAAAATCTAGCCGAAAAGTCTAGAAGAGCGTACCTTATGCTTTCTGGTTTTGGTCTTACAGCGCATTGCGCTCAAACCCAAACCAAGGAAATTTTTGAAAGCGTTGCGAAGCAACGCTTTCAAAAATTTCCTTGTGGTTCGTTTGATCGATAATTGCTGTAACTATGTTGAACTAATTATTTGCGCGTAATTATTTGCGAGTAACTTTTTTTGATTTTTGTGTTCCTCACGATGCTATAAGCTTACACCAAACCTGTAAAGATAAAGATAATGATAAAGATACTATAGTTATTGCTATTCATTGCTTCGTAAGGATAAATCTCTATGTCTCCATTTCGGGTTGGTGTTGCGGGACCTGTCGGCTCTGGAAAAACGGCTCTGGTTGATTCTCTCTGTAAATCAATGCGATCGCATTTCCAAATTGCAGTAGTTACAAACGATATTTACACCCAAGAAGATGCCCAATTTCTCGTCCGCAGCCAAGCCCTAGACCGCGATCGCATCATGGGAGTAGAGACAGGTGGTTGTCCCCATACAGCTATTCGCGAAGATGCCTCCATGAATCTTGCCGCGATCGAGCAATTAGAACTTCGCTTTGAAGATCTCGATTTAATCTTTGTCGAGAGTGGTGGAGACAATCTTGCCTCCACCTTTAGTCCCGAACTCGTGGATTTAACCCTTTACGTAATCGATGTAGCCGCAGGGGATAAAATCCCTCGTAAAGGAGGTCCAGGGATTACTAAATCTGATTTATTAGTAATTAACAAAATCGATCTCGCTCCTTACGTCGGAGCCGATCTCGCGATTATGGAAAGGGATGCTCTAAAAATGCGGGGGGATAAACCCTTTGTATTCAGCAATCTCAAGACTCAAGTTGGTTTAAGTATAATTACCGACTTTATTGTTAAAAAGATGTAAATTACAGCAATTATCGATCAAACGAACCACAAGGAAATTTTTGAAAGCGTTGCTTCGCAACGCTTTCAAAAATTTCCTTGGTTTGGGTTTGAGCGCAAAGCGCTGTAAGTGAATTTAGACAGGAATAGAGAATGAAAATTTCCAGTAGGAACCCCTTTATCAAAGGTATTTGATGGATTGACAACTAGTTACTCCAACCAGATTGAATCACCACAACGAATTGTTCCTGTTTGTATTACTGACATCCGAATACCTGCGATCGTTTTGTTTTGTTTGGTGGTCGTCCTCAAGATATTTAAGTCATTGGGAAGATCACCCTGTGCTAATGTTGTTACTACACAACGAGGGCAAGCAGTATCAATACTCAAGCAAACGCGATCGCCAATTAGCAATTTACCGCCGACCCAAGCATCTTCCATAAAAGCAGGTTCAGAAGATGGGGGCTCGATCAAAATATTGGGGCGAAATCGGCAGGGATTGAATTGCCCCTCAGGGTAAAGGGTTTGCAGCTTATCTAGAGTAGCAGTCGTAATGGCATGGATTGGACAGGAATCAAAAAAAGTGCCTGAGGGCATAAACAATTGGGTAATAGTTTCCCGATTTAAGGCTCCTTCAATATCTGGCCAATACTGATCCAAACTGGGAGATTCGGGGACAACCGAGAGTAATTGTACATCACGCCCCACTGCTTGAGAGAGAATGCTGTCAATATCACGATTATCGCTGGTGGCAGAACTACCGTCAGGCAAAGTGATTGTGACCCTCGCCATCGCTTCTTGACTGTTTTGACCAGTCATTTCCCCTAATTCGGCATGAAAGCCTAAAAGTTTTGCCCATTTCTTCGGGTTCTTCGCACTGGCAATGCGGCTAGTCTCGCGATCCCACAAAGCAAATGAGCGATCGCCCAAAATCCCTGTAGGGATAACTTTTGCTGTCTCAAGTTGTTCGCCTAGCATTGACTTAACAGGATAACGCCAAAGAGAAGTAACTACACCAACTAACGTCCGAGCCATAATTTCCCTTCCTTCTCAATTAGCCCATAGGTATTCCAAACAGTCAAATAAGTTAAAAATGCTAATTCATACCAAGTTAAGAAATGGCATAGCCATTTCTTAACTTGAAAACCCTTATACCAATTCCCAAAATAACAACACCATTTTGGGAACCTCAAAACCTTACTGGGTTTGTTTTTTAATTCGCTGAAGTGAGCCAACACTTCAGTGAATTGGTGTTAGAAATTATCTAAGGAGAGAGTACCGCCCGCGTAGCGGGTGTTACTCACTTTACAAAACTAAATGGCAAGATTAAATAGCAAGATACTGATGGACTAGATCATCGCTCAGATCGGCAGTTGCTCCATTGGCAACAACTGCACCTTTTTCCATAATGAAAAATTTCTGAGCGAGTTGTCTTGCAAAGTCTACTTTCTGCTCGACAACAATGAGGGTGATGCCCTTCTCGCGATTAATCCTCTTTAAAGTTTCCTCAATTTCCTGAACAATCGAAGGCTGAATTCCTTCTGTCGGCTCGTCAAGAAGCATAATCTTGGGATTGCTCATCAGACCGCGAGCGATCGCTAATTGCTGTTGTTGTCCGCCGCTCAATAAACCGCCCTGCCGAGTTAGATGTTGCTTGAGCATTGGGAAAAACTCAAAGATTTCATCGGGAATCTTACGATACTTCTTTTGTCCAGCGGACATGCCAAGTTTGAGATTATCCAAAACCGATAGGTAGGGAATAATTTCTCTCCCTTGGGGAATGTAGGAAATACCATAGCGAGCGCGTTTAAACGTTGGCACTTTGGTAATGTTATCTGCGTCAAAAACAATATTCCCAGACATGACTTTATTCAGCCCGATGACACTACGAAGCAGTGTCGTCTTTCCCACACCATTACGACCGAGCAGACAAGCGATATCACCTTGCTCGATCGCCATATTCACTCCGAACAACACGGGTGTTTGTCCGTAAGAAACCGTAACATCAGTTAGTTCAAGCAGCATCGATTTGTTCGCGTCCTAAATATACTTCAATTACTTTGGGATTTGATTGCACTTCACTGACTGACCCTTCAGTCAATTTTTCTCCTTGATGGAGTACCACAATGCGCTGAGCAATTTGCTTAACAAATTCCATGTCATGCTCGATAACCACAACAGAGTGATTCTGAGAAATCGTTTTAATGATTTCCCCAGTCAAATGCGTTTCATCTGGGGTCATTCCTGCAGTGGGCTCATCTAGTAGTACTACAGAAGGATCCTGCGCAATGACCATCCCAATTTCTACCCACTGTTTCTGTCCGTGGGAAAGCGAGGATACTTTTGAATATCCCTTTTCCAAAAGTCCAACGCGATCGAGAACAGTGATGATTTTATCCCTCTTAGCTGCGGTTAATTTGGACTTGATCGAAGAGAAAACTCCATGCGATCCTTTTAAAGCTAATAAGATATTGTCAAATACGGTTAACTCATTGTAGACATTAGGATTTTGGAATTTACGTCCGATGCCCATCCTTGCTACTTCAAAAGCACTGCGATTCGTAATATCTTTACCGTGATAAAATACATGCCCCGAAGCTACTGGAGATTTACCAACGATGGCATCGAGTAAGGTGCTTTTCCCAGCCCCATTCGGACCAATGATCGTCACAATCTCATTTTCACCGACATCTAAGTTAACTCCCTTTAAAGCTTTGAATCCAGAAAAAACCACCTTTAGGTCTTTTATCGATAAAATTGCTCCTTCAGTGTGAGTAACTGGAGCGGAATCAATTGATGCGGATGTGGTTGTGTTCATAATTTGAACCCTTTTTAATTATTAAATTAATTATTAAGTGTACGCAATATTGTTGAGGTTTTCTATCTATAACCATGCAACGAGCCATAATTAAGATCGTAACTTCAAAAAACTCAAAATCTAGCTCGATCTCTCTAACTGATTATTTTTCTTGCCAAGAAGTTTTTTTGGAATCAAGCTCATTAGACCATCGGGAAGAAATAAAACAACCACCATCAGAATCACGCCTACAATCAATTGCCAATCTTGGGTAATTCGATCTACGGAGTTTTGAATTTGTCCCAATAAAATTGCCGCAATGATTGGACCAAAAAGTGTACCTCTACCACCGACAGCTACCCAAATTACGACTTGGGTTCCAAAGGCAACATTGAGATAGACGGGGGAAATAAAGTTGTTTAAGGGGACAAACAATCCGCCAGCGATACCAGCAATTGCTGCGGAAAGTGTCCAGATAAATATCTTGAAACTAGCAACATCATAGCCGAGGAAAGAAATTCTCTTTTCGTTCTCTTTAATCGATCGCAGAATCAATCCAAAGTTAGATTGGGTTAACCACCAACCACCTGCAATTACTAAAGTGGCGAATAGGAGGATGATGAAATATAAACCGATAGGCGGGACTTCTGCCCCAAAAAGTATGAGTTTAGATACATCCGTAATGCCATTGGTTCCTCCCGTATAGGCTTGTTGACTGACAAAGAAAGTCGTCAATGCTGAGGAGATTGCTAGGGTAATTACAGTGATGTAAACACCACTCACTTTAGAACGAAAGATGAATGAGCCGATCGCATAGGCAAATCCAGCAGGAATAACTACGGTGGCAATGACAGCGATCGGGAAATACTGTAACGGTGCGATGAACCAAGGCAATTCCTTTAAGCCATTCCAGACCATGAAGTCGGGAAGCGTACCGCCATAGTTATTAGCCGTGGCAGATAGGTTTAGCTTCAGGTAATATGCCATCGCATATCCCCCTAAAGTGAAAAATACCCCATGGGCGAAGCTGAGAATTCCTGTAAATCCCCAGATTAGGTCTAAAGAAACACCTAGAGTTCCAAACAATAACAACTTTGCCATCAAGTTAGTTTGGAAAGTACCAGCCACAAAGGGAAAAATCACAAAAATTAGCAAGACTATGGCACTAGTAATGAGCCATCTTTTGGGAACAAAATTTGCTTGTCGTATGCGACCTACTACTTCAGCCATCTCTAAGCCTCCATTGAATTTTGAAAATTGACGCTATATTTACTGAAATATTTACTGAAATAAAACTCAAGCTTTTATTAGAAGTGTCGCAGATAATGATTGTAATAAGAACCTAATAATTATTTAGACAATTTAGCTACGCTTTTGCACTGTAAATAAGCCTTCGGGACGGTAGCGAATCAAGATAATTACCGCTGCTAAAACAATTACCCTTGCAGTCGGGTCGTTAATTAGATAGGCGATCGCGGCATTGGACTCACCGATTAAAACTGCCCCAGCTAAGACCCCAACTAGCTTGTCAACACCACCCGTAACTACAGTCATCCAAGCGTCAACTAGATAATCCTGTCCCATCGGTGGAGCAACGCTCTTAAGCGATGAAATAACTGTGCCTGCAATTCCTGCTAACCCGCAACCATAGGCAAAGGTGATCATATCCACAAGACTTGTATTTACACCTAGGCACTTCGCCATATCTCGGTTCTGAGTAACAGCTCTAACTTCTCGTCCCAGAGTCGTACCGTAAAGTAAGAAAGCAGTCATTCCGAGTAGGAACAAAGCCATAAAGATAATGAATAGGCGATAGTAGGAAATCTCGATCGCCTGTCCTCCGATTTGAAATGGAGTCCAGTTACCACGAATGTAGGGAGGAGCTTTAACATACTTCAATTGGGCGGTGAAGATGAGCTTGATGACCCCTTGCAGGACGATACTTAACCCCCAAGTCGCCAGCAATGTCTCTACAGCCCGCCCGTAAAGTCGTCGGACAATTGTTAACTCGATAATTGCACCGACAAACGCCGTAAACAAAAAAGAGAAGGGAATTGTCATCAACAAGTCCATTTTGAAATTACTTTGCAATACGAATGTTGTATAGGCTCCTAACATGATGAATTCACCATGGGCAAGGTTAATTATTCGCATTACACCAAAGGTGATGGCTAGCCCTAACCCCGTCAATAGCAAAATTCCGATAATACCGACTCCATTTAAAAGCTGATTAGTGACAGCGATCGGATCGATCGATTTTGCGGGTGGGGTTGATTGAGCTAAGTGAATCAGCGAGGATAGTACATTAAATGAAAAAACGTTCATGGGATTCTTAAATTAGAGCTTAGAGTAGTATCGTTCGCTATTTCAAGTTTACTTATTAAGTCAATAATCTCTGACCCCTTACGAAGTCAGAGATTATTGACTCAAGTTAGAAATCTAGGCTTCTTTCAGAAATTCAGCTGGAATATCTTTCTTCGTCTCAACGTTAGGGCTGCTGCGATCGTCGGGAGTTTTATGGACACAAAGACGACCCTTGTAGAGTGCTTGGCTCCAAGGAATTGGCTTAACCGCAGCCTTGGTGGAAAATACGATTTCTGCCTGACCATCAGACTTCCACTTGCCAATTCTGGAATAGAGGTAGGTGTGATAGTTGTCGGGGTCAGATTTTACCGTGCCCTGAGGAGCCTTGAAGACTTGTCCTCTGGTAGCTTCGCGGAGGTTAGCGGTATTGAATTCCTTCCCTTCCTTCGCCATCTTTTCCATTGCTTGAGCCATGAAGAAGGTTTGGATATAGGCTGCTTCCATAACTCCATTAGTAACGCGATCCTTACCAAACTTAGCCTTGAACTGCTCTACGAATGCCTTGTTTTCAGGAGTGTCAACGGTTTGGAAGTAGTTAAAACTACTGTAATGACCTTCGGCAAATTCTGGTCCCATGGCTTGAATTTCTTCTTCTGTGGTAGGGAAAGCCATGATCGGAATGTCTTTGGAGGTGATCCCAGCATCCTTAAGCTGCTTATAGAATGCAGGGATACTGTCTCCTACCAGATTGCTCAAGATGAAGTTTGGCTTGGCTTGCTTGATCTTGTTGATGATCGTAATAAATTCGGTTGTACCAAGAGCCGCATATTCATCTCCCACAACTTCACCGCCACCATTGACTAGCTCAGCTTTAGCGATCCGATTGCTTTCTTTAGGATAAATGTAGTCAGATCCGATGAAGAAACCTTTCTTTCCAAAATTCTTGATACAGTATGGAATTGAATCGGTAATTTGTTGGTTAGGTGCTGCACCAGTGTAGAAAACATTGGAACTACATTCGTTTCCTTCATAATAGACAGGGTAGTAAAGAATGCTGTTCTTTTCTTCAAAGACTGGCAGCACTGACTTGCGGCTCGCAGATGTATAACAGCCGAGAACGCATACCACCTTGTCCTCATCAATCAAACGCTTGGACATTTGGTTGTACAAATCCCAGTTGGAGTCAGGGTTTACCACAACCTTTTCAATCATTTGACCGTTAATTCCTTTCTTACCAGCCCAAGGACCCGTACCCTCGTTGATTTGGTCGATCGCAAGGAAGGTTGCATCCTGTAATGATTTTTCAACAATGGCGATTGTACCTGTGGTGGAATACATGACACCAACTTTGATGCCTTTTTTCCCATCCGCCGCAGGTGAGGCTGAAGAAGTAGCACCACTTGATGAGGTGGTAGTAGTCTTCGTGGTATCACCACCGCCTTGACCGCAAGCAACCATAATACTGCTAGCAGCGGCAAAAGATCCGTACTTAATAAAGCGGCGGCGCGTGAGCCCGCCTTCGTTTGAGCTATTCAATTTCATTGCCTGAAACTCTCCTTAATTGTTTTAAAACTCACACCAAACAATAGCTGACTGCTAAATTAATGTCCGACCATCCAAGGACGACTGCCTGAATGATACTGAACATTTGATGTTTTTGGCTCTCGATCAACTTTGACCATCTTTGGCTCTGAACTTACTGCTTTTGCCACCTGAGATCTTGAAAGAGTCATCGGTGGAGAAAAGACCCGCCTTCCTTGCTCATTACATTCTGGGCAGTGAGCAGGAGAACTCGATTCAGCCATTGAACGCCACACATCAAACACACCACATTCTTCGCAGCGAAATTCATAAAGAGGCATATTTCTTTTCTAAACTGGAAGAATATTTTTGTCAAATATGGCAGTGGGAATAGCGATCGTACAGCAGGCATTGGGAATGTCTACGATACCGCTCACCCTTCCTTCTATGGGTGCACAACTAAGCAACATGTAAGCTTGCTCACCTGTATAACCGAACTTCTTGAGATATTCGATCGCATTCAAGCAAGCCTGACGGTAGGCAATATGTACATCCATAAAGTACTGCTTACCCGTATATTCATCAACGGAAATTCCTTCAAATACGAGGAATTCTGAATAACGGGGCTCTACTGGACCGGGCTTAAAGATAGGATTAACCATTCCATACTTCTCTACACCACCCTTGATGATATCGACATGGATATCAATAAAGCCAGCCATTTCAATAGCGCCACAGAAAGATATTTCACCGTCTCCTTGAGAGAAGTGAAGATCGCCCATCGATAGCTTTGCACCTTCTATATAAACTGGGAAGTAGATCCGAGTTCCTCTAGATAGGTTTTTAATATCGCAGTTACCGCCATGTTCGCGTGGTGGAATTGTCCGTGCTGCCTCGGCTGCTACACGCTCGTACTCGGACTGAGGTAACGTTCCTAAAATGGCATTGGTGGGATTAGGGAGTGCGGCTAAAACGGATACGCCATCAATGTTTACTCCAGCTCCGTAGGTGCGGCGATCTGGCTGTGTAGCCATGAGTTCAGTTTCGCGCTTGTTCCATTTTGCCAGAAGCTCGTGGGAGGGAGCGCAACCAATTAGCCCAGGATGGGTAATTCCTGCAAATTTTACGCCAGGAATATGTCGTGAGGTTGCATAGATCCCTTGAAAATCCCAGATTGCTTTAGAAGCTTCGGGATAATGATCGGTTAAAAATCCGCCACCATTTTTTTTGTCAAAGATACCTGTAAAGCCCCATTCATCGCCTTGGAGAGCACCGATATCGACGAGATCTACTACCAGAATATCTCCAGGTTCTGCTCCATTTACCCAAATTGGACCGCTCAGAACGTGAGGAATCGTCAAATCTACATCACGAACATCATCGGGACTATCATCATTTTTAATTTGACCATCAGTCCAATCCTTACATTCAATACGAAATACGTCACCAGGATTAACTGAAGCTATGGCTGGAATGTCTGGATGCCAACGGTTGTGTCCGGGTAACTCTTGTTGACTCATGGGCTTAGTGAGATCAACTTTGAATAGCGTCTTAGGCATAAAATCTTTCTAAATCTGTAAAAGAACAAGAAAAGCTGAACTCTATAGAAAGCTACATACACTAATGGGTGTATGTAATCGGAACTTAACCAAATTTCAACGTTCTTAACAAATACTGCGTTACTTTTTCTTTCCATTCTGTCATGGTTTATACCAAACACGATACGCTTACACTAAGCTGAACAATTTATGAATGAAGTAGTGTAAATGTAAACTGCCATGCAATTAAAAATTAAAAAAATCTGAAGTCACATGGCGATCGCCCAAATAAAGCCCAAATAAAAATGGCGATCGCCACTCGCCTTAGAGCAAAATCAAAACCGAAGGAGAGAAGTTTGGCGCAAAGCGCCAAACTTCTCTCCTTCGGTTTAAGACATGAATGCATTTGGCGATGGCTATAAAAATAAGAATGCTAGGATATTCACATTGCGAGCCGAATAAACTGTATAAATTGATGCATAGATGCATATTTAAGTAGCTAGGCGCAATTAAATATAAAATCCCAAAACCTGTAGCGCACACTGTGCGTGCGCTACAGGTTTTGATTCTGGGTTTTAATTATGCCCAACTACTTAGTGATTTAATTTGTTGGCTAGATAAATTGTCAAATGATCAGATCAATAGATGACTGTATGTATAAACCATGGACTGGAAACTTAGAACTAAAGTTTAGTAGGAGAGATTTATCAACTCAGTTGATTTACAATTATGCTTTAGCTCCGTGGAAAATACAGCGATCGCTTTATCCAGAAGGAGAGGAAGTTTGCCATTGCGTTCTATTGCATACCGCAGGTGGTTTAGTGGGTGGCGATCGCCTATCTGCCAAAATCCATCTTCAACCCTATACCCAAGCCCTGATCACGACTGCCGCCGCTAGTAAGGTCTATCGCAGTTCTGGTGCGGAATCTTGGCAAAATATCCATATTCACATTGATGAAGGCGCAAATTTGGAATGGTTCCCTCAAGAGACGATCGCCTTTGCCGAATCAAAGTATCGACAAACTACGAGAATTGAGTTAGCGCCAGATGCAACTATTACTATGTGGGAAATCGTTAGGTTTGGAAGGACGGCACGGGGTGAAAAATTTCTCGATGGTAATTGGCGATCGCATACTGAGGTATGGCGAGACCAAAGCCCTTTGTGGATTGATCGGCAATATCTGCATGGAAACCCTGAAATGTTAGATAGTCCGAATGGATTAAATGCCCATGCGATCGCCGCTAGTTTCATTTTTGTAGGAACAACGGTAGAACCCGAACTGATCGATCGTATCCGCTCTACTTGGGAAGAGGGAAATTATCAAGGGAAATCAAGCGTTACGCGATCGCTTGCAGGTTTAGTTTGTCGCTATTGCGGTGACTCCTCTGGCGATGCGCGTAAATGGTTTCAGCAAATTTGGCAGCTTTTGCGTGTATCCTATAGAAATAGAAAGATATGCGTACCGAGAGTTTGGTAAGCTTTTAATTTTGGCTTTGCCAAAATTAAAAGCTAATTAAATGCGTACCTAGAGGTTGGTAGATATTCATGCAACTTACGCCCCAAGAAAAAGATAAACTATTGATTTTTACGGCTGCATTATTAGCTGAGCGTCGTAAAGCTAAAGGTTTGAAGTTAAATTATCCCGAAGCGATCGCGTTTATTACTGCGGAGATTTTGGAAGGAGCAAGGGAAGGTCGCACGGTTGCCGAGTTAATGTCCTACGGGGCGACTTTGCTCAGTCGTGATGATGTGATGGAAGGCATCTCCGAAATGATTCATGATGTGCAAGTAGAAGCAACTTTTCCCGATGGTACAAAATTAGTTACCGTACATAATCCTATTCGCTAATTCAGCTATGGAGGTTTGAGATGATGGCGATCGCTAAAGTTCAAGATTCACAAACTAAATCAAAGCTGACCTATGAAAAATTCGTCAATCTGCGGCTTACCGACGGACGCTATGAATTTGTTAATGGAGAAGTCGTTAAAGTGGTAAATACTAGACAGCATGAAGATGTTGTTGCGTTCGTTTATAAAAAATTTGATCGAGAAATTGATAGATTAAATTTGGATTTTGTGGTGCGTCAAAATGTGAGCATTAGGACTATAGCTAATAGTGATAAACAGAGTAGAGTACCAGATTTGAGTGTGATTGACAGGGAATTTTGGCAATCTAATCCATCTGATTATGCCCCATTGCAAAAAACGATTCAGTTAGCAGTAGAAGTCACCTCAACTAATTGGGATGATGACTACATTGACAAATTTTCAGAATATCAAAGTCTTGGTATTCCCGAATATTGGATTGTGGATTATTTAGCGATCGCTAGTCGTGAATGTTTAGGTAATCCCAAAATCCCCACGGTGTTTGTTAATTTACTAAATGAAAATGGTAAATATCAAACAACTAGATTTACAGGAGATGACAAAATTATTTCGCAGACTTTTCCTGAACTAGATTTAACTGCTGCTCAAATTCTCAACATCTAGGATGTAGTGCGAAACGCTACACCCTCATTAAGTAACAATGGAGATGAATCTATGATTGTTGGTGAAATTATTACTCAAGAAGGTGATATCGAATTGAACGCTGGGCGAGAGGTGGTTACGCTCAAGGTTGCAAATTCAGGCGATCGCCCCATCCAAGTTGGTTCGCACTATCACTTTTATGAAACCAATCGCGCATTGATCTTTGATCGCGATCGCGCCAAAGGTACGCACCTTGATATTCCTGCGGGGACTTCCATCCGCTTTGAGCCTGGAGATGAGAAGGATGTGAATCTCGTTCCCTATGTGGGTACTCGCGAGATTTATGGATTTAATGCTTTAGTAGAAGGCAAATTGGAGAATTAAACGAATGAGTTACAGAATGTCCCGCCGCGCCTATGCAGAAACCTATGGTGCAACCGTTGACGATAAGGTTCGCTTAGCCGATACCGAATTGTTTATTGAAGTGGAACGCGACTACACCACCTATGGGGATGAAGTCAAATTTGGTGGCGGGAAAGTAATCCGCGATGGTATGGGACAGTCACCGATTACCAATGCCAATGGAGCAGTGGATCTGGCGATTACCAATGCCCTGATTCTCGATTGGTGGGGCGTGGTCAAAGCCGATGTGGGGATTAAAGATGGCAGGATTGTGGCGATCGGTAAAGCGGGAAATCCTTACATTCAAGATAACGTCAATATCATTATCGGTGCAGGTACGGAAATTATCGCAGGAGAAGGACGCATTCTTACCGCAGGGGGTATTGATACCCATATTCATTTCATCTGTCCGCAACAGATCGAAGTAGCGATCGCTTCTGGTATTACAACCATGATTGGTGGTGGTACGGGGCCTGCGGTCGGCACAAATGCCACGACTTGCACCCCTGGACCTTGGAATATGTACCGCATGTTGCAAGCCGCCGATGCCTTCCCGATGAATTTGGGCTTTCTCGGCAAAGGCAATAGCAGCAAGCCTGAAGGCTTGGTCGAACAGGTGGAAGCAGGAGCGATCGGACTCAAACTCCATGAGGATTGGGGAACGACTCCCGCTACGATCGATACTTGTTTGGGTGTTGCCGATGAATACGACGTACAGGTTGCTATCCACACGGATACACTGAACGAAGCAGGATTTGTAGAAGATACGATCGCCGCTTTTAAGAATCGCGTGATCCATACCTATCACACCGAAGGCGCAGGTGGCGGTCACGCTCCCGATATCATCAAAATTTGTGGTGAAGCGAACGTTCTCCCTTCTTCCACAAATCCTACTCGTCCCTATACCTTAAATACTTTAGACGAACACCTCGATATGCTGATGGTCTGTCACCATCTCGATCCTAGTATTCCTGAAGATGTTTCTTTTGCCGAATCAAGAATCCGTCGTGAAACGATCGCTGCTGAAGATATTCTTCATGATATCGGCGCATTTAGTATGATTTCCTCTGACTCGCAAGCAATGGGAAGAGTTGGCGAAGTAATTATCAGAACTTGGCAAACCGCTCACAAAATGAAAGTGCAGCGAGGCGTTCTCTCTAGTCCCGAAATCACCAGAGCCGACAATTTCCGTGCTCAGCGTTATGTGGCAAAATACACGATCAATCCTGCGATCGCCCATGGTATCTCCGAATATGTCGGTTCTGTTGAAGTGGGCAAAATCGCCGATCTAGTGCTGTGGCATCCTGCATTTTTTGGCGTAAAACCCGAAATGGTACTTAAGGGAGGCTTCATCGCATGGTCGCAGATGGGCGATGCGAATGCCAGTATTCCCACGCCGCAACCAGTCTATATGCGTCCGATGTTTGGCAGCTATGGCGGTGCGATCGCGCCTACATCCTTTACTTTTGTTTCTCAAGCTGCTATGGAACGAGGTATTCCTAGTCAATTAGGTTTGAAGAAGCAGGTACTAACAGTTAAAGGAACCCGTAATATTAGCAAACGCGACTTAAAGCTCAATGATGCTTTGCCAGTGATGGAAGTAGATCCAGAGACCTATGAAGTTCGTGCTGATGGCGAATTATTGACCTGTGAGCCTGCGTCAGTATTGCCGATGGCTCAGCGATATTTCTTGTTTTAAGTAGCTAGGCATAAGTAAACTTAAAACCTAGAAGAGCATACCGCCCGCGTAGCGGGCGGTATGCTCTCTGGTTTTGGTTTTTAATTATGCCGAACTACTTAGAACTTCTAACCCTATAAAAAAGGAACCGATTTTTTGTGGCGCAGCTAAGCCACGCTACAAAAAATCGGTTCCTTTTTAAATTGCAGAACCCTTACAATCCTAATGCAGCTAAAATGTCACTGGCATGGGTGGATGTGTTGATTGCAGTATCGACAAGAATTATTTTCCCTTCGGGGCTAATCACATAGGTGACACGCTTGGCATAACCACCACCATCAACATCATAAGCTTGGATCAACGCTTTGTTGGTATCCGCCAATAATGGGAAATTGAGGTCGTATTTAGCGGTGAAGGCTTGATGGGCAGCTTCATCATCAGCACTGACTCCTAAAACCACCACATCTTTACCTTCGTATTGAGATTTGGCATCGCGGAAGCTACAGGCTTCTTTTGTACAACCGGGGGTATCGTCTTTAGGATAGAAGTACAATACTACGGTTTTTCCAGCAAAATCAGATAAAGATACTGTATTGCCGTTGGTATCTTGGGCGGTAAACTTTGGGGCATCTGTACCTACTGCTAGAGGCATAATTAACCTTTTGATATTTGTGGATAATGTTGGGATTTTAGCACAGCTAAAATTTTAGACAGTGTTAAGTAGTTCGGCATAATTAAAAACCAAAACCCAGAAGAGCATACCGCCCGCTGCGCGGGCGGTATGCTCTTCTAGGGTTTAAGTTTACTTATGTCTAGCTACTTACAGCAATTATCGATCAAACGAACCACAAGGAAATTTTTGAAAGCGTTACAAAGCAACGCTTTTAAAAATTTCCTTGGTTTGGGTTTGAGCGCAAAGCGCTGTAGGTGATGTTTACGCAATTAATTACGCAATTAATTACGCATAATTACGCAATTAACTGTTTCGCTGCTTCGACTTGAATTCTGACTTGGTCAAAACCAGTCCCACCATAACTATTCCGAACCTTGACCACCTGTGCGGGCGCGATCGCATCGACAATATCTGCCTCAAATTGGGGATGGAAAGTTTTCCAACGCTCAACGGATAGATCCTTTAGCAAAATTCCTTCACTCGTGCAGGTTTTGACCAACTTCCCAACCAATTGATAGGCTTCGCGGAAAGGTACTCCCTTAGAAGCCAGATAATCGGCAACATCGGTAGCATTAGAGAAGTCCTCCGCAACAGCTTCGGCAAGGCGTTTGGGCTGAAATTCAATACCTTCTTCCACGAGAATCGTCATGGCTTCCAAACAAGCCCGAACGGTTACGACGGCATCAAAAATTCCTTCCTTATCCTCCTGCATATCTTTGTTATAGGCTAGAGGCAAGCCCTTGATAATTGTCAGTAAGCCTTGGAGATGTCCGAATACGCGCCCAGTTTTGCCGCGAACTAGTTCGGGCACGTCGGGATTTTTCTTTTGGGGCATAATGCTGGAACCCGTACTAACGCGATCGCTAAGCTTCACGAAACTAAATTCCTGCGATGACCAAAGAATGACTTCTTCAGAAAGGCGACTCAAATGCACCATAATCAGGCTGGCAGCGCAAAGAAACTCTACCGCAAAATCGCGATCGGATACGCCATCAAGACTATTACGAGCAACGGAACCAAAATCCAATAGCTCGGCAGTGTAGTGGCGATCGATGGGGTGGGGCGTACCCGCTAAAGCCCCTGAACCGAGGGGACAAACATTGACCCTTTGATAAATCTCATCTAGTCTCGTCCAGTCACGCTGAGCCATCTCGAAATATGCTAAAAGATGATGGGCGAGGCTAATCGGCTGGGCGCGTTGCAAATGGGTATAACCAGGAATAAAAGTCTCGACATTTTGCTCGGCTTTATTGACGAGGGTTTGCTGCCAAGTTCTCAGGTCAGTCTGAATTTTGCGGATCTGGTCGCGCAAATATAACCTTACATCAGTGGCAACTTGGTCGTTGCGCGATCGCGCTGTATGTACCTTTTTACCCACATCTCCGATCAGATCAGTGAGGCGGCGTTCTACGGCAAAATGAACATCCTCGGCATCAATACCGGGATTAAAATCCCCTGCTCGATATTCTTGGCGGATCTGTTCTAGCCCGTTAACAAGCATCTCTCCTTCTTCAGCACTGATAATCCCTACTTTCGCCAACATGCGCGAATGCGCCTGCGATCCCGTAATGTCATATTCAATTAAATTAATATCAAAACTGATACTGGCATTAAATCTAGCGATCGCTGGATGCAGCGCGGTCTCGAATCGCTGACTCCAAGGTTGGGTGGCTGTTGGCTGGCTCATACAAAAAAACTGTAGTACTTGAAAGTTTAGTTTACTTTTTGACAAGAGGTTTTGCGCCTTTTTGTCATAAGTTCATTATTTAACCGCTTTCCCATCGCCATTTTCGTACAGCACGGACAATGCTAAGTAGCTAAGAAGAGAATGGTGGCGCGAAGCGCCACCATTCTCTTCTTGGGCAACAAATAGCTATGAAAGTAATCTTTACAAAATTTTTCTACATCTAGTGTCTGCTATGATGCTAAGTGGTAATTTAAACGCTAGATTTGTTTATGGTGGCTCAAATTAAAACGACTCAGATCGAGACGCAGCAAACAAAAAATAATCATGATCGCCCCAATCAGACCAAGACTAACTCCGCAGATTCTAACTCGCTCAAGGGCTCATCGATTGTGACTCCACTTAAAGGCAATGTCCAAGTCTTCATCGCGCCCCACCGCAATCTTTATGCTGACATCATCGCTCAAGCTTTGAGGGTAGCAGGTCAGGGTACTCAAGTATTACTCGTGCAACTTTTTCAAACGGGGATTAATCAAGGTTTGAATAATCCTCGTCGGCTAGTTGAAAACTTTGAGTGGATGCGTTGTGATGCTCAGCGCGATTTGTCTCGGCATGAGATCGTATTGACGGATGCCGAAAAAATTGCAGTGCTAGACCTATGGGACTATGCCAAAGTAGCCATTAAGTCCTCACCTATGGGGTTGGTCGTAATCGATGAAGTGGATTTGCTAGTTGAGCGATCGCTGATTTCTGAAGAGGAACTGTTGCATGTACTGGAAACGCGATCGCCGAAGGTCAATATTATCTTGACAGGGAGCTCGATGCCATCAAGTATTTCTGACTACGCCGATCAAGTTACCCATCGCCGCAATTAGGGTGGGGCAAGCCATATCCTCAAGATCCGAGCTTAAAGGCTTCTAGGAATAGTCCGTAGGTGATGCCGAGCTTGAGTGAGTTCAGCATTTCCGAAGTTAGGGGTCTGGGCGTTATGGTGCCATCGCTGCGAGTTAATCGCTTTTGACTGTAGACAAAACGGTTGGTCAATTCTACAAAAAAAACCGTAATTGCCGCCGCCAGAATATCTAACTCAGATTTTGCCCCCGTGGAAGTAGAGATTACTGAGGCTAAAAAAAATCCTAGTAATAAACTTATCGCTATCAACGATGTTCTTCGCCAAGGATTGCTCGACCACTGAGATAATCGTCTAATGTTGATATTCACAATCTGACTAAGACGAGTATTTTGCATGGGCTTTCTTAATCGTTGTAATTAAAGCAATAATTAAAATATAGCAATCCTAAATCATTTAACCTAAATCATTTAAGTAGTTCAGCATAATCAAGAAACAAAACCAAAGAGCGTACCGCCCGCTACGCGGGCGGTACGCTCTTCTGGGTCTAACTACTTACAAGAAAAATGGGGCTTCGACTTCGCTCAACCATCGGTGCTTAACCATCGGTACACTTTGGCGGCGCGGAGTCGGAGCCTCTCTCGGCTCATTTAGGATCGCTATAGCTCTATGAGTAATTTTCAATCAGCAATTTGAATTTAATGTCAAAAAAAGTTTTTATTACGGGTGCGAGTGGTTGTGTCGGTCATTATCTGATCGAGATGCTTCTAGAAAAAACTGATTACGACCTATATCTGTTAGTCCGCGATCGCCGCAAATTGCAAATTGACGTAAGCGATCGCCCAAATGTGCATGTTATCGAAGACTCGATGCAGAATATCGGTAATTACCAAGCCCTGCTGCGCACGATGGAGTTTGTAGTGAGTACTGCCGCAGGTTGGGGCGGAGAAGAAGCCTTTGTGGTCAACCGCGATAAAACAATTGAGCTATTTTCGTCACTCGATCCACAGGTATGCGAACGGGCAATTTATTTTTCTACTGCCAGTATCCTTGATTCTCACAATCAGATCATTCCTGAAGCTGGCGAACTTGGGACAAATTATATTGCATCTAAACATGCCTGCTTGGAAACCTTAGAAAATTCTGTTATTCGCGATCGCCTCATTACCGTATTTCCCACGCTCGTTTTTGGCGGCGCAGAAAATAAGCCCTATTCCCATCTTTCCAAGGGGCTAAAGGATATTCTGAAATATGTGCCCTATGCCAGATTCTTAAAAACCGATGGCAGTTTCCATTTTGTCCATGCGATCGACATTGCTCAAATTGTCACTTACTTACTTACTGCGCCATCCGGGCCCGTAGCTCCTGCCCGACCTGCCCGATTAGTATTAGGAATGCAACGTCTCACGGCTCAGGATTTAATTGTTCAGTTCTGCGAATATTTAAACTTAAAAGTTGGTTGGCAATTTGAACTAACACCGTTTCTCGTGGATGCAGTTATCAAACTATTCCGTATCGAAGTTGCCGAATGGGATCGTTTTTGTATTGCTCAACGCCACTTTACCTACGATGTGGTTTCTCCTGAAACCTTTGGAATGGTTTCTCAATATCCTCGTCTCGCCAATTTATTGGCAGAGGTCAAATAAAACAAAAATGAGCGGCGGCGCTTTGCGCCGCCACTCATCTAGGTATCTTTTGAGTTGCTATAGCAGTCCCAAACCATTCTAGTAAGCCTCATGTTCCTGTATCCTTAATTATTAACTTTTTAACAAACTTGTAAACCAAGCGATCGCTATGCCTCAAGCGTATGTACTAGGACTGGGACAGTCGGGAATTTCTGCTGCAAAACTACTCAAAGCTGATGGTTGGCAGGTGACAGTTAGTGATAGTAATAACAGTCCTAGCCTAGAACAAAGGAAACAAGCTTTAGAATCAGAAGGAATTGCTGTTGAGCTTGGTGCTTTCCCAAACTTTGCTCGATTAATTGAAGCGGGGCAAAATATCGATCTTGTGACAGTCAGTCCAGGAGTACCTTGGGATCGTCCAGAAATTGAACAAGCAAGATCCCTAGGGCTTGATACCATTGGCGAAATCGAACTAGCATGGCGCTATCTCAAGCATATTCCTTGGGTGGGTATTACAGGAACCAATGGCAAAACTACGGTCACATCATTAACAGCCGCAATTTTTCAGGCTGCGGGACTAAAGGCGATCGCCTGTGGGAATATTGGCTTTCCTGCTTGCGAAATTGCATTGCAAGTATTGCAAAATCAACTTAAGCCCGATTGGATTATTGCGGAATTAAGTAGTTATCAGATTGAGTCTACCCAAACCGTCTTGCCAGAAATTGGTATCTGGACTACCTTCACGCCCGATCACCTGAACCGTCACTATACTCTTGAAGCCTATCGGAATATCAAGGCAAGTTTGATCGATCGCTCAGCCCATATTGTTCTCAATGGCAACGATCCTAATCTATGTAAATTTGGGGCAGCTATGTGGCCAAAAGCCCTATGGACTGGGGTTGACAATCAAGTTGTGGAAGCCCATACGGATGGTATTTGTATCAATGATGGGTGGGTCAAGTTTCGCGGAGAAGCCATTTTCCCGATTTCCCATTGGCAACTTTTGGGCAAGCATAATCGCCAAAACCTATTAATGTCAGTGGCGGCAGCAAAGTTAGCGGGAATCAGTTCCGAGCATATTGATTTTGCGATATCCCAATTTAAAGGTGTCCCCCATCGGCTGGAGCATATCCGTTTGTACGAGGGAATTGCCTTTATTAATGACAGTAAAGCGACCAATTACGATGCTGCCGAAGTGGGCTTAAAAGCGGTAAAACCACCTGTGGTTTTGATTGCTGGCGGTCAACCCAAACAGGGTGATGCAGATGCATGGCTAGAGCAAATTCGTCAAAGGGCGATCGCGGTTTTATTAATTGGAGAGGCTGCTCCACTATTTGCCGAAATGCTCAACGATGCAGGATTCAAAAACTATGAGATCGTGGAAACCCTAGAACGCGCAGTCAAACAGGCCGCCAAAATTGCCCATAGCCGCGCCCATAATCACCCTAGCCAGCCCCTGCCAACTGTGCTATTCTCGCCTGCATGTGCGAGCTTCGATCAGTTTGCTAACTTCGAGCAACGTGGCGATCGCTTCCGCCAACTCTGTCTAGATCTCGACTAAAAACGCCCATGACCCCATCTTTCCTCCCTAGAGATCTCGCAACTATCAATCTCTTCAAACGTCGCACCGTGCTGATCTGGATAATTTTAGCGGTGGCGATGCTGGGACTAGTGGTGCGTCTAGTATATTTACAGGTCGTTACTTCGTCGGACTTGTTGGAAAAGGCAAGAAGGCAGCAAATGTTTACTTTGCGCCCATTTATCCCGCGACGGACAATCACCGATCGCAAAGGTGCAGTTTTAGCCTTAGATCGTCCTGTCTATACCCTTTTTGCCTATCCTCATTTATACAAAGAAAAGCCCGAAGAGATCGCTGCCAAACTTGCCCCGATTCTCAAGCGCCCAGCCGATAAACTGCTGAGCGTTCTCACCCGCGATACTACTTCCATTCAAGTGGAGTATTGGCTCTCGGAAGAAAGTTCCGATCGCATCTATAACCTGCGACTGGATGGTTTAGAACTCATTCAGCAACGCCATCGTCTCTATCCACAACAGGATCTTGCCTCGGAAATCCTCGGCTATGTAAATGTTGATCACCGAGGACAAGCGGGCATCGAACTCAGCCAAGAAAAACTATTAGAACGTACGGATCAAGCGCCATCGGTCGCGCAGCAGGATGGCAATGGCAAATTTATTCCCAATCGCATTCCTGCGGGCATGATCAATAGCGATCGCACCAGCTTGCAAATGACGATCGATTCGCGGATCCAGCGCACGGCAAGACAGATCCTCAAACAACAGATGGTCAAGTTTAGTGCCAAGCGTGGATCGGTAATCGTTATGGATGTGAGGGATGGTGGTCTACTTACCTTGGTAACCGAGCCCACCTACGACCCTAATCGCTATTATGAGGCGGATGTTAAACTCTTCAAAAATTGGGCGGTTTCCGATCTTTACGAACCTGGTTCGACCTTTAAGCCGCTTAATGTTGCGATCGCCATCGAAGCGGGAGCGATTCAGCCCGATACAGTATTTAATGACGAGGGGGCGCTTACCATAGGTGGTTGGCCAGTGGCAAACTTTGACTATGAACAAGTGGGTGCTGTTGGTCCTTTAAGTATCAGTCAAATCCTCCAGCGATCGAGTAATGTGGGCATGGTGCATATCATCCAACGGATGAAACCATCGGTCTATTATGGTTGGTTAGAGCGCATTGGTTTAGGCGATATTTCAGGCATTGACTTGCCTTCCGAAACCCCCAGCACGCTCAAACCGCAAGAACAATTCATCGAATATGTAATTGAGCCAGCGACAGCAGCCTTTGGGCAAGGTTTTTCCCTAACTCCAATTCAAATGGTGCAACTGCATGGGATTTTAGCTAGTGGCGGTAAGTTGCTTACGCCCCATGTGGTAAAGGGGTTAATTAACGAAGAAGGTGAAGAATACTATCAGCCTAAGTTACCGACTCCTCGCCAAGTTATTTCCCCAGCAACTACACAACGGGTTTTGGAAATGATGACGGATGTCGTAGAAAAGGGGACGGGGTTACCCGCGCGCATTCCTGGTTACCGTCTGGCTGGTAAAACGGGAACTGCTCAAAAAGCATCTTCTACGGGTGGCGGCTATGCCAATGCCAAGATTACTAGCTTTGTCGGTATTTTCCCATCGAAAGAACCACGCTACGTCGTCATAGCCGTAATTGACGAACCTGTGGGTTCTGATGCCTTTGGTTCGACGGTAGCGGCTCCAATTGTCAAAACGGTGATCGAAGATATTATCGTTAGCGAAGGAATTCCCCCTAGCCATCCAGAGGAAGTTATTTCTAAAATTCCTACTATTCCCGATCCTCAGCCTTCTGCATCGCCATCGCCTTCGGCATCGCCCACACAAGATGCGATACCTATCCCTAACACCACCCCCAACGGAACACCAAGTCCTGAGCCTAAACCATCCCGCGATCGCCAGCAATAGCAACCCCAAAAAAGGATGAGTGGCGGCGCAAAGCGCCGCC
>NZ_ALWB01000021.1 GCF_000332215.1 Pseudanabaena biceps PCC 7429
CTGCAACCATTTCTCTGAGACCTTGAGGACTCTAGCTATTCCAGCTAGTGGGATTTTTCTTAGCAGTAGTCTCTCTAAAAGGTCATAAGTGTCTTGGATACGCTCTGAAACTCTCTGCCACTGTGGATTTTCTACAAATTGACGACCACAGTCCCGACATTTATAATTTTGTTTGCCATGCCGAGTACTACCGTTTTTAACCACTGATACGGACTGGCAGGATGGACATGATGGACTTGATGGACTTGACTCTGACATTGCTTTAATCTGTAACAACCATCTAGATATTTTCCCTCATCCTTTCCTTTTTAGGACTACCCTTCAGCACAATTATCATTATCATTGTAATTATTGCAGCAACAGGAGGAAAATAATGTCAAGACGAGTATTCTTCAGCTTTCACTATCAACGAGATGTTTGGCGCATAAATCAGATTAGAAGTATTCCTAACATTACAGGCTGTGCAGCAGCTGGATTTCGAGATGCCTCACTTTGGGAAGATGCTAAAAAAAAGGGTGATGCCAACATTAAAAGAATGATTGACAATGCACTCTACAACACTAGCGTCACTGTTGTTTTCATTGGAAATCAAACTGCGAATAGAAAATATGTCAACTATGAGATTGAACAGTCTATTGCGCGTGGGAATGGAGTGGTTGGAATACAAATTCACCATTTATCAAATCATTATGGACAAAGCGATCAACCAGGTGCTACCCCAAAACTGATTCTAGAGCATGGCTTTAAGGTCTATAAGTACTTTAACTATAAAATGTTGGCTGATAGAATTGAAGAAGCTGCGGAGATTGCAAAAGCTAGGAAGATTAAGAAGAATTTGCGTAGTTTGGGCTTATTAAGCCAAAAACTTCCTCTTACAGCTAGAGCTATGTACAGACGAAATGATTAATCTTGTTTATCAAAGTTTTGGGGTTTTAGGCGATCGCAATTTGTAGAGATTGAGTTGGGGGCGATCGCCTTTATCCTAACTCCAGAAATTACCATTTAACAAAGTATCGATATCACGATCAAACTGCCAAAGATCAGGAAAGTCATATTGTGGATAATCTTCTCGAACTTCCTTAATCACATCTTGCCAAATCTTATCAAAAATTTCAGGTAAATAGTTTTTGAGACTAGGAGACTTTTCTAAACGTCTTCTAATTTGCTTGCGTTGTTCTCTAATTGTTCTTTCCCAACCATTGTAGTCATTAGGTAGAGGAACATATAATCGCTTCAAAATATGAGATAGCAATACATCCAAGCGGCTCTCTAGCTCATCCCGATAAGAACGCCCCAAATCCTCAATCTCCTCTATTAAATTTTCAAAGTCTATATGATCAAAGTCTCTAGCTTTTAACTTAGCTATAGTCTCCTGAGTCCAAAGAAGGTAGTCAGATTCATATAAGAATTTTCTTGTAATTGTCTGAGTCATTAGTTTGTAACTCCCTTAATAAATCCAACATTAACATTATCGTGCATAACATCTAGTATAGCGATCGCATTTTGATGGGTTGTGTTTTAGGCGATCCAAGTTAGAATGCTATAAGTACCTGTAATAGGACTATAAAATCATGTCAACACAACAAGTCACCTTTCAAGAATGCAACACCCAATTTGCACAGATCTTTGAACGAGTATTAAAAAATCACGAAGTCATTTCAGTATATAAAGAACCTGAGCAGGGCATTGTCATGCTGGACGCAAAAGAATATAGCAGCCTAGTCGAAACATTGTACTTACTAAGCAACCCAGTCAATCGCGATCGCTTATATCAAGGCATCTTGCAACATCAACAAGGTCAAGTAAGAGAAATAGATGTTAAAGCTTACTTGGACTGAAAATGCTTTAAAGGACTTAGATTAGTGGCAACAGAACGACATCAAGATGCTGAAAAAGATTATCCAAATCTGTCTTGAAATTTGCAAAAATCCTACAACAGGACTGGGAAAGCCAGAACCTTTAAAATTTGAACTACAGGGTTACTGGTCTAGACGCATCAACTAAGAACATCGCATTATTTATGCTTTTGATGAAAACCAAGTCACCATTACACAGTGCCGATTTCATTATCATAAATAGTTAGAGGAAATGGCGATCGCAGGTTGTTGAGATTGAGTTGGAGGCGATTGCTATCTCATCTAAAATATTGTCAGATAAGTTATGATCATTCTAATTGCTCTAGGTAATTGATTATGAAATGGGAAGAAGTTTGTGAGAATAAACAGCTACAAGATTTACCCTTCAAAATTGAGTTAAACAAGTGGGGGCAAATCGTCATGAGTCCAGTCAAAATCAAACATTCTTTTCATCAAGGAAGAATCCAACGTCTATTAGAGTCTTTAATTAGCAATGGAGAAGTCATGCCAGAATGCGCGATCGACACAACAGATGGTGTTAAAGTTGCTGATGTGGTGTGGTGTTCGGAAGCAAGATTTGACAAAATCCAAGATGAAGTATCAGCATCCATTGCACCAGAAATTTGTATAGAGGTTAAATCTATTGGCAATACTTTGGGTGAAATGGAATTCAAGAAGAAATTGTATTTTGAAGCCCAAGCTCTTGAAGTATGGTTATGCAATGAAGAAGGTCAAATGAGATTTTATAACGAGCAAAGGGAGTTAGAGCAATCCTTGCTAGTCCCTGATTTTCCAAAGCAAATTAAAAGGTAATTTTAAAAGGTAATTTGAGGCGATCGCAATTTGTAGAGATTGAGTTGGGGGCGATCGCTTAGTCCCAAAAATCAATATTGACAATAGAGTCAGTATCTTTCTCAAACTCCCATTCGTTAGGGAAAGTAAAACCTTTTGACTGATATTCTTTGCGAGTATGCTTTAAAGCAAATCGCCAAGCATCACTAAAATGTCTATCCCAATAGCTTTTGAGACTGGGATAGTTATTAAGTAATACCTCAATCTGTAAGCGCTGCTCTCGGATAGTATTTTCCCAGCCATTAAAACAGTCAGGCATATTTACATACATCCGTTTGAGCAAATGAGCCAATAAAGTCGCAAGACGACTTTCTAACTCCTTTCTTTGCGATCGCCCCAAGTCCTCAATTTCCTCTATCAAATTTTCAAGGTCGAGATTCTCAAAATCTCTGTTTTTTAACTTAGCTATAGTTTCCTGAATCCAAAGTAGGTAATCAGATTCATATAAGGGTTTTCTTGCAACTATCTGAGTCATTGATTTGTAACTCCTTTAATAAATCCAACACTAGCATTATCCTGCATAAGATAATTATAGCGATCGCTTTTACAGCAATTATCGATCAAACGAACCACAAGAAGATTTTTGAAAGCTTTGCAAAGCAAAGCTTTCAAAAATCTTCTTGGTTTGGGTTTGAGTGCAAAGCGCTTTTAATCCAGCGTCCATAAACTATTTCCTATTGACTGCGTTCTAACAATGCTACCCAGAGACGACGGGAACCAATTTGAGAACTATAAAATAGCAAATCGATTAACAATTTTAAGGCTAGTCGCTGAATCGCATCGGGTTTAGCCTGTTCTTCTTCTGCCATGCGTTCTTGATACAGACTATTAAAGCGATCTAGATAATCACCGAGAATCGGTTCGCGGTAGGGAGGGTGTTTGAGTGCAGTACATTTCTCTAATTGAGCGACCGCATTACGAATAGCAAACTGCTGCTGCGCCGCCAAGGTACAGCTGATTAAAGTCATTGCCCTTGCCTCATCAACATCTAGTTTCTTTCGTCCCTTCCCCTTGCGTAAGGGACTAGCCTGCCGTAACCGCCATAGAGTAATGCGATCGCTTAAAATCTCCTCCAAACCTAACTTTTCCGCAACTGCCAGCATTTCATCGGAGCCAATCCCCGTTAGGGCTTCCAAGGACATTAGCACCAAATCCAGATGCGCTTTAATTGCCTGTAACTGAGGCAATTCTGGATCGTCAAAAGAAGGTGCAGGTTGGTTCATGAGTCAGAACTGGATTTAATTTGCGGTAAAGGAGGCAAGGGCAAAGGGCGATGTTTGCCTCTTGAGTTCTCAGCAAGAGCTTTTGGTAAATTGTCAAGCAAGGTAATATCGCCTAATTTACTGCTTAACTTATCGCTTGCTAGATCGATCGCTTCACCACGAGAAGCACTCCTTGCCCTGCCTTGAGTTGCCCAAGCCTGCATGAAACTAATCTGTTCTCTCGCCGTACTTGCTAGGGGATAGGTTTCCTTGATAGCGCCTAAAATATCCTCTGTACTAACATCTCTCTGTTCGTGAAAAGCGCGATACATCCCTTCAACGATCGCCTGTTCTATTTCTGCACCGCTAAATTCCTTAGAGATAGCAGCCATGCGCTCGATATCGAAACTAGGTAACTCGGTCGGACGAAAACGTTTTAAGTGGAGTAAAAAGATTTCTTTCCGTTCTTCATAGGTAGGCAAATTAATAAAGAAGAGTTCGTCAAACCTTCCCTTTCGCAATAACTCAGGGGGTAAGGCATGAATGTTATTTGCCGTTGCCACCACAAATACTGGGCTAGACTTCTCTTGCATCCAAGTTAATAGGGTTCCTAAGACCCGTTGACTGGTTCCCGAATCGCCCACACTATTAGCAATTCCCCCAAAGGCTTTGTCAATTTCGTCAATCCAGAGAATGCAAGGTGCGAGGGCTTCGGCAAGCTGGATCGTCTGGCGTGTGCGGCTCTCCGACTGTCCCACTAAGCTGCCAAATAGGCGACCAACATCCAATCGTAAGAGGGGCAATCGCCAAAGATTGGCGATCGCTTTAGCACAGAGACTTTTTCCTGTTCCCTGAATCCCCAACAATAAAACTCCTCTGGGATTGGGTAAGCCAAACGCTCTCGCTTCATCGGAAAAAGCCTGCTGTCGTTGCATTAACCAAAGTTTGAAATTGTCTAACCCCCCAATGCTATCTAAGGTCTCATTGGGAGTAAAGAACTCTAAGAACTCCGTTTGTCTGATGCGTTTTTGTTTCTCAACTAAAACGCGATCAATATCCGATTCGTTCACAAAATGCTTTTGGACGATTGACTTAGAGAGCGTATGACAGATGCGATCGCGGGTCATGCCCATACAAGCTTTAATCAACTGTTCGAGACTATTACCCTCCATTCGCAACTGTTCGGGGGGAATCATCTGCTCAATAATATGACGGATTTCCGTCGTTTCGGGTAATGGGAAATAAAGAACCGCTATCTGTTCTTCGAGTTCCGAAGGCATCTCTAATAATGGGCTCAACAGAATTAGGGTTTTACGCGAATTCCGAAAACTGCGATAAAGATTGCGAAGTTGACGTACCAAAATTTCATCTAGTCTTGGCGAAGCCAAACGTCGATGTAAATCTCGAAATACATAAATAGTTGCCGTTTGGCGATCGCTATTCTCCACCACTTGGAGAGCTTGCAGTAAATTATTTTTACCTTCCTGATTATGCTCGAACCCACGCACAAGATCGTAATAAAGCATCTGACGGGGCGGTCCACATTCCTGCGCGACCTGAGCGATCGCCTTTTCCGCACGCTCTTCCTCCCATGTCACGACATAAATAATCGGACATTTTGCGCGGATCAATAGACTAAGTTCTTCTTTAAAATTGAGAGATTTCATGCAGGGATGCCTTGGATTTCTAAAAACTCGCTGGGTGACATTGGCAAGCGGTTTTTCACAGATAATTTGACAAATAATTTCACAAATAATTTTAGAAGAAATCGTCGTTTGCTAACTGTCGATTTGGAGTTGGCAGCGATCTTAAATAGCTGAGAAATTGTAGTAGCTCGTCGTTACTTAATTGCTGCCGCGACTTTTTATCAAAAGTCCGTACTAAATAATCGCGCCCTTGGGCTTTTGTCCAGTTTAGACGCTCCATCTCCACATCGATTTTAGAGATCGGATCGGATAGATCGATTGGTTCGGGCGCGATCTGGGGTGCTGAAGCCTTGATCATCGTAGGATTATTCGTAGGATGAGACGAACGAGATGTTGTTACGGTTTCGCTAGGAGTTTCGTTAGGTGACGATAGGGCAGGTGCTGGTTCGCTCGACGCATAGTAGACATGCTCTTCGGGGATATATTCGCTTGTCCCATAGTTACTTGATGCATAGTTTAAAGTAGGTTCTGCTTGAATGGTTTGCATCGTATGGCTTAACTGGGGATTAGCATTACGCTCGGAAAGGTTCGCAGCACTGCCTAGAGCATTAAAATTAGCTGATGGCAGAGAATTGACCGTTGCAGGATCCCGCGAAACTTGGGTGAGCATGGGCGATCCATAATTGCCATAGTTATTATCAAATCCATTGTCAAAGGCAAGTCCCGCGATCGTCAGAGCCCGTTTAATGGCTCGATCCTCTGCTATTTCAAGATCGCTATCGACAGCCGTAGCAGTGCCCATAACTGCATCTCCTTCCGAGACGATCGCCCTAAAAGCATGGAGCCCGTCGATTTTGGGGAGCATCTCAGTTTGAATGCGACCTTGAGGATATTGAGAGCGAAACTGGGCAAACATAAATAAGTACGAAATCAATGTGGTTTAAGTAATTGGGGCAGGATCGAGGGTGTTTCACAAACCTAGATAACTTATTGAAGGGTTATGTTTAGTAAAGCCTTAAAAGGATATCGGCATTGGCGATCGCGTGCAACATATCTCCAACCTCAGCTCTAAAAATTCTCTTAGTCTATTAGGTATGGGTGGCGTTTCACGCCGCCCATACCTACCTATTTAGTACCAACATTCGCTAAGGTTACCCTATACCCAGGAATCTTATCCTCATCGACTTCATCGATCTGATCGGGATCGAGGTACTCATTGGCATAGCGTAAATACACTTTCTCGCTGACAAATAGATCGAACAGATCGGGGTCGATATGATTTTCCAACTTCATCTTACCGAGAATTTGGAGGCATTCAGTTAAAGTTTTACCCTGTTTATAGGGGCGATCTTTAGCGCTGAGGGCTTCAAAAATATCAGCAATTCCCATCATCCTTGCAGGCAGAGACATTTGCTCGCGCGTTAAGCCTCGCGGATAGCCTTTCCCATCCATTCTCTCATGGTGACCGCCAGCATATTCTGGTACGCGACGAAGATTGCGAGGATAGGGTAATTGTTCGAGCATTTCGATCGTAACCACAATATGATCATTGATAATTTTGCGCTCTTCGGCAGTAAGGGTTCCCCTAGAAATATTGAGGTTGTATAGTTCGTTATCAGTCAAGAAATTAGTTTCGACACCCATCGGATCGATCCATCGATAGGTCGCAATGATTTGCAGCCTTTCTTTATATTCATTACTCATGAATTCGCCACCAACATTACAAATGCGAAGAAAATCTTGGTCGCTAGAATATTGAGCGAGTTTTTGCTTAAAAGTCTCTTCTAGGGCAGGAATAATGCTGAGATTGCCTGACTCGATCGCCGCAATTTTTTGATTAAGAAAACTAATTTCGGCATCGCGTTTGAGGACTTCAAAGCGAGTATTAATTAAGTGAATGCGATCAAATATTGTTTCGAGTTTAGTTGCTTTATCGATTACATGTACTGGCGTAGTTACTTTACCGCAGTCATGGAGCAGCCCTGCAATTTTTAGCTCGTATCTTTCCTCATCATCCAAACGGAAATTTTTGAAAATGCCATAATCTGCCTTACAGGCAGCATCGGCAATCATCATGGTCAAGGTGGGGACGCGACGGCAGTGAGCGCCGTTGTAAGGCGATTTTTTGTCGATCGCCTCAGACATGAGATTAATAAACGATTCAAATAACTCGCGAAATTGACCGATTAGTTTGTTATTGGTTAAGGCGATCGCGGCTTGGGATGCTAAGGATTCGCCAATGCGCTGGGCAATCTTAGAAAATTCAATAATTTGACGATCATCTCCCTTAGCGTTAATCAACTGCAAAACGCCAATCAATTCATTTTCATGATTGAGCATTGGCAAGGTCAAAAACGACTGCGATCGATAGCCCGTCTTGGTATCAAAAGCTCTAGTCCCCGCAAAGTCGAAACCCTTGGCAGTATAGGCATCAGGAATATTAATCGTTTTTTTGTACAAAGCGGCATGGGCTGCCACCATCGTGTTATTGGGATTACCATCCGCGTCGTAGAGAGGCAAGGGATCGAAAGGAATCGGCTCTCCGAGTTGTGCGCCCATCATGATACCAAGAGAATCATTCATGATGATTTCAAATTGAAGATGCCGTTTGTCCTCCGTGGCTAGATATAGCGTTCCACCATCGGCGTTTAAGATAGCCTTTGCCCCTTTTAAGATCATTTCTAGCAACTTGGGCGTATTTTTTTCGGTCGAGAGTGCTATACCGATCTCATTTAACTTTTCGATTAGTTCAAAGGATTCCGTTTTTGTTTCGCCCATATCCATTAGTTTGCATCTCTATTTATCAACAGCGTCTTGGTTTGGAAATATCATGAGGGAATTAATTTATTAACTTTTCTTGGGTTGATTCGGTTGAATAAATATTTTTGGTAGCGGAGGCAACCCAGTTTTTTCCCAGAACTGTTGAAATTGTTGAGGTTGAGCTAGCTTCCATCCAAACAATAAAATCGTAGCTAAAAATGTTGTTGCTAGACCAAATTTTATAAAATTGATTGCATTAAAGCCTTTGAAATTAGAGCTTGTGCGAGGGCTGGACTGTGGACTTGTATCTTGATGGTCTACACCTAGATAGGCAGATTTTGAGGTTTCATTGGGTGAATTAGTGGGTTGGTGAGAGGATTGAACGGATGTTTGCTCTAATTGTTCCTGTAGCTGTTTGATGACGAGTTGCACAATTGGTGGTTCTCGATCAGTTCTAGACCATTGTCTGGCAACCGCTGAAGGAATAGCGCAGAGATTTTTAAACTCTAGCTTGGCAATGCGATCGCGTAAGGATATTTCATCAGAAATTAAAACTACACATTGTTGCGGATGAGCATTAGCAACTCCAGCGGCACTTCGAGCAACGTTCATCATCAATTTTGCCTTACGACTAAGATTTTGGGTAGCCCTAATCGCTAAATCGCTACGGTCAGAAGTTAAGGGGGTAGTTTCCCAGTTGAGTTTTGGGAGTAATTTTTGAAATTGTTTAGCGGCTGATTCGTTACCTTCAGTTTTGCCACTGGCGATATTTCTAATTTCTACTGCTACAACCTCTGGCAAAAGACATTCGCCCAATTTGGCGATCGACTGCCAAGTATTAGGATCGGTTTGGGTAATGATACTTGTTTCCACAAGCAATAGATAAGAAATGTTGTACATAGGCAAAACACGGGTTTTATTTTTAGATAGCGTCATCTATCTAAACAATTGAGTAAAATAAAATGAATAAAATCAAAACCTAAGCTTATTTGAGCAGACGAGAACCTTGCCAATTACCGAAATTATTTGTACTACCCCCAATCCCATAGCTACCGTAAAATTCTTTACAACCCTCACCAAAAACTATAATTCCTTTGCCCTGTTGCTTCGGCTGTTGATTGGGCGTTTCCTGCCAATCAAAGGAAAGAACATTGTTGTTCAGCCTACCAGTTAATTCACCGCTAATTTTACCGCGTTCAAAATTTGTATATTCATATTTTCCTGAAACGAGGTTCTCTGCCTCTGACTGCAAGGTTACTTTGCCAAAGGGCGTTTGCCAATCTCCACCGATCTTAGATTTACAGATGAGGTTGCTATCTGGAGTTGCTTCGGGTGCAGTCAGATACTGCAATCCAAACATTGCGACCATAATCACTCCGCCGACTCCTAAAGCTACAAAAAACCAAGCCGCTGAAACTTCCCATTCAAAGGTTTTGGCAGGGAGGCTGGTTTCCTCTGAGTTTTGCTCTGGGGTGGTTTCGCTTGCCGATGACGATAGAGATTCCTCTGCGGGAGGTAAAGGCTGTGGCTGCTTGCTTTTACTAAACCAAAGTTTTTGCATAGTTAGGGCAATGGTTGTGTTGCCAATATCTAGTATTACATTGTTGCATGATGATAAAACTCGTGCCGATCGATCCGCTCAGCGATTATGCTTAGCAATGGTGTAAGTAGCTTTTAGGTAACTCCATGTCTCAACCTTCGGAAACTGATATCCAGCAGATTTTCGATCGCATTGCCCCATTGTACGATCGCTTTAACGATCTTCTGAGCTTAGGACAGCATCGCGTTTGGAAAAAGATGGCTCTGCGCTGGTGCGAACCGCGACAGGGGGAAAAATGGCTCGATCTTTGCTGTGGTTCTGGGGACATGACGACCTTGCTAGCTCAACTAGTTGCGCCAAGGGGGCAGGCGATCGGCGTAGATTTTTCTAAACAACTATTAGCGATCGCCGCCGATAAAGCTAATAACTACGCGCCCAAAATTCAAAAATGTCTCACATGGCAAGAAGGGAATGTTTTGGAGCTCCCCTTTAGCGATAATACCTTTGACGGAGCCACCCTCGCCTATGGGTTACGAAATGTGACAAATATTCCTCAATGTTTAGCCGAATTGCACCGCGTTCTCAAACAGGGAGCAAAAGCAGCCATCTTAGACTTTCATCGCCCTAGCGATCGCCTAATGCAAAGTTTTCAAGATTTTTACTTGGAGCGAGTGGTCGTACCCATGGCTGACCGATTTGCGATGACCGAGGAATATGCCTATATTGCCCCAAGTTTAGCGAGGTTTCCCATCGGTACTGAGCAGGTAAAATTAGCCAAAGCCGCAGGATTTATGCAGGCAACCCACTATGCGATCGCCAATGGCATGATGGGAGTATTAGTTTTGCAGAAAAAGCTTTAGTAATTTTAAGGATGGGCGGCGCGAAGCGCCGCCCATCCTTAAAATTACTAAAATTCGATCAATTTGTATTTTTTTGCGGTTTACAGTCTATAGATTTATTTGCTTGGTTACAATTGATGAAGTACATACTGCCCAATAAACGAGCATATACTCTGGTTTTGATTTTTAACCCTGCCGAACTACTTAAGTAAGTGGGCTTAATTAAATATAAAACCCTAAAACCTGCGGCGCAAGCTGCGCGTACACCGCAGGTTTTAGCAATGGATTTTAATTGTGCTGAGGTACTTATTTAAATGCCAATTTACAGCGCTTTGCGCTCAAACCCAAACAAGAAGATTTTTGAAAGCTTTGCGAAGCAAAGCTTTCAAAAATCTTCTCGTGGTTCGTTTGATCGATAATTGCTGTAAGTACCAATTTTAAGTACCAATTTTAAATGCCAAGTCAAACTTCAATGCTGAATTATCTGAATTTATGGTCGTAAAAGTTTTAGAACTGCCAAGTTGGGAAAATATTAAACGGGAATGGCGTGATGCTGATGTATTACTGCTGGTTTTTCCGATTTTATTGACGATTCTAGGTGGTGTTGCCATTTTTAGCTCGGACTATAGCGCTAGACGTACTGAATGGTGGCAGCATTGGGCGACTGGTTTAGTAGGATTGACCGCGATGTTTTCGATCGCGCGATTTCACTATGATCGCCTGTTGCGCTTACATTGGGTTACCTACGCCATTACCAATATTTCCTTGATTTTGGTATTAGCGATCGGGACGACCGCGTTAGGTGCAGAGCGGTGGATTACGATCGGCGGCTTTAACATTCAGCCTTCGGAATTTGCGAAGGTGGGCATCATTATTTCTTTAGCGGCAGTGATGCACGATCGCCCAATTCACAGTCCCATCGATGCCTTTAAAGTCGCTTGGGTAACATTGCCCCCTTGGATTTTGATCTTTTTACAACCAAATTTAGGTACAGCTCTGGTATTTGCGGCAATTACCATTGGAATGCTCTATTGGGCGGGGGCGAGTCTAGGCTGGCTGGTATTGATATTTTCCCCAATTGTTTCGGCGGTCTTGTTTTCGCTTTATTTACCTGTTTGGATTGTCTGGGTGATCTTGATGGGGGTGGCGGCATGGATCTCTCTACCTTGGTTTCGCATTGCTAGCACGATCATAGCTGTGGTTGTTAATTTAGTGGCGGGGCAAGCTGGGGCGATCCTGTGGAATGTCTTGCATGATTACCAAAAAAAGCGTTTACTTCTTTTTGTCGATCCCAATCAAGATCCCCTTGGCGCTGGTTACCACGTCATTCAGTCAAAAATTGCGATCGGTGCAGGGAAATTGCTCGGTCAGGGTTGGTTGAAGGGTACGCAAACCCAATTAAATTTTATTCCCGAACAACATACAGATTTTATATTTTCCGCAATCGGTGAAGAGTTTGGCTTTATTGGCTGTATCTGTGTGTTGCTATTGTTCGTTGGTATTTGCTGGCGTTTGCTGGTAATTGCGGTAAATGCAAGGGATAATTTCGGTTCATTGTTGGCGATCGGTGTATTTTCCTTTGTGCTATTTCAAACCTTTGTAAATATTGGCATGAATATTAATGTCGCCCCTGTAACGGGTATTCCCCTGCCTTGGCTCAGTTATGGGCGATCGGCATTACTCGCTAATTTTATGGCGATCGGTTTGGTGGAGTCGGTTGCCGCCCATAAGCGGACAATCAAGTTTTAGGTAATAAGTTCGCTTTTCGCTCATTTTTTTGCTCATTTTTTCGCTCATTGAGGACTGCTATAGCAATATAGAAATGCGAGCTTTACATTGGCAATAAAACTCAAAAGGTGAGTGGCTATGCTTTGCATAGCCACTCACCTTTTGAGTTTTGATTTGTTCTATACCAATTCCCAAAAGAGAGTTGATTTTGTTTGGCGGTAGCTATAATTTTAAATAAGCTCAGAAAGGCTTAATTTTGCCTACAACAAATTTAAAACTGCTGTGGTTATACTATTAAAGCTAATTTAAGTGCTTCTTGAGCAGTTTTTATAATTATGCCGACACAAGTTGAAGATTATCGATCGCCTAAGGTCACCGTTGTTGGTGCAGGTAATGTTGGCGGCATGTTAGCTCAGCGCATTGCTAAGCAAAATTTGGCAGATGTGGTGTTATACGATATCGTTCAAGGCAAACCCCAAGGTATTGCCCTCGATCTATTACAAGCCCATACAATTTCCGATCTTGATCGCCAAATTATTGGTACTAATGACTATAGCGATACCAAAGATTCCGACATCATCGTAGTCACTGCGGGCTTACCACGCAAAGATGGAATGAGCCGCAATGATTTATTGAGGATTAATGCTTCGATCGTCAAAGATGTAGTGCAATCGACGATCTCTCTATCCCCGAACGCGATTTTACTGATAGTTACTAATCCGCTAGATGTAATGACCTACCTAGCATGGCAAGTAAGCGGATTACCACCTCAGCGGGTAATTGGTATGGCCGGAGTTCTAGATGCTGCGAGATTCCAAACCTTTATTGCGATGGAACTAAAAATTTCCAGTGCTGATATCTATACTACTGTTTTAGGTGGTCATGGCGATTTGATGCTTCCTTTACCACGTCTATCAACGGTAAATGGCGTGCCAATTACAGAACTACTATCTCAGGAGGCGATCACTAGACTAGTGGAGAGAACGCGTAATGGCGGTGCTGAAATCGTGCAGTTACTGCAAAATGGCAGTGCTTATTTCGCTCCATCGGCGGCAGTCAATGTCATGGTGGAATCGATCATTAGTGATCGGCATCGGGTTTTGCCTGCCGCAGCTTATCTGACAGGCGAATATGGCTTAAGGGATATATTTATGGGTGTTCCCGTGCAATTAGGGCGACAAGGTGCGGAAAAAATCGTCGAGCTAAAGCTTTTAGATGAAGAACTTGCTGCACTCCACGCGTCAGCAGCATCCATCCAAGCAAATATTAATCTATTGTGAGATGAATATCCTGCTTGCCCCCTCACCAGTGAATATTTAATGGTAATTATTTTTGCTAAGTAGTTCAGCATAATTAAAAACCAAAAAACTGTGGTGCAAGATGCCCTTGCGCCATAGTTTTTCCATCTGGATTTTAATTATGCCCAGAGCTACCTATGAATTTTTTAATACTTATTCTTCTGATATATTTCTTCGGATATATCAATCTTGAATGATCGATTCTAAATGTTTATGGAATTGCATCGCTAAGGGATGTACCTTCATAAACCCAAAATCATTTTTAGATTTTGGATTGCTATAGAAAGGATGAATGGAGATAAAGAAATTATGTTTAACTGGCTAGGTGCAATTAAATATAAAGCCCTAAAGCCTGTGATGTAAGTGCAGAAAATACCACAAGCTTTGACTCTTTATAACTCAAATACCATAACTCAAATATAAAGATATAAACTTTTTGATAAAGCGACAAAAAATAACTTATATGTTAAATCCCTAAAGAATTTTCCGAGCATTAATTGTCACTGTATTATAAAAAAGATGTTACTTAAAACTGTAATCTATTTAGAACACCATGACCAATGCTGAAGCAGTCCTTGCAGGCAGATATCAAATTATAAAGCCACTTGGTGGTGGTGGTTTTGGCTGTACCTATTTAGCAAGAGATTTACAGTTACCTAACAAGCCTGCCTGCGTAGTTAAACAACTCAAGGTTCAATTACATAATCCTCAAGAAATAGCGATCGCTAAACGATTATTTGAAAGTGAAGCCAAAACTTTAAATGATTTAGGTAGTCACGATCAGATTCCTCGATTATTTGCACATTTTGAGCAAAATGGTGAATTTTATCTAGTACAGGAGTTTATTGAAGGACAAACATTAGATCGGGAGATTAGTGGTGGTCGCAGGTGGAGTCAAAAGGAATTAGTTTCCTCTTTATGGGATATTTTGCAAGTCTTGGCTTTTGTGCATAGTTCACAGGTGATTCATCGCGATATTAAGCCCGCCAATTTAATTCGCCGCAAGCGCGATCGCAAAATTGTCTTAATTGATTTTGGCGCGGTCAAAGCCTTATCAAAAGAATCTCCGAATTTTTTAAATGAAGCAAATAAAGAGACAAGAACGGTGGTAGTCGGTTCGTTGGTATATATGCCCAACGAGCAATTAGCTGGGCAACCTAAATTTTGTAGTGATATTTATGCTTTGGGAATTATGTGCTTGCAGGCTTTTACTGGGCTTGCATTTAAAGAGCTTCCCAAAGAAGAACAGACCAATGAGTACAACTGTGCGAAAGCAGTCGCTAAGGTGAATCTGCAAATTAATCGAGGATTAGCAGCAATTATTGACAAAATGATGCGCTACGATTATCGCCAACGTTATAAGGATGCTGGAGAAGTACTGCAAGCCTTAGAAAGATTACTCAATATTACCAATACTACTAATACTGCGACGACACTCACAGCGACTTCTACCCCTAAGCCCCCTGCTTCACTATCACCATTTCAGTTGGAAGAGCCTGAAGGACAAATAGAAGTAGGTTCTCCATTCTATATTCAACGTCCACCCATAGAGAAGGACTGTTGTGAAACAATGCTCAGGGCAGGTTCGCTCATTCGCATTAAAGCACCACGCCAAATGGGCAAGTCATCTCTCCTCTCACGGACGCTTGCCTTCGCTAAATATAAGGGATATCAAGTCGCGCACCTATATTTTCAACAAGCCGATAGCGATGTGTTTAGCGATCTAGACCTGTTTTTGCAATGGTTTTGTGCGAGCATCGCTGCCGAACTCGATCTAGAGGATAATTTGGATCAACAATGGCAGGGGGTTTTAGGAAGTAAAAACAAATGTACGAAGTATTTTCAGCGTTATTTACTGACTGCGAAGGAGCCTCCCTTAGTTCTAGGTTTGGACGAAGTTGATTTAGTTTTTCAATATCCTAAAATTGCGACTGACTTTTTTGGGCTTTTGAGAGCTTGGCATGAGAAAGCAAAGAATGAGGAGATTTGGAAAAAACTGCGATTGGTGATCGTTCACTCTAAAGATGTTTATATCCCTCTCAATATTAATCAGTCACCGTTTAATGTTGGTTTACCGATCGATTTGCCTGAGTTGACATTGGCTCAGATTGCCGAGCTCGTCCAGCGCCATCAACTCTCTTGGCAATCCGTTCAGGTCGAGCAATTAATGCACCTTACAGGTGGACATCCCTATCTCGTAAGGCAGGCTCTCTATCAAATTAGTCGGGGGCGGATCGATTGGGAAAGTTTGTTACGAGTAGCAGCGACGGAAGAGGGGATTTATGGCGATCACCTTCGCCGTCAATTCGGTAACTTAAGGGAAGATCCCGAACTACTGCAAGCTTACAAAGATTTAGTCTCGATTTCAGTTCCTCTTCAGTTAGATAGCCAAGTGGCTTTTAAATTGAGAAGTATTGGCTTAGTGAAGTTTGTTGGTAATCAAGTAATTCCCATGTGCGATCTTTATTACCAATATTTTCGAGAAGTTTTTCGGTAATAGAGAAGAATAATGCTCGTGACAAAAGCAACAACGACGAATTATCTATACCAAGTTGGGGGAAGTTTATCTATTGATGCCCCAACCTACGTAGCGCGGCAGGCAGATAACGATCTGTATGAAAGTTTGAAGGCAGGAGAATTCTGCTATGTTCTCAACTCTCGGCAGATGGGTAAATCGAGTCTGAGAGTTCGGACGATGAAGCGTTTGCAGGAGGAAAATTTTACCTGTGCGGCGATCGATATTACTGCGATTGGTACGTCCGACATTACTCCAGAACAGTGGTATGCGGGATTAATTGATAGCATTATCAGTAGCTTGAATTTATATGATTCCTTTAATTTAGAAGAATGGTGGGAGCAAAATCATTTACTTTCGCCAGTCCAACGCTTTGGCAAGTTTCTAGATGAAGGTTTGCTAAAAAAAATCTCTTCGCCCGTAATTCTTTTTGTGGATGAAATTGATAGTATCCTCAGTTTGAATTTTCGGGTTGATGATTTCTTTGCGCTCATTCGGGAATTATTTAATCGTCGAGCCGATCGCATTGCCTACAATCGCTTAACCTTTGCCCTTTTTGGCGTTGCTACGCCTGCCGATCTGATTCGCGATAAACAACGGACTCCTTTTAACATCGGACGGGCGATCGAGTTAAGAGGATTTCAGCTAAAGGAAGCGACTCCTTTAATGCGAGGATTATTATCGAAATCACAAAATCCTGTTGCGGTCATCAAAGCCATACTCGCCTATACAGGAGGACAACCCTTTCTCACTCAAAAACTTTGTCAGTTAATCTTGCTCTCCAAGGATTCCGTTCCCTTAAATCACGAACTCGTTTGGGTTAACAATCTGGTGCGATCGCGCCTCGTCGAAAATTGGGAAATACAAGACCAGCCTGAACATTTTAAGACCATTCGCGATCGCATTCTTTGGAGTAGTGAAAATCGTCAGGGTAAATTACTGGGTTTATATCAACAAATTTTAAGTTCAGAACCGTCATTACACAAACTTGAATGCGGCATTGTTGCCGATGATAGTCCCGAACAAACCGAATTACGGATTACGGGATTAGTAGTCAAACGAGAGGGGAAACTGCGGGTTTATAACCCAGTCTATGCAGCGATTTTTAATCAAAATTGGGTAAATCAAGCCTTAGCAAATTTACGTCCCTATGGAGAAGCCTTTAAGGCTTGGATGGATTCTAATTACCAAGATGAATCGCGCTTATTACGGGGACAAGCTTTGCAGGATGCCCTGATCTGGTCAGCGGATAAGAATCTGAGTAACTATGATTACCAATTCTTTTCGGCTAGCCAAGAACTCGAAAAAAGAGAAGTAGAAACTGCCCTCCTTGCTCAAGCTGAGGCTAATCAAATTCTCTCTGCTGCAAAGCGAAGACTAGAACAAACCTTAAAAGCGGAACAGGATGCGAAACTCCGTTTAGTGGAAATGCAACAAAGACTACAAGCCAGTCTAATGGAAGCAGAAGTTGTGCTCAAAAGTGCCTCTGCCAAAGCGACATTTATTCTCAATCAGCAATTTGAGGCGCTATTGGAGTCGATGGAAGCAGGCAAACAATTGCAAGCTTTAGAAACTTCTACAGGAGAAAAAGCAAGTTTGCGAATGCATGGACTAACGGCTCTCCATCAAGCAGTTTACAATGTATGTGAATACAATCATTTTGCAGGACATCTCGATACGGTCACCTGTATTGCGATCCAACCCAATGACACTCTAATCGCATCGGGTAGTAGCGATCGCACGATCAAAATATGGGATCAAAAGGGGAACTTACTACAAACTCTCATGGGGCATACAAACTGGATTACCAGCCTCAGCTTTAGCCGTACTGGCCAACATCTAGTTTCCGCCAGTCGTGATGGAACCATTAGGCTGTGGAAGATGAGTCGCCTGACTAAGATGTTTATAGATCAGCCAATCCAAGTGCTTAAAGATCATCAAGCACCAGTTTTAGCGGTGAAATTTAGTCCCACGGATTCCATTTTCGCCTCCTGCGGTGAAGATACAAAAATTCGACTTTGGCGCGATGATGGTACTCCCTTTAACACCTTCGCAGGTCACCACAAATGGGTAACCTGTCTTTGCTTTAGTCCAGATGGCGAACGGCTCGTTAGTGGGAGCGCCGATCGGACGATAATTATCTGGAATATTAATGGCACTCCGATTAAAACCTTTAAAGCCCACGATAGCTTTATCGAAGATATTGATATATCTCCATCGGGACGTGTCATTGCCTCGGCAAGTCGCGGACGCGACGTTAAACTTTGGAATATGGAAGGGAATTTAATCGCATTTCTAGAGGGGCATACAGATAAGGTTTTGGGAGTGCATTTTCATCCCAATGGTCAATCTCTAGCCTCAGTCAGTAGCGATCGCACGATTAAAATTTGGGACTTCAAAGGGGAATTGCTCAAAACTCTCCAAGGGCATAAAGGTGGAGTCCATAGTATTACCTTCAACTCCAATGGCAGTACAATGCTTACGGGTAGCCAAGATACGACCCTCAAGCTGTGGCGATTGCATGGTAATTCTCTGTCATATATGGATGGACATACGGACGAAATAAATTGCGTAGCTTTTAGTAGTGATGGTCGCTTTTTTACTACAGCTAGTAGCGATAGTACCATCAAGATTTGGTTTGCCCATGCCAAAATGATTGCCTCTTTAGAAGGACATAAAGAGAGCGTTAATAGTGTTTGTTTTAGTCCAGACAACCGTTTTTTACTGTCCGTCGGAAGCGATCGCGCAATCAAAATTTGGAATGGGAAAGGAAACTTATTAAAAAGTATCTATAACGAACACGAATCATCAATCTATAGTATCGCCTATCGTGGTGATGGCGAGATCTTTGCCTCTGCTAGTGCTGACTGCACGGTTAAGTTATGGAATAAAGAAGGAGAATGGGTACATACTTTAAGCGGACATGCTAATGCCGTATATCAAGTTTGTTTCAGCGCTGATGGGAATATGTTGGCAACGGCAAGCCAAGATAAAACCGTTAAACTCTGGCATTGGGATGGAACTCTATTAAATACTTTGAGCGGACATACGGGCGAGGTCTACAGTGTTTGCTTTAGCCCTGACAGCCAGATCGTGGCTAGTGGTAGTAAGGATGGCAGTATTAAGTTATGGAGCCTTGATGGGAAATTATTGAGAACCTTAAACGAGCATAATGCTGAAGTAAGGAGTGTTTGCTTCAGTCCCGATGGGAATGCTCTAGCTTCGGGCGGGAACGATCGCACAGTCAGGATCTGGAGTCTGGATGGGAAAGAGCTTCTAACGCTGCAAGGGCATCATGCACCAGTAAAGAGGGTTTGTTTTAGTCCTAGCGGCGACACTCTCTTGTCAGCTAGTACCAATGGTCGAGCTATTCTTTGGGATTTCTCATTACCCCATCTGATGGAGCTAGGAAACAACTGGATTAAAGACTATTTGGAAACCCATGAGCCTCCTAATTTAAGCTCGCAATGTGAAAGATAGCCAAGTAATACCAAAGCTGAAAATGGCTACGCCATTTTCAGCTTTGGTATAAAGCCCAAAGGATAAGTGGCGGCGCTCCGCGCCGCTACTTATCTTTTGGGCTTGGTTTTGAGCGCTTTGCGCTCTATGAAATATTTCTATGGATTAATAGTTTCAATTCTTGCGGATAATCCCTGTTGGGCGAGGCGTGAAACTTGTACCTCCGCAATGCGGCGATCGCTATAGGCTCCGATCTGAACCACTAGATAACCGTTAAGACGAGAGGCAAAGGAATTAGGGACAATCTGGCGCACTTGCGCAACCGCATTGGGGGAAGAGACAGGAACAACTACTCGATAGCGTGGTGGTGTTTGGGGGGTGAGACTTGTGTTCGCGAGGGGTGCAATTTGGATGGGTTGATTTACAGGTTCTCCACTGGGAGGAAAAGATCGGACAGGACGCAAACTCGAAGTAATTTCTGTGTTCGTTGGTATGGGGGAATCCAATCCCCTAGGGGAGATCCTGATGATAACGGAAGTAACGGGCTCATACCAGAAGGGATTATTAGCTTGATTGGCTTGATTTCCTTGAGTATTGACAAAATTAAAGCTATTGTTCGGATTAGAAGCGATCGGTCTAACCAATGCTGGTGGATTATCCAGATTAGATGCAAGGTTCCTGGGCTGACTGGCGGAAATCTCTTGTTCTAGTTTGAGGTTGGCAAAGCGATCGCTTTTAGGATTGCTGGGAATGGTGCTTGCGCTTGCAGCATTTGCTAAAGAACTATTCACAAAATTATTCACAAATAAATTAGATGGCGGACGCACATTTAATAATTGCAAATTCCCTTTCACTCTTTTAATGTCTAATTGATTGCCGATTACGACAACCGCATTACGGCTGACATTTTGCAGATCGAGTGTACCATTTCCCTGCAAAGTATTATTGCCATCATCGTTAGCCTTGCCCAAATCTGGCTTTGCCAGATCGGAAATTGTTAAGCCATAATTGCGATTATTAATGATCGCATTGCCTCGCAAAACTGGTTTTGCATTGGCTTGAATTAATATGCCATTCTGATTTTGCGTGAAAGTATTTTCGGTGATTTGTGGAGTTGCATCTTGACGGATACTCATCCCGAACGTAGTTTGTTGAAAGAGATTGCTACGAATATCAGGGCTTGCTTCCCCCTCGATCGCTAAGCCGCTAGTTCCATTCCGAAAGAATTGATTGAAGGAGACGATCGCCGCCGATTTTCCCGTAATTAACGCTCCATCTTGCTGGTTGCCAAGAAAAGTACTATTGGAAACCGTGGGACTGGCATTTTCAATCCAGATTCCATAACCTCTAGAATTGGGGTTAGTTACGGTTACGCCGCGTAGTTCTGAGCGATCGCCTAAAGCGATCGCCACATTTTGCGGAAAGCCCGATCCCGTTAAAAGCGTTCCTCCCCCTAAAATTGTAATCCCTTTCCCCTTAATGGTTTCATCTCCTCGCAAAGTTAAAGCTGAAGGCAGGCGAATGGGAAACTGCTCACCTGTGGTACTACTATAGGTTCCATTAGTTAGTTGTATGATCTGTTCGGACTGGGCGCGACTGAGGGCATAGGTAATAGTCTTAAATGGTGATGTATTACTGCCGCGATCGGGGCGATCAATTCCCGTTAGTGGATTTACATAGATAATATTTTGGTTAGTATTTTGGTTAGTATTTTGGTTAATATTTTGTTTGGCATCCTTTGACGTTTGAGACGATTGCGTTTGTGCGGCAAGAGGCAATGCGATCATTAGGCAAGGAGACAGAATCGCAATTGGTATTAAATTGGTGAGATTTTGCAAGATAAGGGCTTTAAATGTCTTACGGATAATTATTTTCATGTGCGGATTGCTTCCCTTAAATGCTGAATTTATTGAACGGGATATGGAGCAAGGCTATTTAAAATATTAAATGAAATATTAAATGAAATATTAAATCTAGATTAAATTTAAAATCCATATCTTACGCATCATAAACTACCCTAAGTACAGACTAATGACAAGTACAAAAGGTAAGGCGGCGCTTTGCGCCGCCTTACCTTTTGTACAGAGCTTTACCCCTTAACGCCGATGCTCGCTTCGGTAGGAATGATGTAGCGTTGGAGAAAGACAAACACGATCGCTACAGGCACCATAGAAATCGCGGAACCTGCGGCGATTAAACGCCAATCCTCAGAAAAAGCACTGGCAAGACTGGCGATTCCGCGTGGTAAAGTATATAGCTCGGCTTTATCCACGATCGCTAATGGCCATAAAAAATCGCCCCACATTGCCACAAAAGTAAACACGGCTAGGGTAGTTAATGCAGGATATGCCGCAGGCAACATAATGTGCCACCAAATCCCTAAACTCGAACAACCATCCATCCTTGCTGCTTCTTCCATTTCTTTGGGTACGCTTTGAAAGGCTTGACGCAATAAAAAGATTCCAAAAGCCGAAATTACGTAGGGAAAAATTAAACCCGCATAGGTGTTTTTTAGATTTAGCTGTACTGCCAAGATATATAGGGGGATCATCGTAATTTGAAAGGGGATCATGGTTGTTCCCACGATCGCCCAAAAAATGGGATCCCTTCCTTTAAATTCCAGTCTCGCCAGAGGGAATGCGGCAAGGGAGCAGAATAGAAGATTAAGCACGACGGTGATGCTGGAAACAAAAAAACTATTCCAAAGATAAAGATCGAATCGAGAGTTTTGCCAGACCTTGATAAAATTTCCCAACGTGGGCTGAGAAGGCAATAGCTGCGGTACAGATTGGAAAATGTTCTCTGTGGGCGACTTAAAGGCAGTACTCACGAGCCAGAGTAAGGGAAATACCGTTACAGTGGCGATCGCGATTAAAAGCATAAATTGAGGAATATTTTTCAGGATATTAAATGATGATTTCTGGGATGATTTTTGGCTTTTTTTGTTCATAATTAATAAAAATATCTTAAAATATTCTTTCTAGAAAAGAGCCGTGCTTTGCGCAGCTCTTTTCTAGTCAACGAGTTGTAAATCTCTCAAGGTATCAAATAAAATCTTTTTGCGAATGGAGATCATGTCAAACTTTGGATCTTGATTTGTCATATTCAAAGCATAGAAATAGACATTATTATCTCTTTCTACATAACCGACATACCAACCAATATTTTGCAATCCATCAACATTACTGCCCCAGCCAGTCTTACCTCGAAGGGTGTAATTTTCTTGACGCTCGATAACCATGATGTCCTTAACTGTATTGATTACCGCAGGAGAGAAGGGTAAATCGCCTTTGTATAGTTTGACTAAAAACTTAATCTGCTCCTCAGGCGAAATCCTTAGTTTACCTTTCAACCAAAAAGTATCAATTTTATCTTCTATATTTTGATTACCGTAGCCAGCAGCTTCAATATACTTCGCCATCCTTTCCTTGCCAGCGCGCCGCGCTAAGTCTTGATAAAACCAAACTACCGATCGCTTAAAAGCAGTTCGCATGGTTTGGTCTTGATTCCAATCGGGAAAGGATTGATTGCTAACTCCATTCCAAGGAATTACGGTATTTTCATCAGCGATCGCCTTGGTCTCAAGGGCAACCAGTGAATTAAAAATTTTAAAGGTTGAGGCAGGAATATATCGCTTTTGACAGTGGATCGAGTTGTAGCGAATATAGCGATCGCGTTTTAGGTCGTATAAAACAAAACAACCCTCAGATTTTGCTTCCTGTAAGTTTTGAGCTAAATGACGCGAAAATTGGGATTGAAAGTCTAGATTTGTTTTGGGGATGCTGGGGAGCCGATCTTGAGAGAATGCTGACGGAGCGATCGCCAAAGAAATACACAATAGAAATAATAGAGAATAAATAGTTTCAAACATGGGTTTCAGACATGGGTTTCAAACATTAGTAATATTGTCGAAATCGACAATTTGCCTTTGCTGGTGACTCCGAAAATTACGTTTTTGTTTCTTTGGATATTCAGATATATCAAAATCTAATCTTTCGCCACCCATCAAATAAACCAAGTCCTCTGCAAAGGGATTCCGCATTCCATGCGGCAAAGATGGGGCAGTAAAATTGGCGTTGAGAAAATGGAGCTTTGTAACCTCTGGTAAATTGGCAATATCACTCGCTGTTAGTAAATGTGGAACTTTGCGATCGCTCGGCTTATTATTACTTGGATTATTACTTGGTATATGATCACTTGGCATGATTTCTGTTTTCCAGTTGTTTTCTAGTTGTTTTCTAATATTTTCTAATATTTTCTAATACCAAGTTAAGAAATGGCTACGCCATTTCTTAACTTGAAAACCCTTACTAGATTTAGCTTTTAATTCACAAAAGTGTTGTCCCACTTTCGTGCATTGGTATAAATCAATATGGGTAGAGTCTCTAAGTAAGTGGGCTTAATTAAATATAAAACCCTAAAACCTACGGCGCACGCTGCTCGTGCGCCGCAGGTTTTAGATCTGAATTTTAATTATGCTGAGTTACTTAGGTAATTACCTTAGCGGGATTAATAAATTTAAAGGTTAGAATTGAAATAATAAAGATGATTAGAAATAAAAACACTCCGATCGCCGATGCATATCCCATTTCCAAGCTGGTAAAACCTTTGTCATATAAATAGTAAACAACGGTTTTCGTACTATTAGCAGGACCACCTTGAGACATGATATAGACTTCTTCAAAGACTTTCATTGCCCCAATCGCAGAAATTACTGCCACTAAAATAATATATGGTTTCATTAGCGGAATGGTAATATCCCAATGCTTTTGCCAACCGTCAGATCCATCAATTGCTGCCGCCTCATACAAGTCGGCGGGGATTGCCTGCAATCCCGCAAGATAAATTACCATATAGTAGCCAACACCTCGCCATACAACTACGGCGATAATGGCAAAGATAGCGGTTTTAGGATCGGTAAGCCAAGGAATTGTTACAGATTGAAATGAGATCGCCGAAAGAAAATAGTTTAAGATTCCATTCTGGGCGTAAACCCACTTCCAAGCAATTCCTGCCACAACTACAGAAACAATAACTGGGAAGTAATAAATTGCCCTAAAAAAATTAATACTACGTAATTTTTGATTGACTAATATTGCTAAGAATAGAGGTAAAACAACTAGGCTGGGAACTGCAAATATTAAGTAGGTGAGAGTGTTACCTAGGGTTTTCCAGAAGGTTTGATCTTTGAAAAGGTTTATATAGTTGCGCCACCCCGTAAAGGTTGGGCTACCGACAAAATCATAATCAGTAAAACTCAGATATATTGCTTGTAATACTGGTAAAAATGAGGTTAGACCAAGAAAAGCGATCGCTGGTAATAGAAATAAGTAGGGAGTCCAAGAAAATTTCTTACCTAGTTTTTGCCGTTTTAGTTTTACATTGGGCTGCATAAAAGATCTCAAAGCTTAACAACAAGCAAATTTAATTAGATTCAAAGTTTACATTCTTGACTAATTCTAAAGGTATTTCTAGCAATTCCACAATTTCATCTTCAGTCAAGCCGACACTGGTCAGCTAATTTGGGATAGGTTCTGAAACGCCCATTTCATGCCAATAAAAAAGACGCAAATACGTCGATCACGATTTAGCGAACCAGTACCAATCAGCCTATATCCCCCACTTTTACCTTTCTGAATATCACTATTTTTGATGCGAACTTTAAAACTGTATAGCCAGTATTTTGAACCTGATCGCCGACTAAATCACCACATTGAAGTTGATCTAAAACTGGTTGAATATCTGATTTGATACGTCTATAGCGCTTTGCCAAATCTCGAACTTGACGCTTAAAAATATCTGTAAACTGAATCCTCAATTTAGAATCATCACTAGACATCAATTCCATCCCAAAGCTCAGAAATATCGTGAACTCTTCCAGCTTTAACATCCTCTAAAGACTGGCGAAGATCTTGCAAGATTTTTTCTTTAGGATCATCATAATCTTCTATTAATTCACCAACATTTGTTGGTGATTCTAATTGTACTGATGAATGCTTTGCTTTAATAAACAAAAGAAAGTCTAAAACTTCGCTTAAGAGAGGATCTGAAGTCTGAGCAATTTCTTGGATTAAAGCCTGTCTAACATTTATTTGTGTAGAAGTATCTGTAGCTAACATGGCTTAACCTCAGTTCTAGTCATAAAATTACATAACATAAAGCTAACATACCTAGAAATACAGATTTATTTAAAAATTCGGCGTAGTTCTGCTGATAATTCAGTTAAATCCTGCTGCTGTACTAAGTCATTCTAGTGGAGCAGGTATCTCGACTCTGTAGCCATGATGCTTTAAATACTCCCAACTAGATTCAATATCAATTTCTTCACCTTCTTCAACTACGGCGATCCATTTAGATTCATCGTCCTCTTAGACTCGCGATCGCATAACAAATTCAAGCAACGCTTAACACTTTGTAATAAATTTGTAATAGCATAGATATGTCTATACAAGTTATAAAATCTATGTTGGAACCTTCGCTCATCGTGACAGCCCAAGATTCTTCGATCGCCGAAACCACAAAAATAGAAGAATCGAGGGTTCCAGCCTTTTCCCAAGCTCCAAACCATCGCGACTACTTAGCAGATTGTCTCAGTAATGATGCACTTGCCCCAACTGATAGTTTTATCCGCCGCCATGTCGGCGTAACGTCCGCAGAGATTCAGCAGATGCTTGCTGTGATCGGCTGTGAATCTCTTGATGAAATGATCGATAAGACCGTTCCTAATGCCATTCGCACTAGACAGCCATTACAATTGGGGGAAGCGCGTGGGGAATACGAGTTGCTACAGGAATTGAAAGCGATCGCCTCAAAAAACCAAGTTTGGCGCTCGTATATTGGCACTGGATATTACAACTGCATCACGCCACCGATTATTCAGCGCAATATTTTAGAGAATCCAGGGTGGTATACCCAGTACACTCCCTACCAAGCTGAAATCGCTCAAGGGCGTTTGGAAGCCCTACTGTACTTCCAAACCATGATTATCGATCTAACGGGTTTAGAGATTGCCAATGCTTCGCTTTTAGATGAAGGAACTGCGGCGGCTGAGGCAATGACAATGGCGGCGGGACTTGCCAAGAACAAAGGTAATAAATTCTTTGTATCGGCTGATTGTCATCCGCAAACGATAGCTGTTGTGAAAACCCGCGCAATTCCTTTAGGGATTGAAGTGGAAATTGCGAAACATGACGAATTTATATTTGATGAGAGTTACTTTGGCATTTTGCTGCAATATCCTGCTAGCGATGGCGCGATTTATGACTACAGCCAATGTATTCAGCAAATTCACGATCATGGTGGCTTAGCGATCGTTGCCGCCGACTTACTAGCGCTTACTTTGATTAAAGCTCCCGCTGAGTTAGGAGCCGATATTGCAATCGGTAGTGCCCAGAGGTTTGGCGTTCCCTTTGGCTATGGAGGTCCCCATGCTGCTTATATGGCGACAAAGGATGCCTACAAACGACAAATGCCAGGACGCATGATCGGCATTTCTAAAGATGTCCATGGTCGTCCAGCCCTACGTCTAGCTCTACAGACCCGCGAGCAGCATATTCGCCGCGACAAAGCAACCAGCAACATTTGTACGGCGCAAGTTTTGTTGGCGATCATGGCGAGTATGTATGCGGTCTATCACGGCGCAGCAGGGTTAAAGCGGATTGCCCAGCGAGTACATCTCTTAGCTTCGACCCTTTCTGGAGCCTTAGAGAATTTAGGGCATACCGTTACCCATCACTCTTTCTTCGATACGATTCGGATAGAGTTGAACGGGCTCTCAATGAATGAAGTTAGAATCCGAGCTGCTGCTAGGCAAATTAACTTACGCTACTTTGAAGATGGTGCGATCGCCATTAGTTTAGATGAAACCGTCGCCAAACAAGATTTAACCGATCTGATCGAAATTTTTGCTAGCGAGAAAACAGCCAATCCCCAATCCCCAATTCCCAATTCCCAATTCCTAATTCCTAATTCCCTAATCCGTAATTCCTCCTATCTCACACATCCTGTATTCAATTCCTATCATTCTGAATCAGAACTACTCCGTTATATCTATCGTTTGCAAGCGAAGGATTTATCCTTAACAACATCAATGATTCCCCTCGGCTCCTGCACGATGAAGTTAAACGCCACTTCAGAAATGCTTCCCGTTACATGGGCTGAATTTGGGAACATTCATCCCTTTGTGCCATTAGAACAAACCCAAGGCTATCAAATTCTTTTTCAACAATTAGAAACTTGGCTGGCGGAAATCACTGGTTTCGCGGGAGTGTCGCTTCAACCGAATGCAGGTTCTCAGGGAGAATATGCGGGACTACTGACTATTCGCGAATATCATCTCCATCGCGGACAAACCAATCGCCATATCTGCCTCATTCCGACTTCAGCCCATGGGACTAATCCTGCTAGCGCCGTTATGGCTGGGATGAAGGTGGTTACGGTAAACTGCGATCGGGAAGGCAATATTGATGTCAATGACCTGAAAGAAAAAGCCGCAAAGCATCAGTACGAACTTGCTGCTCTCATGATTACCTATCCTTCAACCCACGGGGTATTTGAAGAATCGATTAAGGATATCTGTGACACCATTCACTATTACGGTGGACAGGTTTATATGGATGGCGCAAACATGAATGCCCAAGTTGGGCTTTGTCGTCCAGGAGATATCGGTGCGGATGTCTGCCACTTGAATTTGCACAAGACTTTTTGTATCCCCCATGGTGGCGGCGGTCCTGGAATGGGGCCGATTTGCGTCGCACCGCAGCTAGTACCATTTTTACCAAAACATCCTTTTACGGCTAATCCCGATCAAACAACAATTTCGGCGGCTCCTTGGGGTAGTGCGAGTATTCTGACAATTTCATGGGTATATATTGCTTTAATGGGAGCGAAGGGACTTAAATTGGCGACAGAAGTGGCAATTTTGAATGCTAATTACATGGCGCATCGTCTTGCTCCCCATTATCCAATTCTCTATAAGGGCAAAAATGGGTTTGTTGCCCATGAATGTATTATCGATCTGCATGATTGCAAGGCGATCGCAGGGATTGAGGTGGATGATGTGGCAAAGCGCTTGATGGATTATGGTTTCCATGCACCCACCATGTCATGGCCAGTTGCGGGAACGATGATGATCGAGCCGACGGAGAGCGAGTCGAAGACGGAAATCGATCGCTTCTGTGAGGCGATGATCGCAATTAAGCAAGAAGTTAAGGCGATTTCCATTGGTGATCTCGATAAACTTGATAATCCCCTCAAAAATGCGCCACATACAGCGGAATCTCTCTTAGCCGACCAATGGGCTCACCCCTATACCCGCCAACAAGCTGCCTATCCCGCGCCTTGGCTAAAGGAACATAAGTTCTGGACGAGCGTTGGACGGATTGATAATGCCTTTGGCGATCGCAATTTTGTCTGTTCTTGCCTACCTCTAGAAGCCTACGAAGCCTAGACTCAAATAAAAGCCCTGCTTTGCAGGGCTTTTATTTGAGAATTACCACTTCACCACGCTCATTCGCCGCATTAAACTCTTCCCCAAAATCACAGGTCGAGATATCGCCTAGCTGAATATTCTGCTCAAAATTTGGCAAATAGACGTAGATTTCTAGCGATCGCAAACAGAGGGAAAGGCGCGTGATTTCAATAGATTCTTCCACAACATCACAGCCAAATAGATTATGTTGCAGAATATGGGCGATCGTCTCCGCAGGCGTTGTATAGGCGATCGATTCGACATCATTGGTAAACTTGGTTAATAAATGATAGATGCGCTCATGTTCAGAAAGTAAAAACTCTAAGGCAGTGACCAGAAATACCCCAGCCCCACACTTGGGATGCAAAACTTTAACCTTTAATAAACGCTCTTGATATTCTTGGCAATAGGCTAGAGTATCTTGAGTGAATCGGCGATCGCCATCACGAGGAATCTTGGATATAGATAGGTGCTGTTTCAAAACCCGAATTACCGATTCACTTTGCAAAATCGCTTTACAAGGCAATTTGGGAATGCGGCGTTTACTGAGATTGCTCAGATCTTTACGATATTGTGATAATTCCTTGATCGATTCATCAAAAAGGCAGGTAAGGATATGACGGGTGATATCTTCGCAAAAGTCAAAACGGGTAATCTCTTTAATCTGACGGCATAATTCATCCCCAACAAATAAAGCCCGATCTAGAATGGGATCTCTCGCGAATAGCCCCGATGGATAAGCATTGATCGGCATGGAATAATTAGCATTACCATTTTGTACCCAACCAAATATTGCTTTATAGTTTTCCCAAATTGGTTGCTCGATATAGGGATTTACAAATTCGTAGGCATCCTTAATTAAATTGGCGGGTAATAGCTGCCGGTCTTCGCAGTAAGCGATAAATAAAATGCGGTTTAATAATTTTTGGGCTTGATAAATGGCGATCGCGATCGCATCTTCCGCCTTAATCTGGAGATTTGTTTGTACAGACTGTGAAGGATGGGCTAACAATTGCAAACGATAGCGGAAATCCTTAATTAGCTGACTGCGAATTTTGTAGTAGTGACTGTAAAAATTTTTGAGAAATTCCGATTCGAGTTGGTGTGACTCCTCTAGTAAATGGGTAGTCCGCGATCGTTCTTCACTATTAGCAATTCCCCTGAGTAAAGTTCGTCGTGACAGCAAAAAATAAAAAGCCTTGAACTGATCTAAATCCGCCAAAGACTCCCAAGAAAATCGCTGACAGAACAAACTCGATACGTCACGGTGGTAAAGACAAATTTCTCGATAATCTAAAACAATCAGCCACTCAGTTGTTTCATACTCCGGTTCGGGCTTAACGATTGCTCCCTCTTCCGCAGTATTAACCCTAACTTCGGCAATTACATTGACTGAGGTTTCGGTAAAAAAACCAAGGGCAGGATTGGGGTGTAATTCTAGCTCCCACGCACCACCACTGGTCTCAAAAGGAGACTTATATCCTAAAATATCAACAAAAATATCATGCAAAAATTGCGCTTCAGCAATTAAATTTGATGGTTCCCCATCACTGGCAAAATACAGCCACTTCTGGACTATCTGAAAACGTTCTCCCAAATCTCTTGGGAAACCAAAAGAACTAATTCGCTTTGCGAGAGGTTTCGGATGAAACAGTGAGTAGTAAGGCGATCGCTGATTCATTCATCTTTGACGGCTTTTTGATCTATAGGTTGAACTTGTCGAACTAACTGATTCTCTGCCTCTACTTCTGCCAGTAAAATATTCCGCTCCTCAGGTGACATTTCCTCTAAGCGCTTAGCCAAAACTGCTTTTTTGTAGTCATCAAGCTGTTGGTTATAGGTCATAGTTTGCGTAACGGCTCGAAATACATAGGTAGAAATCCAAGCTATTAAAACACCAACTAAAACCACTTGGCTCCATACCCCTGCATTGGTTGTATCAAAACCATAGGCTCGAAACATCCAAAAGGCGAAACCACCAAATCCAAAAAAAGCTACCATAATCGCTATAGCATCAATACGGCGCATAGTTTTAATCTCTAAGGGCTTCCTTCCAGCAGAAAATGTCAAGAACTGTCTTCCTAATATCTCCCGCTATTGGCTAAAATCTGACGATCACGAACTCATGGATCTTAAAGATAAAATCTTAAAGAGCAAATATTTAAGATTTTATCTTTAAGATTGCGACCTAATCTCAAATGGCTCTTGCTTGAGGACGAAAATTAAAGAATGGGGATAGTAATAATAGTCCAGGAAAGAAGAAAAAGGCTAAAAAGCAGAGAAATACTCTTTCTAGGGAACCTGTTTTGTACCAACGTGCTTTGAAATAAAAGAGCACTAACAGGGGGATTACCAGTAAATATGCACCTGCGATCGTCGCATAGACAATGGGCGCAAGAAATGGCGAAGAGAGCAGGAATGACATATTTCTAGACAGGATTGTGTAGATGTTTATAGATGTGTTTAAGCTTGATTTTAGCAGCAAAAAAGCATATCTCTATGCCTAAATCTACCTCAAACCTACAAGTCTCCCTGCACAGCGCGGGCAATACTGCAAGTATGCGAAGAAATCCGAGACATCGCATTCACCATTTCCAGATGAATCGAGCTAGCATCAAGATCTGTGGGCTCTCCAGAGCTTAGTTGTTGCAAATGACGCAAATACATCTCGCGCTTAATTTGGTTGAGATATTGACGATAGGCTAGCACCTCTTCCGCAATTTCAATATCTTGGGTCGCCACTCCCGCCAATACCCGTTGCAGAAGTCCTAACACTTCACGATGGTAAGACACGATATCGTTCCATTGTGGTTGGGGAAAGGCAATCTGTTTACGGCGTTTACGGCGAGCGAGGCGCATCAGTTGTCGATCCACAATATCGCCGATCGCTTCTAATTCGGTACTGATATGCAACAGACATAACTCACGCCGTGCCTGTTCTTCATTCAAAGATGCATCATTTAACTGGATCAAAAAATTTTTAATCGCGGCATCCAGTTTGTCTAAGCGATCATCTAAGTTACCAATTCGCTTCGGTAAATCCTTAGTCCCCTCTTCAAAAGCCTGAATGCTCAATTGCAACATTTCCGTGGTCAAGTCGGACATTCGCAGCACTTCTCGCATCGCCTGAGACAAAGCCACCGCAGGTAAGGTTAAAGCATCAGGATCGAGATAATACAATGTTTTTTTCGATTTTTTGGTTTTGTCTGGTTCTCGCCATAGCCCAGATGCTAGAGTTGCCAACTTATCGGCTAAGGGAACGAAGACGATCGCTAAAATCACATTAAAAGCCATATGGGCGATCGCCACTTGGGTCGCGGGATTAGGTAGTATTTGGGTTAATAAAGTTGCCAAGGGATTAAGCAACAACATCGCCACCAGCACCCCAACTAAGCGAGTTCCCATATAGATAACTCCCAGTCGCCGCCCCAACCTATTCGTTTGCCCCAGTGCCGTTAGCAAAGGCGTAATCGTTGTACCAATATTTGCTCCTAGCATCACCGCCAGCGCCGCCGTTAAAGGTAAAGCCCCGCCTGATGCAAGCACAATCACAATACCGATCGCCGCAATGCTGGAAACAAATACCGCCGCTAGTAGCATTCCCAATAACACCAATACCAATGGTGATTGAGCAAGGGTCTGCATGATCGCTCTTGTGATACTGCTATCGGCGATCGGGGTGCTACTAATGCCAATCATCCACAGCCCCACAATTACCAAACCAAAACTAAACACAGCGTGCCCAATATCCCGTAATTTCGTTTTGCGCGACAGAAAGGCGACCGTAGCGCCTATTCCCAAAAATTCTAGGGCATAGTCAGTAAACCGAAAAGCTAGTAACTGCACAATCAGCGTCGATCCCACCGAGGCTCCCAACAAAATAACGATCGCCGCCGCTAGGGGAATCAATTGAGCGCTCACCAAGCCAATCATGATCGAAGCGGTTGCCGTAGAGCTTTGGGTAATCATGGTCACGACAACACCGACTCCGAAAGCTGTCAAGGGACGGTTGGCTAGAGTCATCATCGCTAACTGTAGCTTTGTGCCGAATGCGTGTTCCATAGAGTCGGTAATCAGCTTAACTCCATACAAAAGCAGCATGGAACCACCCAACAATAAGACCAACAACTGGGTTGGATCATTTGTTTGCAGCATTACCTCACCTCTGGCAACAAGAAAATCAACTAAACAAGAAAAATACGGTAGCTCAATCAAGTTACCGTTTATTAAGAATAGGTTAAAACTAGGTTAAATCAAAGTAATCCCTAATGCATAATCGATTGACGAGTTTAAGTAGCCAAACTTCTTGTATTTTGTCTGCGATCGCTTTAGGTCGATTTTGATTACTTTAAGCTTTCGCAAGATTTTTTTGATTTTATGGAATTAGAGTGCTAATATAAGAAACGCTGAAAATTTTACCCGAATAAATTCCTAAGACTGTGGCACCTCAACAACAAAAGATTCGGATTCGTCTCAAAGCTTTCGATCATCGCCTGCTAGATTCTTCTTGCGAAAAAATCGTCGAAACTGCTAATCGTACAAACGCTGCGGCTGTTGGCCCTATTCCTCTGCCAACCCGCCGTCGTATCTACTGCGTCCTAAGATCGCCCCACGTAGATAAAGACTCTCGCGAACATTTTGAAACACGTACCCATAGTCGAATTATTGACATCTATCAGCCTTCGGCAAAAACTATCGATGCACTCATGAAGCTCGATTTAGCAGCAGGTGTTGACATCGAAGTTAAACTTTAAAGTTCATCTTTATAGTTAATAGTTTAAAAGATAGTAAATTTCAACAGATTCAAAACTAAACAAAAGTCCAGACTTTTGAAAGTAAATAATTAGCGACCAAAGATCAGCTAGTGAGTACTTTTACAACTCTGGGCTTTTTTATTTAACGTGAGTTGGGGATAATTTGAAACTGGCTTAGAGAAAGGGTTTGCTTAGCAAACCCTTTCTCTAAGCCCAAAAATAAAAGCCTTGCTACGCAAGGCTTTTATTTTTGGGCTTTTAAAATTTGCCAGCTTAACCCGAACTGACGTTAGGATAAATCAAACCCCAAGAATTGATTGGCGGCACTTCGCGCCGCCAATCAATTCTTGGGGTTTATGTCCTAGTACAGCGACAGCTATGGGTAGCTAGGCGCAAGTAAAAAACATGTTGCGTGCGACACATATGTTTTGGGATTTTAATTTATAGCTCCCAGAAGTTTTTTTTCTTTTTAGGTTTAAGATTTGGCTGATTCCAAACTTGATTTGTTTTTGGCTTATTCATCTGTGGTTGAGTTATAACAGGAGAGGGAAGCATTTCGATCTGAGCACCAGGAAAGTATTCGAGAACCTCATAGATGTCATCTAAGGAAGCTTTAGCGATCTCTTCTCTGAGATGTGCGAGACTTTTCTCTTCCCCTAAATCTAAAGCTTTTTGAATATCGTCCCGATTGATACTTATCTCATCAACTAGCTCTCGGTCTAAAGCGTCGCTAAGGACATCTACTAATCCTTCAGGACAAATATCACACAAAGTGTAGGCTAGTTGAGAGTAAAAAAATGAATCTGGGGCAGCTTCATCTCCTGTAAATAGTCCACCCAAGAAAGATAACAATTCTGATCGGGGAACAATTCCCTCGACCCACGCATAACTCATCGCAACTATGGCGGAACCACGACTAAATTCATAGGCATTCTTGTTGAGGATGAGAGATTTTATCCCTTCAATAGAGCCTCCGCAAGTTCGCAACAAAAGAATTGGTAAGTATTCGGTGACAATGTCCCCAAATAGGTCTTCTGGCCAGGGATCAGGCAAACTAAACAAATCGATAATTACTTGATGAGCTTTTGGTTCTTGAAAATGCCCTAATAATATTAAGGCATAGATATATAACTCACCTTCTTGCTCTTCTAACTGCCTTTCAGGATCGTCTCTAACTTGTTCCAAAGCGGCAATGAGATGGGGGGTGATCTCTTCTTTCTTGTCCAAGGCCGCTTCAACAAACTCGGGATTATATTTGAGTTCAAAAGATTTTAAGCCAGTTAAAATTGCATCTGTGTTCATTTTTTTAACTCAAATATCTTGTTAATGGTTTGCTTCAAACAGTATGAGATAGAAAAGTTTTGATAAGTATTTTTGAACTAGTATTTACCTCATTCTTTCAAAATAGCCTAAACGTAGTAATTATGGGTAAAATTTCCAAAATTTAATCTAACCGATTTTATTGTTTATGGTACTGGTCAGCTAATGGGGGGTGGATTCTGAAATGCCCATTTCACGCTAATAAACGTCAGTTCGGGTTAAGCTGGCAAATTTTAAAAGCCCAAAAGTAAAAGCCTTGCTACGCAAGG
>NZ_ALWB01000022.1 GCF_000332215.1 Pseudanabaena biceps PCC 7429
CTGGCGGCGCTTCGCGCCGCCAGTCGATTCTTGGGGGTTGATTTGTTCTACAGCAATTATCGATCAAACGAACCACTAGGAAATTTTTAAAAGCGTTGCTTCGCAACGTTTTTAAAAATTTCCTAGGTTTGGGTTTGAGCGCAAAGCGCTATAAGTCAAGTAACTGTAGCTATGTTGCTATGGATGCTTAACCCCTAAATACATTCTGTCTTGAAGCTAATCTGGCTTTACCAGAGGCAGCCCATTCTTGAAGAACTTGAATCTCCTGTTGTGCAGTCTGGGCTAAAGGGACGATCTGACTAGCTGCTTCCAGAACATCATCGGTTGTAAAGTCACGATTTTGACTAAACCCAATATGCATCGCTTCGATGATCCCCTGTTCGATTTCTGCTCCTGAGAAATCTGGGGTTTCATAGGCAAGGCGATCAATATCATAGGCGCGCGTGTTGTGGGGGCGGTACTTGCTTAAATGTACGGCAAAAATCTGCGATCGCTCCTCTTGACTGGGCAACCCCACAAAAAAAACCTCATCAAATCGCCCTTTACGCAGTAGTTCGGGGGGCAAAGTGCGAATATTATTTGCGGTAGCAACCACAAATACTGGGGAAGTCTTCTCTGCCATCCATGTTAGGAAAGTTCCAAAAACGCGATTAGTCGTTCCCGAATCGCCTCTACCATCGGTTCCAGCAAAGGCTTTATCTATTTCATCGATCCATAGCACGCAGGGAGAGAGGGCTTCGGCTAGTTGAATCATTTGACGAGTACGGGATTCGCTCTCACCTACTAGCCCCGCAAAGAGCCGACCGACATCAAGGCGCAATAGGGGCAAATGCCAATGATGGGAAATTGCTTTGGCGGTGAGGGATTTGCCCGTACCTTGAATACCTGCCAGCAGTAACCCTCTTGGATGAGGTAAGCCATACTTACGGGCGCGATCGCTAAATGCACCACCGCGACGTAATAGCCATTCCTTGAGATTATCTAAACCACCAATATCGCTAATTTCAGTTGTGGATGGATAAAATTCTAAAATTTGGGTTTGGCGAATGCTTTGCCGTTTTTCCTCAAGAATTAAATCTACATCCTCAGGGCGTAAGCAATTATTTTCAGCGATCGCTTTTGCCAATACGCGCCTAATCCGCTCTAGGGAAAGTCCTTGTCCAGCACGCACCAGATCGTCAATTGCCTGTTTTGACAAATCTACGCCATTGCTCGGATTTGTCGAACGCGCAATTTGTTCGATCTCTATTCTTAATTCTTGAGGATTAGGAAGTGGAAATTCTAAAATCGCAAAAAATTCACTGAGGCTATCAGGAATATTAAGCTGTGAGGCAATCACAACTATATTTTGGGCTTCACTTTTGAGCCTACGAGCGAGGTTTTTGAGTTTGCGCGCGATCGCCACATCATCCAGAAAGCGATCGAAATCCCGTAATACAAATACGGCTCCTTTAGGAATCTTATCAACAAACTCTAAAGCCTGAAGGGGATTGCGTTTGCCCATTCCTGCGTCATTGGGATTAGACTGGTATCCATCGACAAAATCCCAGACAAATACACTTCGTCCTAAGGATTTTGCCACATTGGTAATTACTCCCTCAACTCGCTCTTCTTCTGCTGAAGGGATATAAATCAAGGGATAGCGGGCGCGGAGAGTCAGATTTAATTCAGATTCAAAATTCATGAATAATTTGGCAATACTTTTAATAAAACTATTAATTTCTATTGTCTATCATGCTTGACAATTCCCACTCTGTAGTAGGGGATTTTATAAACTCTGAGCTAGCTTTTTAATTATGCTGAACTTCTTCGTTACTAGATGGAGAGGGAGAAGAAAGTAGGGGATGATTAGCATTAATCTCACGGCCGAGCATCTCTTCTAAACGTTGAATTGATTGGTTCTGGAGATTCAGCATACGAGTAAGTTCGGCGATTTCTTTATCCTTCAAACTATCAATTTTCCTATGTAGAGACTCTATTTCTTGCTCAGCTTTGAGATCAATATCAAGATCTTGCTTTGCTTTATCGCGATCGACTTCAGATTGACGGTTCTGACTCATGAGGATAAATGGTGTGGCATAAGCGGCTTGAAAGCTCAAAGCCAGATTTAGGAGAATAAAAGGATATTCATCCCAATGTTTAATCCAACTAATAATATTGAGAACAATCCATACGCCCAACAAAAAGCTCTGAATAAGAATAAATCTCCACGAGCCAACTGTTGCGGTAACAATATCAGCAATCATTTCACCTCTTGAAGATTGCGACGGTCTAGATTTAGGTGACTTTCCCATCGATTTAATAGTCCTATATATCCTATATAAAGGTTGTCTGAGATACATACAGGCAAGAAGATCGAAACATAAAAGCCTGAGAAATTTTATAGCAATTGGCTCCTCTTGTGGTCTGCAAACGAGGACAATATCGGCAAATACAGCAGTAGTTAAAGAATAAAATCAAACCTCTTACCGTTCGTGCAGCTTGGGTCAAGGGCTTTGCCAGTTTATTTACTCTTAGCTACTCATAGGAAGATTATAGGGTAGATTACGGCTTACCCTTCACCACAATAAGATTGCTTGGGCAGATGAGTCAGGGCAAGAACCACCGCTACGCATCTTTGGGACTTATTGTAAAAAAGAGCTACCGTAAAATAATTTTTTTAAATCGTTTTTAGGTAATTCCTAACTTGTTCAAAAAGATCTAGACTGTTTTCTAGATTAGCAACTAGATTAGAATGTAGTACTAAAGCTGGCATAGGCGTTGCTTTCCATCGTCCATATCAGAGCATAGATCAAGGTGTATAGGGTTTATAAAATGTTGCAAGAGATTCAATTACCTGTTGTTGCAGATACGAAAAAATGGACTATTCAAGATAGCGAGACACTATATCGTATTAATGGTTGGGGGGAACCTTACTTCAGTATTAACGAAGCAGGGCATGTGACGGTTTCCCCTAAAGGAGATCGCGGCGGTTGTATTGACCTATTTGAATTGGTAAACGATCTGAAACAACGGGGATTGCGGTTACCCATATTGTTAAGGTTTTCAGATATCTTAGCCGATCGCATCGAGCGGCTCAACTCCACCTTTGCTAAGGCGATCGCCCGCTATAACTACAATGGCGTTTATCGCGGGGTTTTTCCCGTCAAGGTAAATCAACAGAGACAGTTAGTTGAGGAAATTGCCAAGTTTGGAAAACCCTTTCAATTTGGATTGGAGGCTGGTTCTAAACCAGAACTCCTGATCGCTCTTTCGACATTGCGTACCCCAGGTTCTCTTTTGATCTGTAACGGCTATAAGGACGCTGAATATATTGAGACCGCAATCCTAGCGCGGAAATTAGGACAGGATACGATCATTGTGATCGAACAGCTTGAAGAAGTGGAAATGATCATTCGCGCTGCAACTAAGTTGGGAGTTACTCCCGCTGTCGGTGTAAGGGCAAAGCTCCATGCTAAGGGCGTTGGACATTGGGAAGACTCTACGGGCGATCGCGCGAAATTTGGCTTGAGCATGTGGGAAATTCTGGAAACCGTCGAGCAGTTGGAATCGGCTAATATGCTGGATTCGCTCAGACTGTTACATTTTCACATCGGTTCGCAGATTAGCAATATCAGTACGATTAAGGATGCTCTGCGCGAAGCAGGACAAATCTACGTGCAGCTTGCGGCTTTGGGTGCGCCCATGGGCAACCTCGATGTCGGTGGCGGCTTGGGCGTTGATTATGATGGTTCCAAAACTAATTTCTACGCTTCTAAAAATTACAGTATGCAGAACTATGCCTACGATATCGTGGCAGCAATTAAGGATGCCTGTGCGGAGAAAGGCGTACCCGTACCCACCCTCACCAGTGAGAGCGGTCGGGCGATCGCATCCCATCAATCGGTTTTGGTCTTTGACGTGGTCGGCATTAGTGGCATCCCCAACCAAGCGATCGAACCACTGAAGGAAGAGGAACATTTAATCGTTCGCAATCTCTTTGAAGCATTGGAAAATATCAATGAAAATAACTATCAAGAGATTTATCACGATGCGGTTCAATTTAACCAAGAAGCGATCAGTCTATTTTCCTTTGGCTATCTTACTCTCAAGCAACGCGCTAGAGTCGAGCGCTTGTTTTGGGAATGTTGCGATCGCATCCTCAAGGTAACCCGTAAACTCAATTACGTACCCGACGATCTTGAAGATCTCGAGCGAGCAATGGCTCTTACCTACTATTGCAATTTCTCGGTATTCCAGTCTGCTCCCGATAGTTGGGCGATCGATCAACTATTCCCAATTATGCCGATCCATCGCCTCAATGAAGAGCCTATTTGTCGCGGTACGATCGCCGATCTTACCTGCGACAGCGATGGCAAGATTGATCGCTTTATCGATTTGCGCGATGTCAAGTCCACCTTAGAACTGCATTCCTTCATTCATGAGGAGCCATACTATCTAGCGCTATTCCTTGGCGGAGCCTATCAAGAAATCCTCGGCGATCTGCATAATCTCTTTGGGGATACCGATGCGGTGCATATTCATGCCACGCCCACAGGTTACAAAGTCGAACATGTCATCAAGGGCGATTCGATGACTGAAGTTTTAGAATATGTGCAGTACAACCGCGATGCCATGTTGGAGAATATTCGGCAAGAGACCGAGCGAGCACTCCAAGAGAAGCAGATTACCCTTGATGAAGCCAGACTATTTCTGCAAAAGTACGAACATTGCTTGAACGGTTACACTTACCTCAGTTAATACCAAAAACAGAGAGTGTGCCGCCCGCTAAGCGGGCGGCACACTCTCTGTTTTTATGAACAATGAATGCACTCATCTTTAGGGTATTAAAAAGCTGTGGCATACGCGCAGCGTGCGCTACAGCTTTTTGGGTTTTACATTTAATTGCGACTGGCTACTTACTAATTTATTGAAGTGTGGGCTCACTTCAGTGAATTGGGACAATATGGAAAATGCATCAAATGCATCTTCCATATTAAGGATCGCGCAGTGTCCCGATCGCCTGATTGAGCGATCGCAATTCTTGCAAAATTTCTTGCAATAGGCGATTAGTCTCATTTTGAGCGGGTTCTTGCACTTGGATCGTCACCTGCTTCATTTTTAGGACATCACGAGCAAACCTCGATACTTCTGTTGGATGAAACAACAAAGGATCGCGATCGCTGTTACGCAATTCTGGATTTAGTTTTTGCGGATCGTAGGGCAAGTTTAACAACCCTTGCTCGGGATCGGTATTAGCATAGCGATACACCGAAGCCCGCGATCGCCCCAAAGCTTTTTGAATCGATTCCACATCCATCAACTCATAGACGCGATCGGATTTAAGGTCAGACGACGAAAAGGGTAAGCTCATAGCATTAATAGATAACTCAATCCGTAGCTAGGCAAAATTAAAGATAAAACTTCAAAACCCTTAACGCACAATGCACATGCGTCACAGTTTTTGACTTTAGTTTTACGAACAGCCACTTAGCTATTATAGTCTTATTTTGAGTCTATCATTCTCACAAATAGAGAGGCTGCCAAACCTTATGGGCAAATCAAAATCCTAAAGATGAGTGGCTCATCTTTAGGATTTTGATTTGCCCTAGCTATCTCTTACGTTGCTACACCACTTTATGAGGACAGGGAGGCAGATTTTTCATCGATAAATTGCTCGACAACTTTTATTTTTTCCAGCATTTCATCAATTATTGCTAAAACTGCCCCTTGGTCTTCGCCTAATTTTTCGAGCTGGATTGCCAAACTCTGGATTTGTAAAGCTCCAACATTGCCACTAGCTCCCTTAATATGATGAGCTGCGCCCATTACTTTAGGCAAATCATCATTAGCGATCGCCTTGCGAATACTTTCTATTCGTTGAGATATATCTTCAATATAAACCCTCAAAACATCAATTTCAAACTCAATATCCCCCTCGGAGATTTGGTGCAGATGTGCTAAGTCAATGGGAGGAATTGGTTGCTGATTCATATTGCTCAAAACTATACAGCACTTGACTAAGCTCATTTAAGCTTATATCTAGCTAAACTACCATAGTATACAAGCTTAAAATTTAGAATTTACAAGAATTACATTCTATTTAAAGTCGATTTAAAGTTAATTTAAAATCAATGACTAGCGAACAACAGTTAATCAGATTTTGCACATCCTGCTATGGGGGATTTTCTATAAAAAATACCGTTCTGATAATAAGAAATATGTGCTTTTCTCCCTAGGCTATATCCTCTAATACCAATTCCCAAAATGGCGTTGCCATTTTGGGAATCTCAAAACCTTACTGGGTTTATTTTTTCATTCACTGAAATGTTGGCTCACTTCAGTGAATTGATATAAGTAGCTGGGCATAACTAAAACCCAGAATCAAAACCTGTAGGGCACGCTGCGCGTGCCCTACAGGTTTTGGGGTTTTATATTTAATTGCACCTAGCTACTTAACTTTAAAAATGGCGATCGCAATATCGATGCTAGAATAGGCGATAAATGTAAAGATTTGCAAAGCAATCGATTCAAACAAACCCACTAATCCAACTTTATAAGCAACTAAGCATAAAAAGACTAAAAACCTGAACGCCCATATCTTCCGCTAAGCGGCAGGCATAGGATTCATTTTTAATCTGAATCTATGCCTAGCTACTTATCAACTTTAATAAGTAGCTAAGTAGCTGGGCATAATTAAAACCCAAAATCAAAACCTTTAGCGTACGCTGCGCGTGTGCTAAAGATTTTGGGGTTTTATATTTAATTGCACCTAGCTACTTAGGCGTAATTACAGATCCAAACCTGTAAAGTTACGCCCCGCAGGGGCGTAACTTTACAGGTTTCCGTAATTTATTTTGCACAAGTACTTATAACGAGGTCGGCATAGACTGGGCAAAGCACCACCTAGCCTTGACCAAATAAATTCCCATAAATCCAAATTTTAACAAGACGAGTCAAATCGACCATGCGTATCATTTTAATGACAGGAAAAGGCGGAGTTGGTAAAACCTCCGTCGCAGCAGCCACGGGACTACGCTGTGCCGAATTAGGTTATAAAACATTAGTTTTGAGTACCGATCCTGCTCACTCTCTCGCCGATAGCTTTATGGTCGAGTTGGGACATGATCCTAAAGAAGTCCGCCCCAACCTGTGGGGAGCAGAACTAGATGCCTTACGGGAATTGGAAGGAAACTGGGGTGCGGTCAAACGTTATATCAGCGAAGTTTTACAGGCAAGAGGATTGGAAGGAGTTCAAGCGGAAGAATTAGCAATTCTGCCTGGAATGGATGAAATTTTTGGACTAGTCAGGGTCAAACGTCATTATGATGAGAAAGAATACGATGTCCTAGTAATTGACTCTGCACCCACGGGGACAGCTCTCCGCCTTCTTTCATTACCTGAAGTTGCAGGCTGGTACATGCGAAAATTTTACAAGCCATTACAGGGTATGGCTCAAGTACTCAGTCCCGTATTTGAACCGATTTTCAAACGAGTCACAGGCTTCTCGCTTCCAAATAAAGAAGTCATGGATGCGCCCTATGAATTTTATGAAGAACTGGAAGCGCTAGAGAAAATTCTCACGGACAACACCACCACTACGGTTAGACTCGTGACGAATCCTGAGAAGATGGTGATTAATGAATCCTTAAGAGCCCATTCCTATCTCAGTCTCTACAATGTTGCTACCGATATGGTGATTGCCAATCGCATTATCCCTGAAGAAGTCCAAGATCCATTTTTTAAAGCTTGGAAAGACAATCAAAAACAATATTGTGAGCAAATCCACCGCGATTTCCATCCCTTGCCAATTAAGCAGATCCCTCTCTATGCCGAAGAGATGTGTGGAATCGCAGCCTTAGAACGGCTAAAAGAGACTCTCTATGGCAATGAAGACCCTTCGCAGGTTTACTACAAGGAAAATACAATGCGGGTGGTAGAGGAAAACAAACAGTATCGTTTAGAACTGTATTTGCCAGGAGTGCCTAAGGAAAAGATTGAACTAACCAAAACGGGTGATGAGCTAAATATTCGCATTGGCAATCATCGCCGCAATCTAGTCCTACCACAGGCTCTATCCGTTCTACAAACCGCTGGGGCAAAAATGGAAGACGACTATCTAAAAATCAGATTTTCAACTCCCGTATAGGCTACAATTCCCTTCCCAGCCCAGAAATAGTGGTGCGGGGCTAAGCCTCGCAACGAAAAAGTTATTTAGGATATAACCCCCAACGTGGCGGCGCGAAGCGCTGCCACGTTGGGGGTTATATCCTAAGTAGTTCAGCATAATTAAAACCTAGACGAGCGTACCGCCCGCTACGTGGGCGGTACGCTCGTCTAGGTTTTAAGTTTACTTTATCTATCTTTTTGATTGCTATAGTGAGCACATCACTTTTCTAATAGCTCCCGTACAGTATCAAGCAAATCCTCTGGCGCAAAAGGCTTTGCTAAGTAAGCATTCGCCCCCTGTCGCAAGCCCCAATAGCGATCAGCTTTTGTTGTTTTAGCAGAACAAATAATGATATTGATATTCCAAGTTGCGGGATTATCTCGCAATCTCCGACAAAGCTCGTAACCATTCATTTTGGGCATAATCACATCCATAATTACCAGATCGGGATGCAGCAATTCCGTTTGTGCGATCGCTTCAACGCCATTGCTTGCAATCGCAATCTCAAATTGATTGTTTCTTAGCAAGTTGGCAATCATCTCTAGCTGCATCTGGCTATCTTCTACAACTAAAATCTTCGACATAGAATTAACCCTCTCGTTTCTATGGGCTAATTCTAAGATTGTGTAATAGATTCCACATGAAGCGTAAGTCCTGAATTTATCTAGTACTTTAGTCCTATGGTCATTTAGGACTATGGCTACTTGATTGCCAATTCAGAAACGGTTAATCTGGAGAGCATCGTAAGTAGTTCGGCATAATTAAAAAACAAAACCAGCGAGCGTACCTCCCGCTACGTGGGCGTTACGCTCGTCAAGGTTTTAAGTTTACTTATGCTTAGCTACTTAATATGTTGATCCTCGCCAATGTATGCCCATGCAAGACAATGGTAATCCTTTGGAAAACGAACTAGCGATCGCCTAAACCTAGATGGTCAAATCCTATGAAAATCCGCGTTTTACTTGTAGACGATCATCCCTTTATTCGTCGCGCCCTCACCATCTCCCTTGGTGATGAAGTTTCCTTGGAGATTGTAGGTGAAGCGGAAAATGGTAAATTGGCGATCGAGCAGGTGGAAAGGCTTAAGCCTGATGTTGTGCTCATGGATGTGCAAATGCCTGTTATGGATGGCGTAGAGGCAACAAGACAAATATGTGATCGCGCTCCTGACAGCAAAATTCTCATATTAACGATCGACGATACAGAAGAATATATTTCTCAAGCCTTAAAGTATGGTGCATCAGGCTATATCTTAAAAAATACGCCACCTGAAGAATTAGCATTTGCGATTCAGGCGGTATATCGTGGTTATATGCATCTAGACTTAACGTTAGGGAGAAAGGCGATCGCACGGATTCCTGAGGTTGCCGAAGTTTCCACAGGTGACTGGTATAAGCTCACGCCTAGGGAACAGCAGATAGTACAGTTAATTGCCACGGGGGCAAATAACGAGGAAATTGCAAATCAGCTTTATATCTCAACCCGAACAGTGAAAAATCATATTACCAATATTCTTAGCCAACTAAATTTGCGGAATCGGACTCAGATCGCCATTTTAGCAACTTCCATCCAAGCCCTCGCCAAAGTTTAAAAATCATCAAAAGCCAAAACCAGAGAGCGTACCGCAATTGTAACGGGCAGTACGCTCTTCTCGTTTTTATAGCAACGTAAATACCATGTCAGTGTTGCTTTTGGCAAAGTCTAGGAATTTTGAATTAAGGAAAACATCTCCCTTATCTTTTGCAACAAATATCTAGTATTGCCTGTTTTGGAATTACGACCAATTTGCTCTAAATCGTAGGATATTGCCGCAATGGATAAGAAACCTAAATTACTCGAGGCCCCTTTAATCGAGTGGGAGAGTTTGCTAATCTCATCATAATTATTTTCAGCGATCGCTAATTCGAGTTGCGCTAAACTTTTAGAGGTAGACTGAAAATAGGTTTGTAGGAGTTCGTTTTTAAATTCTTCACTCCCATCAGCAATACTGTCAATATATGTCCAGTCAATCAGGGGCAAGGATTCGTAGGTATTGACAGGCTCTTCAAGGGGAGCGGTTCCATTAATAGGGGACTGACTATCGCGATCGCTAACTCCCTCAGGAGCAATCACACTATGGGCAAGAATCTTCGCTTCCCATTCAGCGAGTTTATGAGCAAGATCCTCCTTGCGAATTGGCTTACTTAGATAATCATTCATACCAGAGGCAAGACAGCGATCGCGATCTTCCTTCATCGCATTGGCAGTCATCGCCACAATCGCAATCTTGGATTTTGTCGAATCCAATTGCCGAATCGCTTTCGTCGTCTCATAGCCATCCATTTCAGGCATTTGGCAATCCATCAAAATGATGTCATAGTGAATGCATTCTAACAAGGCAAGAACTTCTTTACCATTGCCTGCCACATCTGCATCATAGCCAAAACTACGTAACTGATGTAAAGCAACTTTTTGATTGATTAAACTATCTTCGGCGATCAGGATTTTTAGCTTAGAAGTTCTGGTAATTGGACGATCTGCCGTCCTTAAAGCACCTGTTACAGGGTTTTGATAATGGGGATTAGTAGAGATGACTTGCATCAAAACATCAAGCAATCGAGATTGTTTGATCGGCTTAACAAGGTAAAACTCAAATCCCAATTCTTTGACTCGATTGATGCCTCCACCCTGATTTAAAGAGGTAAGCATAATCAATTTTGTGTCTTTCAAGTTCGGATCGGCTTTAATCTGGCTACCCAAACTTTCGCCATCAAGATCGGGCATCTGCATGTCCAAAATCGCCAATTGATAGCGATCGCCTTCAGCAATTGCGGCTTGCAAAATAGAGATGACGTGAGATGCATTTTTGACAGCATCAACGCGCATTTGCCAAGCTGTCAACTGATAGGTCAAGATCTTACAATTAGTCTCACTGTCATCGACAATTAACACCCGTACGTCCTTAAGGTCAACTTCACGACGAGGCTCTAACTGTTTAATTTCGGCTGAAGATTGCTTCACAAACGAGATCTGGAACCAAAATTGCGAACCTTTACCTTCTTCGCTATCAATCCCAATTTCCCCACCCATCAGATCGACAATCTGTTTGCAAATTGCCAAGCCTAAGCCCGTACCGCCATATTTACGCGTAGTGGAAGCATCAACTTGAGTAAAGGGCTGAAATAGCTTTTTCTGAGACTCAAGGGATATGCCAATACCAGTATCTATTACTCGGAACTCAATCTTAGCAATGGATTCCGTTTCTTCCTTGAGAGAGACCTTAATAATAACTTCGCCCTGCAAGGTGAATTTAATCGCATTACTTACTAAATTTGTAAGGATTTGCCTGAGACGCGCCACATCGCCACATAGGTATGTGGGTACATTTTGATGGATTAAAGCGGCAAGCTCTAGTTTCTTTTCCTGAGCCAACATAGCCAGCAAATCAGTTACTTCTTCAACGCAGGTATTAAGATCGAAGCTAATCTCTTCTAATTCCATCTCATTAGCTTCAAGCTTTGAGAAATCAAGAATCTCATTGATTAATGTCAGTAGATTTTCACCGCTAATCCTCACCGTTTCGACAAAATCTCTCTGTAGGGGCGAAAGCTTTGTATCGGCAAGCAAACCCGTCATCCCGAGTACGGCATTCATCGGCGTACGAATTTCATGGCTCATGGTTGCAAGAAAAGCACTTTTCATCTTTGTGGCGATTTCGGCCTGATGACGAGCTTCTTTTAACTCAACATTTTGCAGATAAAGTTGCTCTCGGCGCAATGTTTCCTGTTCCAATAAAGTTGCCTGATACAGAGCAATGCCTACTTGGTTGCCAAGCTCAGTGACAAAATCCACCTCAAAATTACGCCAATGCCGAGGCTCGCTACATTGATGGGTTATTAACAATCCCCATAGCTTTTCCTTTTCAAGAATTGGTACTACTAAATTAGCCTGCACTTGAAACTGCGCCATCAATTCCTTATAACAGTCAGTCATATCTGAAGATGAGATATTATCATTAACTACTTTTCTACCTTGACGATAGTTTTCCCATAGTCCTTGTCGAAAGCAAGTATCTTTAACATCCGTATTTGAAGTAGGAATCCAAGGTGGCTCTACGGATTCAACGACAACCTTGCCTTCCCATTCACCGTCAAAACGATACACCAGAACGCGATCAGCTTTTAGAAATCTTCTTACCTCCTCAACAGTTGTCCTTAAAATATCTTTGATATTGAGGGATTGACGAATTCTCAAAGTAATTTGGGAAAAGACTAACGATCGCCAGTTTTGCAAGCGGACTTCTTCCTCTACTTGGCGGCGATCGCTAATATCAGTTCCCGTGGCAATAATGTACTCGACTTCGTTTTCGGGACTGCGTAAAGCAGTTGTCGACCAAGAAATGCACCGTCGATTACCATCTTTCGTCCGCCAGAAATTTTCATAGGTACATGGCGAATTCTGACTGGAATGACTTTTAAAAGAGCTATAAACCAATTCTCGATCTTCATCAGATAGAAACAGATTCCCAAAATTTTGATTGCGAACTTCCTCGAAGTAGTAGCCAGTTATACTTTCGCATTGGCGATTGAATTTAATAATTTTGCCTTCTGCATCTAATACAATTACCAAGGCATCAACTGTATCTAGAACCGCGATCGAAAAGTCTCGTTCGTGCTTAATATCGCTCTCTAGAATGCGACGCGCATTCATTTCTTTATAAATGTTGTAGACAAAATAAAGTAATAGTCCTAGCACTCCCAGCCTAGAAATAAAAGTGAGCAAGGAAAAATTTGTGGCGTTAGCAATTAAGTTTTGTGTTTCATCTTTTAATCGCTTTGATATATCTTCTCTCTCAGAAGCAATCAGTTTTTCTAACTTTATTTCATCTAGCTCTGGATCGTTGCTATTATGTTGCCCTGATATTTGCTCTTGAGAGACTTCTGTCCCCGCAATCCGAAATAGAAACACCACTTGATGGGAAGCTTTCAATTCTTTACGAATATAGTTCGCCACATCCAGAATTATTTTTTTATGAGCTTCTCTATCTTGCGAACTATTGTGCGAACTATTGATGCTAGTCGAGCGCCCTTCATTACCACCTGCAATTATTTTCTCTATTGACTGAAGGTCTTCCGCTAATTCTTTTGCCAAGGATTCGTATTTTTTATGGTTTTCTGGATTGTTTCGCAAGAAATATTCCTTTTGGGCAACTTTAAAGTCGCGCATCCGATCGAGCGGTATTTCAATCGACGCTAATTCCTTCTCTTGTTGAATATATTTAAGATTAGATTCTTGCAAGCCCCGCAGATTTAGAAAGGCAATTACCCCTGTCCCAACCGCCAAAGAAGCCGCAATTCCAATCCAAGCTGCAAACTTTTTTAGGGGATTTTTGGCATTTACGACCGTAGGTTGTTTTGCCATTGGCAAGCGACCAATTCCTGCAAAGCTTCGCCTAGTTTCGATGATATATCGCACCTGATTGGCAAGAGCTTTGAGCGCCGTGATTTGATCCTTGCTGAGTTCTCTGGGCTTGGTATCTATAATGCACAAAGTTCCCAGAGTATATCCATCTACAGTTTTAATCGGAACTCCTGCATAAAACCGAATATCTGGAGGATCGGTTACTAGAGGGTTATCGGCAAATCGTTCGTCTTTTAAGGTGTCAGGAACGATAAAAATATCATCTTGAAGAATAGCATGGGCACAAAAAGCTAATCTTCTTGGAGTCTCAGTAGCCGCAAGCCCTACTTTTGATTTGAACCACTGCCGTTCTTTGTCAATCAAACTAACTAAAGCGATCGGTACTTGACAAATTTGAGAGGCTAGCTGCGTAATATCATCAAAGCCTTGCTCAGGCTCTGTATCTAAGATTTTGCACTGATAAAGAGCGGCAACTCTTTCTAGTTCATTTGGTGGCTCTTGAGCAGGAATCATTTAAGTTTGAATTTAGAGTTTGCAGCAATGGCTTCTATAGTTAATTCATCTATAGGTTTAGATGCTTTCGTTAATTCCCGTGTACTAATGCTTCACTTTAATTAATTCTAATATAGCAATTGGCACAACAGTTTAAGACTGGCTAGCTAGCAAACAAACGCAATGCTTGACCATGCATCTCCTTTCCTTTTAGGACTACCCCGTTTATTTCATGTTTTCGTCTTATTACGCCCCGTCATAATTTGAAGATGTGTGGCGATCGCTTTCTAAATCAGCATTTTTTCACAATATAAAAACCTAAAACCTGTGGCGCACGCGCAGCGTGCGCCACAGGTTTTAGCTCTGGATTTTAATTGTGCTGAGGTACTTACCTTTTTAAAATAGCTTTTTAAAATAGCTTTCTAAAGTACTTTTCGCCGCACCTTGCGCGACACTTTTCGCCGTATCTTGCACTGCACTTTTCGCAGTACAATGGGGCTGTCGCGATCCTCTATATTGTAAGCATAAATATTCCCTTGATTTCCCTTGAATCCGTTACCAAGCTTTACCACCAGCCTTTGTTGTCTCTAGTATTTGAGGCGCAATCAGTCCATCGCCAATATCACCAAACCGATACTGTCCAATTATGTACGCTATCAAACATTAAGTCAGGGCGATGTCCCGAAGATTGCAAGTATTGCCCTCAAAGCGCTCGTTATCCTACAGAGGTAGAAACCTATCCGCTCCTCCCCTTAGATGAGGTGATCGATCAAGCTCGCGAAGCAAAGAAACATGGTGCAACCCGCTTCTGTATGGGAGCCGCATGGCGCAATGCTCCCGATGGAGAAGAGTTCGATCGCGTAATCCAAATGGTGGAAGCGGTCGCAGGCATGGGAATGGAAGCTTGCGTAACGATGGGGATGTTGCGTCCCGAACAGGCTCATCGCTTAGCCAAAGCAGGGCTAACGGCCTATAACCACAATCTTGATACTTCTGAAAGTTTCTATCCCGAAATTATTACGACTCGCACCTATCGCGATCGGCTCGAAACCATTCAGTATGTAGCTGAGGCGGGGATTCAAGTTTGTTGTGGCGGTATTGTCGGCATGGGCGAGACCGATCGCGATCGCATTGATCTTTTGTATACCTTAGCCAATCTCACCCCTCAACCAGAGTCAGTCCCTATTAACGCTCTATCGGCGGTCAAGGGAACTCCCTTTGGCGATCTCGAAGCGATCGATCCGCTTGTCATCGTCAGAATGGTGGCAACGGCAAGGGTATTAATGCCTAAAGCGATCGTGCGCCTTTCCGCAGGACGCGATCGCTTGAGTACCTCCGATCAAGCTCTCTGCTTCCTCGCAGGCGCTAATTCTATCTTCTCTAGTGAGAAACTTCTGACTACCGCCAATCCAGATTGGCAAGAAGATAGCATTATGTTTGAGAAGCTCGGTGTCAAGCCCAAAGATCTTGTATAACAGCTCAAAATGGCTACGCCATTTTGAGCTTTGAAAACCCTTACTAGGTTTGGCTTTTACAGCGCTTTGCGCTCACACCCAAACCAAGGAAATTTTTGAAAGCGTTGCTTCGCAACGCTTTCAAAAATTTCCTTGTGGTTCGTTTGATCGATAATTGCTGTAATTCACAAAAGTGTTGTCACACTTTCGTGAACTGGTATAAATAGGGATGGGCGGCGCTTTGCGCCGCCCATCCCTTTATCTTAAGATGCGTTATCAGGCAAATTCAGGTCTACCCTGTGACATAAAATGTTTTTGAGAACTCATCTCAGGTTCTCCATCCTTAGGAACTCGCTGGGTATAGGTTCCATCAGAACTGAGATCCCAAGCTTGGCGATTATCGGCGAGGATAATTTCGAGAATTTGTTTCAACTCTTTAATCAAAGATGTATTTTCAATGGGGGTAATTACTTCTACACGAGCATCAAGATTGCGCGGCATCCAGTCTGCACTACCGATATATACCTGCTCGTCACCACCATTACTAAAATAGAAAATCCGCGAATGCTCAAGGAAACGCCCAATCACGCTAATTACGCGAATGCGATCGCTCAAGCCCTTAACCTTGGGACGAATGCAGCAGATACCACGAATGATCAGATCGATATTCACACCTACCTGAGAAGCCTCATAGAGAGCCATGATAATTTCAGGATCGACCAGTGAATTCATCTTCGCGATAATGTAGGAAGGATAGCCCTGCTTTTGATGCTCAATTTCACGATGAATCAGTTGGAGAAACCTCTCCCGCATGTTTACAGGGGCAACTAATAGCTTGCGATAGTCCCTTTGACGGGAATATCCTGTCAAATAGTTAAACAAATCTGTTAAATCAGCTCCTAACTCATTACAGCAGCTAAAAATGCCTAGATCGCTATAAAATCTAGCGGTTTTGGGGTTATAGTTACCCGTACCAATATGAACGTAGCGTACAAGACGATCGCCTTCCTGACGCACCACCAAAGCCGTCTTAGTATGGGTTTTGAGATTCTTCAGCCCATAGACAACATGTACTCCCGCATTCTCCAGCTTTCTCGCCCAGAGAATATTATTTGCCTCATCAAATCTTGCCTTTAACTCCACCAATACCGCTACCTGTTTGCCATTTTCCGCCGCACGAATTAGGGCATGGACAATGGGAGAATCCCCAGAGGTACGATAGAGAGTTTGCTTGATGGCAAGGACATTAGGATCGTTCGCAGCATCTTCAATAAATCGCTGTACCGTCGTTGTAAAGGACTGATAGGGATGATGAACGAGAAAGTCTCCCTCCTGAATGATTTCAAAAATATTTTTCTCATCATCTTCCCTTTCCTTTAATCGAGGATGCGTCACCGATTTCCAAGGTTTGTCCTGATGCTCAGGTAACGGCAAAAAAGCGATCGCCATCAATGCCCCTAAGCCGATCAATCCTGGAATATCATAAACGTCCGCTTCGGTAATACCCAGTTGAGAAATTAATTCCTTGCGAATTTCGGGTGGAATATCATCGGCAATCTCCATGCGGACAACTGGACCAAACTTTTGCTTGCGTAGTTCTTCCTGTAGCGCCGAAATCAAATCATCCGCTTCTTCTTCTTCAATATCCAGTTCTGCATCGCGGGTAATCCGAAATGGATAGTAACTCAAAATCTCCATTCCCAGAAATAGCGATTCGAGATTATGGGCAATTACCTGCTCTAAGGGAACAAAAGTATGATCGTCGGTCTCAGGAATTTTCACAAACCGAGGCAATACATTGGGAACCTTAACCCGTGCAAAATTCTTCTCACCAGTCTCGCGATCGCGAACAATGACAACCAAGTTCAAGCTAAGATTAGAAATATAGGGAAATGGATGGGCAGGATCGACCGCCAAGGGCGTGAGAACGGGAAATAATTTTTCCTGAAAATAGGTTTTGAGATAGCGTTGATGCTTTTTATCAATATCCTTGTAATCTAACAGCTTCACCCCATGTCGATGTAATTCTGGACGCAGCACGTTCTCAAAAAACTCATGTTGCATGGAGATCAAAGGCACAAGAGCCTGTCGGATTGCCTGTAATTGAGCTTCTAGATTGAGTCCATCATCGGTAATAACATCCATCTGCTCCGCAAACTTTTTCTTCACCCTTGCGACTCTAACCATAAAGAACTCATCAAGGTTAGTACTAAAAATCGCGAAGAATTTAGCTCGTTCAAGTAATGGAGTGCGAGAATCAATCCCCTCACTCAAAACTCTCTTATTAAAAGCAATCCAGCTTAACTCTCGATTAAAAAGGTACACGGGTTTCTCAGATACTTTTTTACTTTTTTTCTCGGTTAATACTACTCCTGTCGAAACTGGGCTAACGACCTCTACGGTATCTTTTAAATTCTCTTCTGAAGGATCTAACAGTGCAATTGCAGGCTCAATGACATCAACTTCTGGCACATTTGCATTTTTCTGAATTAGATCTTTTTTTACTCTAGTCATAGGTACAAAGCTATTATTTTTTCAAATTGTTAGCGAATTCATATCAGTTGTTGACAAAACATATAAGGGACTTGCTATTAATTAAAGTACCTGTGGTTTCGCCTACACTCAGCCAGCGTTAGCTGAGTGTAGGCGAAGCTATGTAACGTGGCGAAACATTTCTTATCCGCAAGTGCCTAGGTAGCTAAGGAATAAGTAAATTTAAAACCTAGAAGAGCGTACCGTCCGCGTAGCGGGCGGTACGCTCTCTGGTTTTGGGTTTTAATTATGCTGAACTACTTAGCATTACTATTTCACTTAAGTAAGTGAGCTTAATTAAATATAAAACCCTAAAATCTGTGGAGCAGGCGCAGCGTGCACCTCAGGTTTTAGATCTAGATTTTAATTATGCTGAGGTACTTATGAGAAAAATAGGGCTTCGACCTTGCTCAGCCAAGGTATCCCGATGGCTGAGCAAGATCGAAGCCTCTCTCAACAGATCGCCACCAAACAACTAACATAAATTATTAATAACTAGACTACAGAAGTATTGAGTCTTGATGTGTGAGCTTAAACACCTCTAAAAGTAAAGGGCAGGTTAAATAGTCTGCCTTTTTAGGCATAAGTAAACTTAAAACCTAGAAGAGCATACCGTCCGCTTAGCGGGCGGTATGCTCTCTGGTTTTGTTTTTTAATTACGCCGAACTACTTACAACTAAGAACTAACCTAAAATAGCTTCGATATCTTTACGCAAACCTGCATCTTCAGGAGCAACATTGGAGGGGTAGTACTTTACAACATTGCCATTTTTATCGACAAGAAACTTGTTGAAGTTCCATTGCACTTGGTTACCTGTCGTATCCGTAAGATATTTATAAATATCCACCATGTTAGCACCCTTAACAGCTACCTTACTGAACATGTCAAAGGTTACGTCATAGTTGAGAGAGCAGAATCCTTTGATTTCTGCTTCCGAGCCTGGCTCCTGAGCCCCAAAGTCATTGCTAGGGAATCCTAGAATCTCGAAGCCGCGATCTTTGTATTCACGGTAAAGCGCTTCTAACCCCTTGTATTGCTTGGTGTAGCCACACTTAGAGGCAACGTTAACTACTAAAGCAACTTTACCTTTGTACTGGGCAAGATCAACTGGCTGACCATCAATGTTAGTAATTTTGAAATCGTAGAGGGTAGACATATTTCAGTTTGACTAGGGTTAATTTGAGAATCGTTTTCGCAGTTTTTTGAGGTTACTAGTTACTATAGTTAAGTAAGTGGGCTTAATTAACTATAGAACCCTAAAACCTGCGGCGCACGCGCAGCGTGCGCCGCAGGTTTTAGATCTGGATTTTAATTATGCCCAGCTACTTAGTAAAAACTAATTTCGTAACTATTTAGCTTTTTGTTGCAATCTTCATGGCAAGTGTAATTATTCTGATTGGTGTACCTGCAAGTGGGAAATCTAGCCTTGCTGAAAAAATGATGCGTGCTTCTAATCAGAATAACCAGATCCAGACTAAGTTAATTAGCCCCGATCGCATTCGCGCTTCACTTTACGGCTCAGCCGCGACCCAAGGAGATTGGGCAGAGATTTGGGAGCAAATACAACAAGAATTTACAAATGCCGCGAAGTCGCAACAATCTGTAATATATGATGCCACAAACTATAAACGCGAATATCGGAAAAACATTATTTACCTAGCTAAGGAAAATGGGTTTAAGCCTATTACTGGAATTTGGCTCAATGTACCCCTCTGGATCTGCCTATCCCGCAATGAGACGCGCGATCGCGTTGTTCCCGATGATATCGTGGTGGACATGTATCGCACCCTATCCTATACGCCACCGACCCTGAGCGAAGGTTTCGATCGCATCCTGTTTCGCGATGAAAAGCTGGACAATGAATGGATCGATTAATTTGTCTTTGCCTATTTCTCGTTTTGTGTTAGCTTAAATAGACTCAATCTCTAAGGGGTACAACGGTTTAAAATGGCTAAGCGCCGCAATCAGAAAAAAGAAAAAGCTCTTCGCAACCAAGCGTATGCGCGTAAGTTTCGCAAGCGCACCCCTATGGGTCGCTTTGGGCGTAGAAGACCAATGGGCAGCTATAACGATCCTGAAGATTCTGAATCCAATGGAGCTGCGGACACGGGTGCAGCCGATACAGGTGCTGCGGACACTGGTGCTGGAATTGGTAAGTTCTAAGTTGAATTCTGGTGATTATATCCCAGTTTTCTCAAGATCATGACCCCACATTTTGCCCTTGCCTTACACACAACCACCACAAAGTTAGAGCTTGCGATCGCGGAGATTAACCCAAACGCTGATCGTGGTTCTCAAGTTTATATCACTCACAAACAGCAGTCATGGGAACTAGGCAGAGAATTATCTGTGCAGTTGCATGACTGCTTGAATATGTTTGTGGGTGATATTTCATGGCATGATTTTGTTTTTTTAGCGATCGCCACTGGTATCGGCAGCTTTACTGGTACGAGAATTGGCATTGTGGTCGCCAGAACCCTTGGTGAACAGTTAAATATCCCTCTGTATGGAATTAACTGTGATGAGATTATAGCGAGATCGCAACAATCTCATCCCCCATTATCTTTAAGCGAAAGTTTATTAGCGATCGCCCAAGATCAGTGGCAATCGGGAATTTATCCGCAATGGCAAGATGCTTTGCCATTGTACGAACCCTAAATAACATCAGTTCGAGTTAAGCTGACAAGTTTTAAAAGCCCAAAAGTAAAAGCCTTGCTACGCAAGGCTTTTACTTTTGGGCTTTGAGAGAGGGTTTGCGTAGCAAACCCTCTCTCAAAGCCCGTTTCAAATTATCTCGAATTCACGTTTAATTAATTATCAGCGATTAATAGAAATCGGATACGTTCCATGCCCTGTTCTGTTCGGAGCGCCTGCACCTGTGCTGCCAACTTCGTGTTAGCAATGATCACATTAGGCTGATTTAAGAGGGTATTGCTACGCAAATCATCTTGAGAAGACATTTTAGAAGGAATGAAACCTTGATTTTGCAACATTTCCATTAATAAATCGATGGAATTACTGTCATCATCAACTATTAGGATTTTTTTCCCAATAGGAGGCTTGCCAGAGAGCAGAAGTTCTACTTCTTGCATTAAAACCGCAATATCTAGAGGTTTAGTCACAAAGCTATCGATACCCAAATGCCTACCTTGCTCTTTATCATCTAATACTGAGACGATAACAATGGGGATATCTAGGGTAGCAGGGTCGGATTTGAGGATTGCGGCGACATCGTAACCGCTAATCCCCTCCATCAGAATATCAAGGGTAATCAGGTCAGGACGAATTTCACGGACTTTCGCGATCGCTTCTTGCCCATTGCCCGCTTCACGAACGGTATATCCTTTTGATTCTAGTTCCTGTCTCAGCAAACTGCGAATACTTGCATCGTCATCAATTACCAAGATATTCTTAGAATTGGCATTACCATTCTCTGCATCAAGATGACTGTCAACAATCACTCTCTTCTTGAGTTGTTCGATCAGAACATCAAAATTAATTAAAGGGGTTGGCTCGCTTTTGGGACTAACGGGAATTGAGAAAGAAAAAGTACTACCTTTACCGATTTCGCTCTCTACCCAGATTTTACCACCGTGATGGGTAATAATGTCTTTAGAAATTGGCAGCCCTAAACCCGTACCTTGAGGCTTATCGGTAAGGGTATCACCGACTTGCTTGAATTTCTCAAAAACCTTAGGCTGATCGGATTCGGAAATGCCAACACCTTGATCGATAACGCTGACAATAATGGATTGATTTTCTTCCCTTACTTTACAGGTAATCACTCCTTGTTCAGTAAATTTTACGGCATTAGAAATGAGATTAATTACAACTTGGATGAGACGATCCTTATCACCATGAATCTCTGGGAGATTCTCAGAAATCTCTCGTACTGGTTCTAAGCCCTTTTGCTCAAAGAGAGAGGAAGTTGCCGAAAAAGCGCGATCGATCACTTCTTCAATATTTAATGGCTCCATGTTCCATTGCATTTTCCCCGCTTCAATTTTGGCAACATCAAGAACCTCATTGATTAGTTTTGTCAGTCTCGTTCCTTCAGAAACTATGATTTCAAGATTTTCCGAAACTTGACGAATATTCCGATTGATCTTTTTATCTTCTGTCTGAATTAATGGAAAAATTGCTTCATCCAGCTTTTTCTGAATTAACTTGGCAAATCCTAAGACAGAAGTTAGGGGTGTTCGTAATTCGTGGGAGACGGTCGAGATAAAGTCGGTTTTCATGCGATCTACTTCCTTCTCAGAGGTAATATCGCGAATTAGAATTACCGTACCCAAATAGTGGGATTCAAGAGGATTTTCGGTCGATTTATTCGCTTCTGTAAAAATCGAAGTCGCTACTGCTTTGCCCACACGACGATCGGGGAGTGCGAATTCTTCACTAAATACCTGTTGGGGGTTCTCTCTCGTGCTTTTAAGGAGATTGGCGATCGCTTGATCTTTAAATACTTCATAGTAATGATCGGATTTGGAGATCGTGCTACTGCTAACGCCGATCATACCTGCGATCGCAGGATTAAACTGCGTAATCCGATCTTCATTATTGACGACAAGCAATCCATCGACCATGTTATCGATAATCGCTTTAATCTCACTAGTGCGTTGTTCGACCTTTTGCTCCAACGTCCGACTATAGTCAGCTAATTGCTCCCCTGAAGCCTTGAGTTGTGAGGTCATTTGATTAAAGGCGATCGCCAAAATCCCGATCTCATCTTCGGTTAATACGGGGGCTTGCGAATTCAGATTACCGCGAGAAACTTGGTTGGCAGCATCGGCGATCGCTAAAATTGGTTGCGAAATTCGCCTTGCGATTAAATATACGGCAGTCAACAAAATACCTGCAGAACTCAATCCAATTAACAAAATATCTCTGGCTAAGCGATCGGCTGGTTCAAACGCCTCTGACTGGGATATTTCCGATATTAAAGCCAGATTGAGGTTATCAATCCATACAAAGCTGCCCAATACAGGCACATTTTTATAATTTTGATACAAACCTTCCCCATTCTTACCCTTAGCTGCGGCATCAATCCCAGCGCTCTTAATATCCTGAGAGACACCCTTATCGGATTCTTCCCCTGAAAGCAAAATATTTTTGGAAGCTAGTCTTCCCACAATATAACTTACGCCACTCTCACCTAAACCTTCTTTTTTGCGAATAATATCTCTATCAACACCCTGAAGATCGAGGTCTACAGCGATTACCCCAATCAGATCGCCTGCTTTATTGGCTAGAGGTGCGGCAAAGGTCATTGCGGCTTTCCCTGAAATTGGCGAGATATAAAAGTTAGGCACAACGACCCGTGATTGATCTCGCGTCAAGTAGGTAGTGGTATTTCCCAAAGGCTGATATTTTCCTTCCTTTTTTGGGTCTGTGGAAACGATCGTAATCCCGTTGTTCGTGAGAATGGAAACTTGGCGAATGTTCGGCTTAACCAGCGATATATCCACCATAAATTTTCGGAGCGATTCGATGGCAGCTTTAAATTCTGGCGATTCGCGATCCTTTGTAAAAGCAATTTCTGAATTAGCCAAGAAATCTGGTAATTGGGTCATTAAATTTACATCACGCCGCTGGTCGATAACCCATTGCGTAATCTGCGATTCCTTAAGCGATGTGGCAACAGCCAAACGGTCAAAAGCCGAACGCTTGAGGGCATCACGACTGCGAACATTCGCACTAAAAGCTACGAGCAATACAGTAAAAATCGACAATATTGAGAAATATCCCACAAGCTGAAGCAGCAAACGCTTTCTAAATAGGTTAAACATTTTCGATCCTCACTTCCACTTAGCAAAAATATCTTTAATTTTCGCGATCGCGATGTTAGCTGCTTGCTCTGGGGTCGCATCACCCAGAGCCACCGACTTGATCGCTTTCCCCCACACCTTTTCTTCCCCGCCCACATCTGCATAGGCAGGATTCTGGGCAGCATAAAATGAGACTGTATTTTGGAATTGTTTGGTTGCCGTGAGGATATGGGGATCTTGGGAGTCTTTATAATAGGGATCTTCCAATAATTTCGGCATAGTTGGGAAATATCGTCCGCCAGCCCCTTTCAAATATGTCAACAAATTACTCGGTTTGATAATGTGGGAGAGCAGACTCTTTGCCAGTGCTTGATTGTGAGAATCGGCAAAAATAACAGCCTGTTTCACCGCCACTAAATAGTTCAGAGGCTTACTAGTAGGAGCTAGGGGCCATTCTGTGGTGACTAATTTTTTGTTGTAGACTACAGGATCGAATTGTTGCGAAGCAGGAATCGATAGTCCTGGATTTGCGGTCATGAATGAATTCTTACTTAGGAATACCTGATTATTATCCGCATCAGTCCATTGCGTAGCTTTGGATGGAACATACCCATCTTTATAGAATCCAGCATATTTTGTTAAGGCAGCAACAATACCTTGATAGTTTTGAGGACTATCAATTTGGAGTTGACCATTATCATCAAGTAAATCTACACCATAGGCTTCCAGAAATTGCTCAAACATAAAGATAGTGTCTGTGTTTGTGGCTTCAGGCGACATGGGTAAGCCAATACCATAAATATCTTTTTTCCCTTTGCTCCTCGCCCGATCTTGAGCAGTTTCCCAAAATTTCCAAAAGCCATCCCAATCTCTCGGAATATTGGTATCACTTAGTCCCATATCAACAACTAGGTCGCGCCAATAATGCAATCCCGCTGCTAGTTGAGCAATGGGAATAGCGTGATAACTACGTTTATTGGTTGCGCCATTTTTGTAGGACACCGCTTTGAGAGCGATCGGACTAAATAAATCTTTGATCGGTTCGACAATATCAGTTACATCTAATAATTTGTTTTGCCAGGCCAGTTTGGGATATAGAGCAAATTCGGCGGTGTTACTAAATAAGATGTCGGGGGGCTTGCCATTGTTTAGGGCATTTTCGGCATCACGGTTGATTGAGCCGTCATTATAATAAGTAATTTCCACCTTGACATTATTGATTTTTTCCCACTCCGCTACAATTTGTGAGAGCGCCTCAGTCTCAGCAGGATAAAAGCTCTGAATCCACCAAACCCGAAACTTTTTTTTAAGCTCTTCTTCAGTTTTTCGATCAGATTTTATATAATTTAAAACTGCGGAATCACTACAGGCTGCCAGCCCCAGCCCTGCTAAAGATAGTGATAGTTGGTTAAACTGACGACGACGCATAGATTTTTAAGATTAAGAAATGAAGCACACTGCATAAAATCGATATAAATTCGATAAGTAGTTCAGCATAATTAAAAGCCAAAATCACAGCCTGTAACGCCCGCATAGAGGACGGTACGCTCTTCTAGGTTTAAGTTTATACCAAGTTAAGAAATGGCTACGCCATTTCTTAACTTGGTATAAACTTACTAGGTTTAGTTTTTAATTCACAAAAGTGTTGTCACACTTTCGTGAATTGGTATTACTTATGCTTAGCTACTTAGTAGTGCTCTATAGGCTCAGGTATGGGACAGAAAGCGCCCCATACCTAAACACTAACCCATACTTATAGCTAAACTGCTAACTTACACAAGTCTGGTAACACTATGGTATCTGCGGTAAAAGGAACGGTCGATGGATATTGCAGTACCCTGCCTATAAATTTTACACCCGCAGCGATCGCTCCTTCGTAATCGGAGAGAGAATCACCTACCATTAACACGCGATCGCGATCGAAATTATACTTCTGCAAGATATTTTGAATAATATCTCCTTTTGAAGCTGGAGAACCATGTACGGACAAGAAATAATGGCTCATATTTCGTCTCGCCACGATCCTCTGTAATTCCAGATCGGGAGTTCCCGAAGCGACAAATAAAGGGATAGATTGATAATTATTTTCTAAAAATTCATAGGCTCCCATTACATATTTTGCAGCGACAACGGCATCTTCAACGCATTGCGAGAATCGCTCGCCCAGATAATGCTCTTCTTCTTTAGTGAGAGTTTTACCTAGTAAAACTTCATGGTAGTAGCGAAACTTGACAAATCGCGATACCCCACCATGTAAAATATGATAGGCTCTCACCTGTTCGACAATGCGATCGCCATATTCAGCATACAAAGCTCCAAAAGCCTCAGTCTTCACGTCTACTGACTCAACAAGGACACCATCAAAATCAAAAACGATTGCATCGTATTGCGCCTGATTTGATACCTGACTTGACACCTGATTTGATACTCGATCTACTGCTAGACCTAGTGGTGAATTTTCTTTCACGATCTATCTCCCTTGGCAAGCCCCAGATTAATCAGACTGTTCAGTAGATTTTGAGCCGCTTCTTCCTCCATCTGTACGCGAGCTTCCTTCGCATAGGAACCCATGTGAGGTGTCAAAATCACCTGTGGCAAGGTACGGAGTAATCCATGATAGGGCTCCTCTTCAAAGACATCAAGGGCAGCTCCCGCCAGATGCCCTGACACTAGAGCCTCATACAAAGCCTGTTCGTCAACCAGCCCTCCTCTCGAAGTATTGATTAAAATGCTGCCAGGCTGCATTTTATTGATAAAATCCCGATCGACCAGATGATGGTTATCTTGGTTATAGGGAATATGGATGGTAATTACCGTGGCACTGGGAATAAATTCATCCAAAGATGGTACGCAAACTGTATCGGCAAATAGGGAAGCATCACAAAAAATATCATGGGCAATTCTCTTTGCCCCAAAAGTTTTCAAGAGCTGTCCTACGCGATTACCAACTCTGCCATAGCCCAATATTCCGACAACCTGTGATGCAAGTAATCTACCCATTAGGGGCTTCCAGATTCCTTCGCGGAGGGCGCGATCGGCTTCTGACGTTCGCCTCAAAATGGAAAGGATCAGGCTAACAGTTAATTCCGCAACAGCAATAACGGGAGCAGAAGGAGTAATATGTACAGGAATTCCCAACTCTGCCGCAGTATTCAGATCGACACTATCCGTACCGATACCACAACGCGAGATTACCTTTAGAGATTGAGTTGATTTTAAGACCTCCCGAGTCAGAGGCTCAACTCCTGCAATCATGCCAACCACATCATCACTAAGAAGTTCTAAGACCTCTGCTTCTTTAAGCTTCCGACCGTAGGGATTGAGAACGATCTCAAATCCTTGAGCTTGCAAATTCTGCAATATTTGGTTGCTTTTGACATCGAACGAAGATGTACTGATCAGTAACTTTGGCATAGAGTTTTGGTATCTAGGTTTGTTTCTGGATTAGCTTTGCAATTATGGCGAAATATTCCTGTTAAGTCTACGTAACTATGGGTGATATCGCTATCGCCAAATGTATCAATATATAAAAAACACAAGATAGTTGCGATATTTTATGCCACAACCTTCTTGTTTTTTACGGTAAAAACCACATATTTAAATGTTTTTTACTTGAGACTAAATTTATTGGTAGTTATTTAAATTATATTTTCATGAAAATAGCCACAACCAAATCGGGATTGTGAATAATAAAAGAACTACCCCGAAAGCTAAGGTTGTCACGGTCAAATCGCGATCGAGATTATAAGCTTGAGCGATAACTAGAGTTGAGAAGGCTGGAGGCATTCCCATCTGGAGAACCATTGCCATCCGAGGTTCGCCCGTAACACCAAAAAACATTAGTCCAGTACCAACAACTAATGGAGTAAGTAACATCTTAATGGACAGACAAGTTAGGGCTTGTTTAACATTGCGTAGAGTTTTGAGCTGGCTAAGCTGCATCCCAATCATGACCAGCGATAGGGTTACGGTTGTCCATGCGATCGCATTCATGCTAGATGTAACTACCGTGGGCAAAGGTATAAAGCGCATTCCTAAGCCAATAGGTAAACTCCATAATGCAGGAGTTTTTGCCATAGAAATGAAGGGATTAGGTACCTGCTGATTGCTGGACATACTTCCAAAACGGCTGGCGAGAGCGATCCCGACGGAATAAGCTGCGATCGTAGAGCCGATGAGATCGTAAAAAAGAGACCATGCAAAATATTGAGGTCCCACTAAGGCAAGGCTGACAGGATATCCCATAAAGGCAGTATTACCCAAGGTCATGGCGAGTAAGAAACTGCCCTGCGTGGCTCCCGACCAAGCACTTTCCTCCGCTAAGGCTTTCCCCGAAGTTGGCGAATTATCAAAGTTCTTTTCCTGAGCAGTAATCCCCCTTGAAAGCTTTTTAAATCTTTCGTCACTTAAACCTAAATCAATCCAAATCCAAGCTAAACCAGCCCCCACTAGAATCGCAACCCATGCGGTAGTTGGTGCAATCACAATCCATCCCGATAAATCCGTCTGGCGCAAGAATGAAATAATACTGATCGGCACAAATCCAAATAGAAGTAATTTACCCAGATAGGTGGTATAAATTTTGGGCAGGAGCCTCCCTAAAACATAACCGAGAAGAGTCCAGCCAATTAACCTCACGTAGAGTATGAAGAGAGGATTTTCTAGCGCGAACATAGATTTGAACCATTGGAACTAAGTGTAAAAATTGAAATTGCAATATTCAAAAGCTGTAGTGAATGCTGTGCATGGGCTACAGCTTTTGGGATTTTATATTTAATTACGTCTAGCTACTTATAGCTGTCCTCCATTGACATCAACGATCGCCCCTGTCATATAGCTAGATAGTTGAGATGCTAAAAAAAGAATTACATTTACCTGCTCTTCCATAGAGGCAATCCTCCCTAGGGGAATGGAGTCGATTAACTTCTGTTCGGCTTCGGGTGGTAGAGTTGCTGCTAACATTGGGGTATAGGTTTGGCTCGGACAAATGGCATTCACGTTAATTTGAAAAGGTGCTAATTCGTAGGCAAGTTGTCGCGTAAAACCGATTACGCCAGCTTTTGAAGCCACATAATGAATGCCCGATATCTTACTTCTAAAATTACCAGCAATGGAGGAGACATTAATAATTTTGCCATGACGTTGCTGTTTCATGATGGGAACTATATGTTTACAACATAAAAACTGGCTAGTGAGGTTCGTTGCCATAACTTTGTTCCAATCTTCAAGGGAAATATCTTCAATCTTGGCGACTTGGTTAATGGCGGCATTATTAATCAAGATGTCAATCCGTTGATATTTTTGCAATATCGTAGCGATCGCCTCTTTAACTTGGGTCTCATCTGAGACATCACAGGAAATTGACAAGGCTGACTGTCCCAATGCATTTAAGTTTGAGACGATCGCCGTTGCACCACTACGGGATATAAATACTGTATGCGCTCCATAACAAGCGATCGCTTCGGCTACAGCCAGTCCGATGCCACTACTTGCTCCCGTGATCATTGCAACTTTCCCCTTAAAATCATGGGGAAATTCATGTGGTTTAGTCATTTGATTTACTTATAAGTACAGCAATCAAGTTATACCAAGTAAAGAAATGGCATAGCCATTTCTTTACTTGAAAACCCTCACTAAATAGCTGGGCATAATTAAAACCCAGAATCACAACCTGTAGCGCATGCTGCGCGTGCGCTACAGGTTGTGGGGTTTTATATTTAATTGCGCAGCTACTTAGTTTTAGTTTTTAATTCACGAAAGTGTTGTCACACTTTCGTGAATTGGGATAATTGCTTGTTCCCCGCCACAGGCAATTCTAAAATGCCATAAGACACAAATGGGAGAGATCTTTGCTCTCTCCCATTTGTCTAGTTATCAACAAAAATATGATTGACATCAGGCTTCCCGATCGCTAGGCGAATTGAAGGTTGATCGCCAACCACACGAATATTATGAATCACTTTTCGCGGTACAAAAATGATGTCATCCTTTTGGGCGCGATAGGTTCCTTGCCCATCAATATCCCACTCTAGCTCACCTTCCATGACTACCCACCATTCGTCCTCATTGGCGTGATAATGGGTTCGATTGCTTTCTCCCGGTTTTTGGCAAATCATTACGGCACTCATCATATCGGTATAAATGAGTCGTACCGACCAAGATGGTTCGCCCATTTCTTTTTTGATATCTTCAAGACGATTGAAGATCCGATTGATGCTGTCATGGGTATTGGCTTTGGCAACACCATCATTTTTCATTACCGTAGCAAGGTTGCGATCCTGTTTAGCGATCGGGGTCATAGCTGCATTACTCCATTAAGGTTTTTAATCAAGTCCCAACATCTGATCGAGTGATATACAAAACATATTTATATAAGTACCTCAGCATAATTAAAATCCAGATCTAAAACCTGCGGTGCACGCTGCGCGTGCGCCGCAGGTTTTAGGGTTTTATATTTAATTAAGCCCACTTACTTAACTTATGCCGAACTACTTAAAAGATCTTCTAATTCATGGATTCTTGCCAGCAACACATCCACCTCTGCTTGAGAATAGCGAATAGGAATATGTTGCGGACAATTCCAATCCCAACCTTCAATCTCAAATACGATCGCGCGTTCTACTGTCGCTGCATAACTTGGATCTTTTACTTTCGAGAGAATTGTAGGATCGTTTTCGATAATGCGAGCGCGTCCGAGAATCTTGAGGCGGCGACGATGGCGATAATCCATCAAAAATAAAAAGGCTTTATCATTTTCCGAAAGATTCCCTACGGAAATATATTGAACGTTACCGCGAAAATCGGCAAACCCTAGAGTTCGCTCGTCAAGAATCTTTAAAAATCCTGCCTTACCACCACGAAACTGAATATAAGGATACCCATTGGCAGTGACCGTACCAAGGTAAAATCCCTCCATGCTAGCAATAAATTCCGCTAAGTCGGGAGTAACGGTATTATTATCCGCACCCTGATCGACAAAGCGTTGGTAATTCTCGCGAGAACCCATTCTCTCTTGCATTGCTCGTACTGCTGGAGTAAAAGCGATCGTGCCAAATTGACGGGGCATAATTTAACTCCTCTTTGGTCTTAGCTACTTATTCATTTTTTGTCATTGGAATATAGCCTGAAAGCTTCTTAATCCTTTCCATCCAATTGAGGATGTTAGTATAGGGTTCGATATCGATTTTACCATCTTTAGCGAGCGAAAGATAAGGATAGATTGCGACATCGGCAACCGTAGGGCGATCGCATTCAAGCCAATATCTCTCAGTTAGATGCTGATCGATCTGCTGAAGAATGAAAATTGACTTTTGGGTGGCTCGTTCGATATTAATATTCGTTCCTGCACCAAACAGATGGAACAGTCTTGCACTCTCAGGTCCTTGACGCACTTCACCTGCTGCCGTCGAGAGCCAGCGCATTACCCTTGCCATCAGCAAAGCCTCTGTTGGAAGCCATTGCTCGCCACCGTATTTACGCGCCAAATAAATGAGGATAGCCTGAGCATCCGCCAAATTTGTATCCCCATCCACCAGTAGAGGCACTTGCCCAAAGGGATTCTTTGCCAAATACTCAGTTGACTTTTGCTCGCCCTTCATGAGATCGACTCTAACCCATTCATAATCAAGGTTGAGCAGCGACAGCATCAAGCTTACTTTGTAACAGTTACCCGATATTTCGTGACCGTATAGCTTAATCATAGTTTTTTTAATGGTGAGAAAGAACGAGGAAATATTTTTTATGCCGTTTATTCAGCACGAAATTACTGTACCGAACGAACGGTATAATTATCAATAGATACATTAAACTTTTTAGATAGAGGTGGCTAGGCGAAACTAAATATAAAAACCCAAAACCTGTAGTGCGCGCGCAGCGTGCACTACAGGTGAAGAAGGCTTAGTCAAGCTTTCTATGGCAAATGTTGTATATTGGAATGATGCTTTAGTAAGTTTTTGAGTAAATGAGTAGGATCAAGCAAATAAATCGTCTGCAAGCACAAATTATCAATACCGCCCAAGATCGTGCCCAAGAAAATATGGAACTTTGCACAGAACTTTGCGTAGTGGCAGCTTTCTACCATTTCACAGACTTGCTAGATTATGAATCGTTGCAGGCTCCCCTCAAACAGTTTTGCGATGATCGCCAATTAAAAGGCACAATCCTTTTGGCTAAGGAAGGAATCAACTCGACGATCGCAGGTAAGCGCGAAGCAATTGATGCTCTATTAGATTATCTGCGGAGCGATCCGCGCCTTCAAAATTTGGAGCATAAAGAATCTTATTGTCAGGGGGTTCCATTTCAACGCATGAAAGTTCGGCTCAAAAAAGAGATTGTAACTTTAGGCGTTCCCGATATCGATCCCAGACACCGAGTTGGGAAATACGTTGAGCCAAAGGATTGGAATACCTTAATTGCCGATCCTGAGGTGATTGTGATCGATACGCGCAATACCTACGAAGTTGAATTTGGAACATTCAAGGGCGCGATCGATCCGAATATAGAAGTCTTTGGACAATTCCCTAACTACGTCAAGGAGCAACTCGATCCTGAGAAACATCAAAAAGTTGCTATGTTCTGCACGGGAGGAATTCGTTGTGAAAAGGCTAGTGCTTATATGTTATCGCAGGGCTTTAGGGAGGTATATCACCTGAAGGGGGGCATTCTCAAATATATTGAAGAAGTTCCGCCAGAAGAAAGTGTTTGGGAAGGAGAATGTTTCGTCTTTGACGATCGTGTTAGCATTGATAAAATTTAGCATGGATTGACGATTAACTCGTCGGGAATGACGACCCAAACGCAGTACTTGTTAGCATCGGGTACAATCAAGATTGCCATGCCCAAGTCTAGATCTCTTCTGCATCCTGCAATGGCATCGGTGAGACTGTTATAGGCTTTATCGATGACAAAGATTTTGCCCAAATACATAATTGCTTTTTCAGTGCCAGCGATTGTATTAATCATGATCGAGCGAACTTGGTTTAGGGAATTAAGAATCATGGCGTTAGTGTGATTGTTAGTAGGATTGTTAGTGAGATTGTTAATGCGGTAAAGGTATTTCTCTATGGTTATGAGTATCGCTTTAAAATTTTTTTGCTGTTGCGATCGCAAATCTTCGATCCTGTGATGTTGATATTGTAAAAATGCGATCGAAATCACAAAAAAAACCGAATAAGATCGTTAATTTTTAGCCCATCAGGATTTATTGCCCTAGGCAATCACATTGAGCAATAAGTAGCTGGGCATAATTAAAATCAAGATTTAAAACCTGTGGCGCACGCGCAGCGTGCGCCGCAGGTTTTAGGGTTTTATATTTAATTAAGCCCACTTACTTATAGCAATCCTAAATGAGTTGAGAGAAGCCGAAGTCTTATTTGATTGCTATAGAGAGGTGACGCAAAGCGTCACCTCTCTATTAAGTGTCATAATTCTAAATATTTTGCAAAAAATCCTGACAATTAACTTGCGAGGACGTTAAGGAAGTGCAAAAATATTGAAGTTAGTATTGGCTGAAATGATTATGCTCGGTAAAACCCTGACTGGGCGCTATAAGATCGTTAAGATGCTTGGCGGAGGTGGCTTTAGCCAAACATTTATTGCAGAAGATGGATATTTGCCCGATCGCCCAGCCTGTGTGATCAAGCAACTTAAACCTGCCTCATCACAAGCAGAAATTTTAAAAATATCTCGTGAACTATTTGATAAAGAGGCAAAGGTGCTTTATCGATTGGGTAAGCATGATTGCATTCCAAGTTTACTGGCTCACTTTGAAGAGGACGAAGAGTTTTTTCTCGCCCAAGAACTCATTGAAGGCGATGTTTTAACCCAAGAGATTAAGCGCGGTCAATGTTTGGGCGAGCAATATACGATTGATTTTCTAACGGATATTCTTCCTACCCTTGATTTTGTTCATCAACAACAGGTGATTCATCGGGATCTTAAGCCTAGCAATCTGATTCGGCGTACCAGCGACAAGAAGATCGTCTTGATTGATTTTGGTGCAGTCAAAGAGGTCAGTACCCAGCCGATCAGCCAGTTAGGCAATACCAACACTTCGAGCTTAGTAATTGGCTCTCCTGGCTATATGCCGAACGAGCAGTATAGCGGCAAGACAATGTATGCCAGTGATATCTATGCGATCGGGATGATTGCTTTGCAAGCCCTGACGGGATTATCGCCCAATCAGATTCCTGAAGATCCGATAACAAGTGAGTTTTGTTGGCGCGATCTTGCCAAAGTTACCCCAACCTTGGCGGAAGTACTCGATAAAATGGTGCGTTTTGACTTTCGGCAGCGCTATCAATCAGCGAGTGAAGTTTTAGATGCGCTCCAACCCCTACTAACGCGATCGCTCGCTCACACGATTCTCAGTGTAGTGGCTCCATCGGTTGATGCACCTCCAAATCCTATTCCCGCAAATACGATCAAAAGTCCGATAGATAAACTTATCGATGATGTCTCCGATGATTTAGAAATGTGTGAAGACCCTGTCAGGGCAAAGAAGCTCGTATGCCTCGTTTGTACGGGTATTTTGGAAAACGATCTCAACCGTTTAAATAATTTTAGTTTTGGGGAATTACTTCAGGACATATATCAGCAATATCCAACGATCGAATTGCTTAAAGAGAACTTAGTTAAGGCAGTTAAAACAATTGATGTACAAAAGCAGCGCCAATATTTGATCGTGGCGAAGATCGTTTTTAATGCTGCATCACAGATGTATCAAAAACCAGCAGTGGCGATCGCCGAGCCTGTCGCTTCCCCTCCATCCATTCTTCCATCTCCACCTAGTCGTCCAGAAGTTTATTCAGTTAATCATCTAGTAATTAATGCAGATTCGGCGCAACTGATCGCTCCGATTGATAATTCTTTCAATAGTTTGGAACCAGCGACAATTGAATCAGCGACAATTGAACCAGCAGCAGTTAATGTCACTTCCATGCAAATGAGTTCAGAATTGGGCATAGTTGGTCATGAAATAGCAGCGATCGATCCCTATGCCTATGATGAATCGGATGTTTATGCATGGGTTGCCCATGACATTGATACCGATACCCAGCAAATGCGGCTCAAAAAGCTGTTATTTTATACCTACCAAGATGTGTGGGAGAGCGATCTCCGCCAGTTGAATAGCATAAATTGGACAAATTTACTAAGAGAACTAGTTTCCTTTGTGCCAACATTTGCCCAGTTGACCGCATTGATTCAAGGGGCAGTACAACGAGTTTCTAAGCCTACGGAATATTTAGCGATCGGGAATTTATTGCTGATCAAGTTAGAACCTCTTTATCCCGATCGTGCTGATGTTAATCATGGTTGTGCCTTACCGATAGAGACAACCAGCAATTCACCGCAAAAAGCAATTCACCCAGAATTGCCAACAGAATTACCAATGGATTTACAAAGTCCTCGCAAGATTCCCTTTAATCCCCAAATTGCTAGCGATCTGTTTGACCTACGGCTAGAACTGATGCGATTTACCAGTTCTATGCGAGCCAAGATTTTACTTTTTTCCGTACTTTACTATCCCTTCGATCCCGATCGCGATAATTGGCAAGATTTACGCAGTCATGGACTAGATGGGTTGCTGCGACAATTTTTTTATGCCTATGCATCCTTTGATAGGGCGGAAAAATCAATCTGGCAAACGGCGCGATCGCTAAGCGAACCCAATGCTTACGATCAATCAGCTAGCTATATCCTGCAAGCCGTTAGCTCTCTCTACGATCTGCTTGAGGTTAAATCGATGCAACATCCTGCGGAAGGTCGTCAATCTCCCTCTGACGATACGGACTTTACCCAGCCTAGTTTGATCTTTCGCAGCAGTGACGATGATGACACTTGTCAGTTTATCTAGAGATTATCTAGAGAATAGCGGCGCAAAGCACCGCCATTCTCTAGATAAAATGTAAGGGCATGGGTCAATTGCCACTACTTTAATAAGGATCGATCGGTATGGATGCAGCACTCACTTCTCAAGATATCCTGCGACGTTATGCCCAAGGCGATCGCGACTTTAGCGGATGCAATCTGAGTGGCATTAAACTTAGTGGGGCAAATCTCAGCCGCACGGATTGGCTTGATGTCAACTTATCCAAAGCCTATCTCAATAGTACTGTTTTAACCTTTGCTTGTTTAACTCGGGCAAATCTGCGCGGAGCTTTGATGGTAGGGGCAAATCTCTGTGGTGCAAATCTCAATCAAGCCAGCCTGAGTAACGTCAATTTGTCTAATGCCGATCTCCATGGTGCTAGCTTGCAAGGAACGACGTTATTTGGTGCAAACCTGAGCCTTGCTAACTTGATGGATGCTAACTTAATCGATGCGGATATGCGGACGATTAACTTGGGTGGGGCAAATCTGGGTGGTGCTTGTATGCGTGGCGCAAATCTCAGACAAGAGCGAGCGGTTGGCGATCGGGATGAAATCGATGTTAGTAGAAAGAAACGGAGCATCGCCAGTTTGATCGGGGCAAACCTCTCTGGGGCAGACCTACGGGGAGCAAATCTATCGGGAGCCGATCTGTATAAGGCGGATCTGCGCGGGGCAAACTTGCAAGAGGCAACCCTCAGTGGCGCGAACCTCAGCGAAGCCAAGTTAAATAATGCTTATCTGCAAGGTGTATTCCTAACTGAGGCAAATCTCAGCAGTGCTAGTCTTGTGGGCGCAGTTTTAAATAATGCCAAACTAGAACGCGCCATCTTAATTGATGCCGACTTTAACGGGGTTACCCTCAATGGTGCAATTATGGCAGATATCAAAGCCAGCCGAGTACAGATGCAAGGAGCCGATCTCACGGATGCCAAATTATCCCGTGCTGATCTCAGCCGCGCCAATCTGAAGGGAGCGATTATGGTCAGAGCAAATCTGATCGAAGCTTATCTCGCAAGGACAAATCTAGCAGATGCCGATCTGACAGATGCAATTCTCAACCGTGCCGAGTTGAGTAGTGCTAATCTCGTTGGCGCAATTCTCAAAGGCGCGACCCTTCCCGACGGTAAAGTTCATAGATAGGAGAAGCTACTCGCAGGATCCAAAATATAAGAGAGCTAAAAGTTTGCTTTATATCTAATACCAAGTTAAGAAATGGCTACGCCATTTCTTAACTTGGTATAAAAACTGCGGCGCACGCTGCGCGTGCGCCGCAG
>NZ_ALWB01000023.1 GCF_000332215.1 Pseudanabaena biceps PCC 7429
AAAAGCGGGAGTCAGAAATTTCAATTAACTTGTCAATGGAGGTCTCGGCTAAAAGCTTACGAGCTTGGGCAAGATATTCTAAATTAGGACATTTATCGCCGAGGATACAGCCATTGGTACATTCTTTTTGACAATCAACTTGGCGAGCCATGGATTTAAAAGCATTAAGTAAACTAGATTTTAAGACTACTATAGCTGTCGCTTGGGTTTGCAGCTACTCCCTTCCTACCTAAAAATAGACATCAAAAACCAATAATTAGACGTTGCGGCGCTTCGCGCCGCAACGTCTAATTATTGGTTTTTGATGTCTATTTCTTTGGTGGGAAGGGAGTATCAGGGGTTAATTTTTTTAACTGCGAAAAAACACGATAATTTTCCAAGTTTATATCTTGCTCATTCTGCTCAACATTATTCATTTTGATCAAGCTATAGTTGATATCCTCGTCAAAAATTGCCAAGGTAACATTGAGAATATCAAGGAAATTAATAAAAGTACGACATTCAGTTTCTTCGTAGGAGCTATAAAACTTGATGAGTTCGGCTACATAACTTTCTAAATAAAAGCGGATATTAGGATAGATCAGTACGGTTTTTAATAGCAGAATGACTAGATTAAGTAAATTATTACATTCTAAGGATAGTTGTAAAAACTCAGAGGGATGACGACGTTTATTTAACAACAAATACTGCAAGATGCGATTGCAAGTAACATGTAATAAACTTAGCGACATTTCTTCTTCGTGGCGATGTTCTTGAAAATTCATTAATCTTTGAATGACCGTCTGATTAATTACTTCAGAAACTTCTAAGTTATTTTGAATTATACCTAGATAGCTAAGCAAGCTTTCTTTGAATTCTAAAAAATTTAAATTATAGACTTGCTTGTAGAAAGTTTTGGCAGCATTTTGATAGTTTTCATTACCCTGTTTATTCAAAACTCTTTTAATTAAAATTAATACGCCATCGCCTAAGTTAGTTGGGTTTTGTCGCTGAGGATTGGCTCCTAGTTTAGAATCAAGACGAGCCGTGTACATTGCCAGATCAAACTTAAATTGCTTTTTGATTTTCCGCGCTAACGTCTCGGCATATTGACGCTGCTCTAAAGGTTTACTAGCATCAGCATATTCTGAAATTAGTAAATAGGAAGAAAAGCGCTCACTCCAATTATGGTATTTGCGGTGAATGCCCGATCTGCCTGATAGCGATCGCAGAGTATTATATTCACTAGATTGAAGAAATTTCTGTAGCCATTCCCTTAGTTTTTTTAACTTATAAATTCTCGTGGGAAGGACTATGGAATCCGCAGAGAAAAGATCTACCAATTGCTGACAAGCACTAATATTCCCATTGATAGCCCAGTTGTTATTGAGTATGTAGCAGCAACGTATAAGAGTATGCTTGAAATCACGCTCTCTATCATGAAATATAATTTCACCTAAGGCATAGTAGGCATGAATATCATCAACTTCTTCATATTCAATAAATAATTTATTAAATTGGTTTAAAATTTCTTCAGTTTTAGCTTGCTTGATAATTCTTAAGAAAAAATCATAAATATTCTGTTGGGCCTTATCGATACTACTGTCAGTTGTATCTGAAACCTGATCTATAAACCGATCGGACTGGTGTGGATTATAAAACTGTGCCATATCAGTACATTCCTAAGCAACAGCAAAAAACTTAAAGATTGGATTTAACTAAATTTGTACTATTCGTACTATTTGATAAACTAGCTTTAGAAATGACTATTAAAGGAAACTTATTGTTTCTAATAGATAACAAATAGGTAAATAGGCATAATTAAATACTAGATTCAAAACCTGTATCATCGGTGCAACGTAAGTTTGAGGTTTTGGGATTTTATATTTAATTGCAACTAGCTAACTAGCCATTTTAATTGGGGCTAAAAAATAACTAAAAAATGAATTGCTAGAATAATTTAAGTATATTTTCTCTGTTTATTGCAATATACTTAATTATTTGACAATCTTCATTGTTAAGTTAGCAATAGTTTTTAGCTTCTATTATTGACGTATCTTCCTGCCTATAAAACTATTGTGACAGAGATTTTGCTTGGGCTTAATTTAACTCAATATCAATTTATATAATGAGAAAGTTACCAACTATATTTTTGCTGAGGTACTTATATTTGAATTAATCGTTCAAATACATTCAAATATATTATATAAGCTTTGTGAAGTACATTTATGGGATTAAATGCTTATTTTGAAAATTGTTCGCCAATAAACTTTATGAAGATAATCTATAGTTCATAAGAATTAAATACGGTCTACTTTAAGCTTTTAAACATATCCCAATCAATATCCCAATTAATATACCAAGAATATATTTGTAGGAGTTTTCCTTGCTCTGAATTCCTATCCTCAAGATTTTTCGTTATATTTTTATTATGCTTAATAAAATATGTCAAGAGGATCCAGTAACAATTTATGTTAAATTCAAGTCGTCTCAAATATAAGTTAACAAACATTCATTTTTTTGAGGCTGAGTTTGGGCAATAGGCTATATAAGCTGTATAGGAACTATACCGAACCTAACGAATCTACTCCAAAAATTAAGATGCCAGCTTTTAAAGTTTTTGATAACGATATCGATTTTGAAACCCTTCAAGAATATCTCCGCTGTGAAGCGATCGCAATTGATACGGAAACCATGGGTTTGATTCCTAGGCGCGATCGCCTTTGCCTAATCCAGATCTGTAACGATGAGGAGACCGTGAGTTTGGTGAGAATTGCCAGAGGGCTGAAGGAAGCACCAAATCTAAAATATTTGTTTGAAGCTGCCGATGTGACCAAGGTTTTTCATTTTGCGCGATTTGATGTTGCCATGCTTGAAGCCCATCTCAGCATCGCCACCCACCCTATTTTCTGTACTAAGATTGCTAGCAAATTAGCTAGAACCTATACCGATAAGCATGGCTTAAAGGAATTGGTGCGCGAACTGGAGAAAATTGAACTAGATAAATCATCTCAATCCTCAGATTGGGGGAATGTTCAAGCTCTGTCCGAATCGCAATTAGAATATGCTGCTAATGATGTGCGATATCTACTATCTGTCTATCGCAAGCTCATCGATATGTTAATCCGTGAAAATCGCTACGATCTTGCCAAGGCATGTTTTGCCCATATCCCTACCCTCGTATATCTAGATTTGCTGGGCTATGCGGATGTTTTTGCCCACTAATTTTTATGAACTACTTAAAACCTGAGGCGCACGCTGCGCGTGCGCCTCAGGTTTATATCTGGCTTCTGATTATACTGAGGTACTTACAGTAACTTAGTTAATCACCATATTGCGACGGTAATTATTGTACTTTTGGTGACTGCGGTAGAAAATGAAAAAAGTAAAGAATAGTCCTGTCAAACAAGATAACTAGTCGGCAAATGACGATGACTTTTAAATTCAACGACCTTTGCAGACGATTTCATTATTACAATGCCAAAGCAAATCACCCAAGGATTTCGAGCCAGTTTCGTAGATGCGATCGCCGATCCTTTTTATGAATCAGAAACTGATAGTATTCGATATTTTCCTGATGGTTTGCTCGTAGTCGAGCATGGTAAAGTGAAGGAATTAGGGGATTATAACGATTTGCGATCGCGGTATGCGGATATCCCAATTACGCATTATCCCGATCACATAATTGTTTCAGGTTTTATCGATACCCATATTCATTTTCCTCAGATGGAGATGATTGCTTCCTATGGTCAGCAATTATTGGAATGGCTGAGTACCTACACCTTTCCCACGGAAGCAAAGTTTGCCGATCGCCACTATGCATCGGAAATTGCCGCGCTCTTTCTCAAGGAGTTATTGCGAAATGGAACTACCACTGCCTTAGTATTTACTTCCGTATTTCCCCAGTCAACCGAGGCATTTTTTGAGGAAGCGCAACGGCTCAATTTGCGGATGATTGCGGGGAAAGTGATGATGGATCGTCATGCTCCTGATTTTTTAACCGATACTGCCGACTCCTCCTATCGAGAATCCAAACAGTTAATCGAGAAATGGCATAAGCGCGATCGCCTTCTCTATGCGGTTACCCCAAGATTTGCCATTACCTCCACCCCAGAACAGTTAACCAATGCAGGTAAACTACTGACTGAATTTCCCGATGTGTATCTACATACCCATCTTTCGGAAAATGTGAAAGAAGTGGAGGCTGTGGCAGCAGTATTTCCCGGTCATAAAGGATATCTGGATGTGTACGATCGCGCAGGTTTAGTGGGCGAAAGGTCGATCTTTGCCCATGGGGTCCAACTGACTGATCAGGAATTTGCCAGATTAGCCGAGGCGAATTCCGCAATCGCTTTTTGTCCGACTTCTAATTTGTTTTTGGGCAGTGGTTTGTTCAAATTAGAAAAGGCTAAGTCGCGAGAAACACCTGTCAAAGTGGGACTGGGTACTGATGTGGGGGCTGGTACGAGTTTTTCAATTTTACGCACTGCTTGCGCCGCCTATCAAGTCGCCCAGTTGCGATCGCAAAAACTCTCATCCTTTCAATCTTTGTTTCTCGCGACTTTGGGGGGAGCGAGAGCTTTATGTCTGGAGGATAAATTGGGAAATTTTGAGATTGGGAAAGAAGCTGATTTTGTCGTGCTCAATCCGCGCTCAACTCCGATTATGGAACTGAGAAATCAACGTTCTGATGATACTCTCCCACCCACCTTAGCCGCAATATCCGATCAGCTATTTGCCACAATCGTCATGGGTGACGATCGAGCGATCGCTGCCACCTACATCATGGGCGACTTAGCACACAAAGCTTAAAATTCGGCATTCTGGGGAAAACGGGGGAAGGGAATTACATCGCGAATATTGCCCATACCTGTGATGAATTGGACTAAGCGCTCGAAACCTAAACCAAACCCAGCGTGCGGCACGGTTCCATAACGACGTAAATCCAGATACCACCAGTAGTCTTCGGGATTGAGCCCGACATTGCGAATTCTCGATTCCAATACATCAAGACGCTCTTCACGCTGGGAACCGCCGATAATTTCGCCCACGCCAGGGGCAAGGATATCCATAGCTCGCACCGTTTGCCGATCGCTTGCCGTTCCCTCGTTCACCCGCATATAGAAGGCTTTAATGCCAAGGGGATAATCCATAACAATCACAGGCTTCTGAAAATGCTCTTCCGCAAGAAATCGTTCATGTTCCGATTGCAGATCTAATCCCCATTGGACTGGATACTCAAAGGTTTTACTGCAATTTTCCAGAATAGCGATCGCTTCCGTATAGGTAATACGCTCAAACTTTTCCTCGACGATTTTCTGCGCATTGACCATGACGCGATCATTTACCCGTTCTTGGAAAAATTCCATATCTTTGGGACAGGTGGCTAACACATAGTTAAAAATATATTTGAGAAAATCTTCTGCTAAATCCGCATCTCCCTCTAGATCACAAAAAGCCATCTCAGGTTCGATCATCCAAAATTCGGCAAGGTGGCGCGAAGTATTAGAGTTTTCCGCGCGAAACGTGGGGCCAAAGGTATAGACATTAGAAAAGGCGGTCGCCATAATTTCCGCCTCTAGCTGTCCGCTGACGGTCAGAAAGGCAGGCTTACCAAAAAAGTCTTGCGAAAAATCAACGGGTTTTCCCGTTGCCGCCACCTTATTTAAATCCAAGGTGGTCACCCCAAACATTTCGCCCGCCCCTTCACAGTCGCTAGCCGTGACGATGGGTGTATGTACCCACAAAAATCCTCGTTCTTGAAAAAACTGATGAATAGCAAAGGCACAGGCATTGCGAACGCGAAACACTGCACCAAACATATTGGTACGGGGGCGTAAGTGGGCGATCGTGCGGAGAAATTCGATCGAATGACGCTTTTTTTGTAAAGGATAGGTTTCGGGATCAGCCGTGCCAAAAACAGCGATCGCTGTTGCCTGCATTTCCACCCTCTGCCCCTTGCCCATCGACTCGACCAGAATTCCAGATACCTCAATGGATGTGCCCGTAGTTATTTGCTTGACTAGGGTTTCATAGCCATCAAGATCTTGGGGTAAAACAATTTGTAAACCCTGAAGCGATGAGCCATCATTTAATTCTAAGAAGGCTATTCCCTTACCTTCTCGCTTTGTCCTTACCCAACCACGTACAAGATACGAGTCGTTAACTTGACCCTTACGCAATAAGTCAACAATTCTTGCAGATGCCATATGCTAGAAATAATCGCTAGAAATAACTGTGAGTAGTCTGTAGAGCGATGAAATCAGCGATCGCATTGCTCATAGGCAGCTATCCTAACATTTTAAAGAATGACCTCGGCAGAAACCTTATACGCGCCCCTTCAGAAGAATCCCCAAAATACCTATACTAAATTACTTATCGCCTCAGCACTTCAATTATCAAGCTTGTAAATTGAACAGTTACAAAATTGAACAGTTACAAAATTGATATGCAGAGCCGTCAAAAGTCGCAATAAAACTAGAAATAAAAACAAAGACGAAGACAAAAACGAAAACAGAGATAAAAACAAAAATCTAAATAAAGATTGAAATGAAGTGTAAAAAGCTAAAAGCTAGGAACGATCTAGCTCTCATAGGCCATTTCACGGATTAAAGGCAAACGATGGCTGATATAGTTACTGAGATCGTTTTGTTGGTGAGAATCAAGGGATGAGCGCTGCTGTACTTGATCGACTAACCAGCTCATTAGTCCATCATCATCCAGATTTAGGAGCAAATTCGGCTGGGCTTGGCTAACTGAGTCCCAGAAGAGGCGTATGATAGCAGGTGTCATGTCTGTTTTCCGTAACCTTAATATTGTTCTAACATTTTATAGGTTAGTACATTTGCTACTTATTTATGTTAAGAATCACACAAAATGAAATAAAAGACACCTCCCTCAAGATTGATTGCTAAACGATCGCTAGTTTCTTCTCCATCGCATTCCCAGACAGAGGTATTTTTTATGGCTAGACAGGTAGAGATTTGGAATAATCGTGCTGAGATTGCATCGAGAGCCTTGTTGTTATGTCAACTTGCTTACAATGAGGCGATCGCTAAAAATGGCAGATTTACGATTGTTGCCGCTGGAGGCAGTACTCCTCGCGTCCTCTATGAGCTATTGGCGACGAAGGAATGGGAATGGTCAAAAGTCCATGTCTTTTGGGGCGATGAGCGCTATGTACCCGTCAGCGATCCCCAGAGTAATGAAGGCATGACCCGTAAGGCATGGTTGGATCTGGTCGCCATTCCTGCATCAAATATTCATGCGATCCCCACCGATCCCACCGATCCCACCGATCCCGCGATCGCCGCTAATCAATACGAGCAGCATATTCAAGAATTTTTTGGAGTTGCATCAGGGGAAATTCCTCAGTTCGATCTAATTCTGTTGGGCATGGGGGATGACGGACATACAGCTTCTTTATTTCCCCACACTAAGGCACTTAAAGTTAGCGATCGCCTTGTAACTGTTGGCGAAAAAGATGGACAGCCAAGAATTACCATGACTGCGCCCTTGATCAATCAAGCTAAAGAAATTGTTTTTATGGTTGATGGAGCAGCCAAGGCAAAAGCTTTAACGGCGGTGTTAGCACCTAAAGGTGATGTGAATCTCTATCCTTCCAGATTGATTACAGGAAATACGATTTGGCTATGCGATCGCACCGCTAAGGTATAAAAGCTAGCTAGAGACACCCCAAAAGCTGATTGGCGGCGCAGAGCGCCGCCAATCAGCTTTTGGGGTGTCTCGGTTTTCAAGTTAAGAAATGGCGTAGCCATTTCTTAATACCAATTCACTGAAGTGAGCCAACACTTCAGTGAATTAAAAAACAAACCCAGTAAGGTTTTGAGATTCCCAAAATGGCGTTGCCATTTTGGGAATTGGTATAAGGGTTTTCAAGGTAAGGAATAGTTCAAGGATGGGCGGCGCTACGCGCCGCCCATCCTTTTTAGAAATCAAACCTTGCTCTAAAAAGCGCATTAATGCTGCTTTTAGAGCTTCTTTTAGATCGGGGTGATGCTTTTGTTACAAAAAAATGATAATCTTAATAAAAAGTTAAGTTTTGTTGCTCCCCTAAATCTATGCTTCGTCTCGAACACATTCAGAAAATTTATCCCACTGGCGAAGTCCTCAAAGACGTTAACTGGGAAGTTAAAACAGGCGATCGCATTGGTTTAGTTGGCGTAAATGGCGCGGGGAAGTCAACACAGCTAAAAATTATTGCAGGGGAAATCGAACCGACCGCAGGGCAGATCGTGCGACCTTCGAGCCTGAAAATTGCCTATCTCAGTCAAGAATTTGACATCGAAGAGACGAGGACGGTAAAGCAAGAGATGTGGCAAGCCTTTCAGGAAGTGCGGGAAATTCAAAAAGAATTAGCGATCGTCCACCATCATTTGGAAAATTTAAAAGATGGTGAGGACTACGAGCCGATCCTCAAGAAAATGGATCGCCTCCAGCGTCAATTTGAAGATCATAACGGCTATGAATTGGAAAGCCGCATTGATAAACTATTGCCAGACTTAGGTTTTAAAGCCGATGATGGCGATCGCTTTGTGAGCGAATATAGCGGCGGTTGGCAGATGCGGATGGGCTTAGGCAAAATTTTGCTCCAATCGCCAGACCTATTACTGCTGGACGAACCGACCAACCACCTCGATTTAGAAACGATCGAATGGTTGGAGAAATATTTGCGATCGCTCAGTACGCCAATGGTAATCGTTTCCCATGACCGTGAGTTTCTGGATCGTCTCTGTACCTCAATCGTGGAAACTGAGCGGGGCGTATCGACAACCTATCTGGGCAACTACTCATCGTACCTAGCGCAAAAGGCGGAAGCAAAAGCCGCTCAGGGGGCTGCCTTTGAACGCCAGCAAAAATACATCGAAAAACAACAGGTCTTTGTCGATCGTTTCAGGGCAAGTGCTACGCGCAGTACCCAAGCCAAGAGCCGAGAAAAGCAACTCGACAAAATTGATCGCATCGAAGCCCCTGACAGCGATGTTAGAACCCTAAAATTTCATTTCCCCCCCGCCTCCCGGAGCGGGCGCGTTAGCGTGGAAATCAAGAACTTGACCCATGCCTACGGCGATCAGATCCTATTTTTAGGGGCAAAACTGGAGATCGAAAGAGGCGATCGGGTTGCCTTTTTAGGACCAAATGGGGCAGGAAAATCAACCCTATTAAAAATGGTAGTCGGCAAAGAATCCTATAACGAAGGCGAAATCGTTCTAGGGCATAACGTTTTAATTGGCTATTTTGAGCAAAATCAAGCCGAAGCTCTTGATTTAAATAAAGATGTATTTCATACCATTCACGATGATTTTCCGAAGATGACCCACGAAGAAGTACGGGGCGTGCTGGGTAAATTTCTATTTAGTGGCGATACGGTCTTTAAAAACGTACGCGATCTCAGTGGTGGCGAAAAGGCAAGGCTGGCACTGGCAAAAATGTTGCTTACCCCAGTAAACTTTTTGATCCTTGACGAGCCGACCAACCACCTTGATATTCCAGCCAAGGAGATGTTAGAGGCAGCGTTGCGAGAATATGAGGGTACAGTAGCTGTAATCTCCCACGATCGCTATTTCATCTCGCAGGTCGCCAATAAAATTGTGGAAATTCGCGATGGTGAGCTTTGCGTCTATGCAGGCGATTATGCCTACTACCAAGAAAAACGGGAAGAGGAGACAAGGGAAGCCAAGTATAAAGCGGAATTAGCTGCCAAAGCCGCTAAAGATGCTATTAAAAAGGAGAAAGAAAAAACTAAGCAAGCTGAAAAACGTCAAGAAAAACAACAACAAAAGGCGAAAGCAAAGTAATATGCAAACATCGTTTGCGATTTCACAATTTGATTTCACAATTTGATTTCACAATTTGATTTCATAATTTGATTTCATAGCTTGATTTCCGTGCTTTGCACTGTAATCAAAACTAAATTCTGACACTCAATCGGGTTATAGCGCTTTTTAAGCAATCGGGTTACATTGAATTATTTACTCGTCAAAGGCGGGTAAATAATTCAATGCACCTTATTCGACTAGGGAACGCTATACAGCATTCCTAGATTATTGATGAGAAAAATGGGGTTTCGACTTTGCTCAGCTAGCGGGATACCTCGGCTAATCGAGGTCGAAGTCTCTCCCAACTCATTTAGGATTGCTATAAGTAAGTGGGCTTAATTAAATATAAAACCCTAAAACCTGCGGTGCAAGCGCAGCGTGTGCCGCAGGTTTTAGCTCTGGATTTTAATTATGCTGAGGTACTTACATGAATTGAATTGAGGGATGAACGAGAGACGCATTCGTTCTTTTTGATAAAAGTATACTATTGCTATGTTGGATCACATTGCTAAGAAACGCAATTTGATAGAACGTTATTCCCAAGGAGAAAGGAACTTCGAGGGATGGGATTTGAAGGGAGTAGATTTAAGTAAAGTTGACCTTAGCCATGCAATTTTACGTAACACAAATCTAGTTTTTGCCAATCTCTGGGAGGCAAATCTCTGTAATACCGATCTATCAGGTGCAAATTTATCCGATGCCGATCTAAGCGGAGCATCTCTGTTGGACGCTAATCTTAGTAATGCTAATATCACCCGTACAAATTTTACCTATGCGGGCTTAAGTGGGGTGCAGTTTGCGAATGCGCATCTTAACAGTGCGAACTTTCGGCTCGCGATTTTGAACTGTACGAACTTGCATGGGATGGATTTTAAACGGGTGAACTTGCAAAAAGCCTATCTTTTAGAGACAAATCTCTCTAATACAGACTTAAGTCATGTTAATTTACATCACGCCTTTTTATTTAGAGCTAATTTAAGCCGAGCAAATTTGCAAAATGCCGATCTCAGTGAGGCAGACTTGAGTGAGTCCAGCTTGCATGGGGCAAATTTACATGGGGCAAATTTAAGTGAAGTCGATTTACGCGAAGCCGATCTTGATCGCGTAGATTTTAGCGAGCTTAATTTACGGTTAGCCAATTTAAGCGGGCTCAATTTGAGTAATGTGAGTTTTATCGGGAGCAACTTAAGCAAGGCAATTTTGCGGGGGACGGTTTTGCGAGGGGCTTGCTTTAATGCGGCAAATCTGTGGAATGCCGATCTGACGGGAGCCGATCTGACGGGAGCCGATCTGACGGGGGCTGATCTACGCTGTGCCAACTTTGATGGCGCTAATCTAAAATATGCTGAAGTAGATGTGGGATGGATGAACGAGGTAAGGATCTGTCAAACAGTCTTGCCCGATGGCAATATCTCCAATCGAACTTGCCGTGCTTAAGGTCATCATGAAAGACTTATTTGTTTTTAAAAATGAGAATTTATTGCGGATGGCTCTGACCCATCGCTCCTACGTTCACGAAAATCCTAGTGCGGGAGAAGATAATGAGCGTTTGGAATTTTTGGGAGATGCGATCTTAAACTTTCTCAGTGGCTCCTATCTTTATCGGCAACATGCTGATTTAGGTGAAGACGAATTGACCCGCCGCCGCGCAGCTCTAGTTGATGAGAAACAGTTGGCAAACTTTGCGATCGCTTTAGACCTAGACAGCCAAATTTTATTAGGTAAAGGAGCTATGCGGGATGGGGGTAATAAGAGTGAAAACTTGTTAAGCTGCGCCTTTGAGGCAATGATCGGGGCTTTTTACCTAGATTGTAATTGTGATGTGGAGGCGGTGCGTCCAGCGGTGGAGGCCCTATTTGATTCGGTCCCGCCAGAACTTGTGAATACCCGGGCCGATCTAGATGCGAAAAATCGTTTGCAGGAATGGGTACAGTCCTACATTGGGCATATTTTGCCCAAGTATGTGACCGAAAAAGTAGGCGGAACCGATCATACGCCTGAATTTGCGTCTAAAGTATATGTTGGCGATCGCCTATATGGTCAAAGTCTGCGAAATTTTGCTAGTAAAAAAGAAGCAGAACGAGCCGCCGCGCTAGATGCATTGGAACAAATAGAGAGAATGTTATAGGTTTTGCTAAGCTTTCTTAAGCGGGATTTGGTAACAGGACTCGGCAACGAGGCTTGGCAAACAAGGATAAATATTATGACTGAAGATTGGTTAATAATTGGCAAAATAGTCTCACCGCAGGGGCTGAAAGGCGAGGTGAGGATATTGTCCTATTCAGATTTTCCTGAAAGGTTTGAAAATGCTGGGAAGCGCTGGATCGCGGCATCTGAGAAGGATGAACCCCAAGAAATCATGATGTTGGCGGGGCGCGAGGTTGCTGGTAAAAAGAATCTATTTGTAGTTCGCCTAGAGGGGATTAATGATTGCGATCGCGCCGAAGCTTTACGGAATTACGTGATGATGATTCCCACTAGCGATCGCCCCTACCTCGAACACAACGAATACATGATCGCGGATTTAGTTGGTTGTCAGGTTTACCATCAAGCGACGGGTAAGCTACTTGGCGAAGTTATCAGTATCATTGCTGCTGGCAATGATTTGTTAGAGGTTCGTAATCTTGATAATCAAGAAGTGGAGTTAATTCCCTTTGTCGAAGCGATCGCCCCCTTTGTGGATATTCATCAAAAGAGGATTGAAGTTACTCCCCCTAAGGGACTTATTGATCGATGGCTAGTCATTGAGTAGCGTTATTGAGCGCGAGTTCGGGATAATTTGAAACGGGCTGTGAGAAAGGGTTTGCTACGCAAACCCTTTCTCACAGCCCAGAATTAAAAGCCTTGCTACGCAAGGCTTTTAATTCTGGGCTTTTAAAATTTGCCAGCTTAACCCGAACTGACGTTAACTATAGCTATAAAAAAAGCTATAAAAAAAGTAGAGGGAATTATATTTTTGATTGAGCGAGGCGTTTATTTCGCATTAGTACATTTGCGCCTTCATTGGTTTGTTCGATGACCAGTAAAGGCGTGGGCTTGGCACTCTGATCCCAGCTAATTACAGCGAGCCTTCCCTGAATCGTCGGTTGCCAATTCCGATTTTCATCTGAGGCGACCACAAAATTTTCTAGCCCGATCGCTAAATCCTTCAGAATACTTTGCGATCCGTGGAGGGGAATTTTGGCGAGCTTAACATGGATGCGAAAAAGGGTACGCATCTGCGAATCATCATGGTGCTCGGGTTTAAAAGCCACATCAAAAATCACATCAATCTTGCGGACATTGCCACTATCCTCTTCGCTGGGCATTAGCAGGGGGGTGATTTTTTTACGAAGATTAACTTTGATCTGCGCCAAAATAATATTGCAGAAATGAGTCTCTTCCATCCTCATGCTTAGATAGTCTAAATTAAACTCACGAGAATGAATTAAGTCGGGATTGCGCTCATGTTCGTCGATGGTATGCAATGCGAGCTTGAGCTTTTTGGTCAGTTCGTCCGTTTTGAGTTTTTCGATTTTTAGTTGTTGGCGACTTTTGCGTAGCTGCCAGTAATTATAGGCGGTCGCTCCAATTGCCCCCCACAGCAGAATTAAAAGTAAGCTTACGCCGATTGGATTTTGGAGTGGAAGCATTGAATGCTCGATATTGCCGATAAAGCCATCGCGATCGCTAGTTTTAGTCGTCGGTACAGTTTGTAATGAGTACAACATAGCCATGCCCCATTGATTGTTTCCTTAAATAGCCCTCTATGACTATTCCCATAATACGCAATGAAATTAATATGACTGTGTTTATTAAGGAAACTCTATCTGTCGCCACTTGCCTTAACGTCAGTTCGGGTTAAGCTGGCAAAAAAAACTGTAGCGCACGCTGCGCGTGCGCTACAGTTTTTTTGGTTTTTAGTTATGCCTAGCTACTTAGTAACTAATCAATTTTGGTAAGATTAGCAATTTTCCATTTACCATTTTCAAAATTTAGCGTGCAAACATATCTACCTTTAGATGGTTGGGACTGGGAGTGATCGATTTTGCCATTGACATACAGAGTCGGGCTTTCATAGATTTCTACAGTCACCTTTGCTTGATCGTCTTGAATCCCAAATGCGCCTGCTCGGCTCACCGTAAAGTTGCCATAGCTGTAAAAAGCATTATTGCTCTGGAGCCAATCGATCGAACCTTTGCGCTTTTCGTATGCCTCCCCTGTAGTTAGCTCTGCTAATAATTGGCGATCGAAGGGTGGGGCAAACATTTGATTTTTACTGGCTACCAATTTATCGATGAGCCCTACCGCTTCCGCTTCTGACAATGGCGCGATCGCCCCCTTGGACAAATCTGGCTTAGGCGTGGCGCGATCGCCTATGGGACTTGTTGTCGGTGTGGCACTCGGCTCAATAGCTGAGGGATTGGCAGATGGACTGGGGGAATTAGAAACAGGTTTCGCAGTTTGACTGGTTGGGGGCGTTTGGTTATTAGTTAGATTATTAGTCGGATTATTTGTCTGGTCACTTGCCTGATTATTAGTTGGATTATTAGTTGGATTATTGGTTGGATTATTAGTTGGGTTACTTTGCTGGCTGTTGGTTTTATTAGTACTCGCCAAATTGTTGGAGTGATTTTGAGTGGCTATTACTACGCCGAAGGCGATCGCTCCTGCCAACGCGCCAGCCCAAGCAAAGAACCAGAAAGGTTTATTGCCATTCGTATTGCTACTAATAGGATTGCCACTATTCGCCTTGTTATTGGCAACTGGTACATAGCCCTGCACCGTTTGCGCTGATGTGATCTCGTTATTCCTCTGATTTATCGTCTGATTTATCGTAGGTGGGGCGGCAAGGGGTTGTATAAATTTAGGGGCAGGTGGGGCGGTAGGTAAAATTGTGGGGGGAATTGGTGGAGAAATGTCAGGGGCTAAATTACCGCTATTGATACCCACGATCGTAGACTGAAGCCCATTACCAGAAGGAGTTACCTGTTGAGTTGGCAAACTATGATCGCCTAATTTTGCTAAGACTTTACGAATCTCTGCTGCGGATTCATAACGATCTTTGTAGTGATAGCGGGTCATCTTGGTTAATACATCGACTAAGCCTGATCTGACGGGGACGAGATGCTGCCAAATTAATTCTCCCGTCTGGTAGTCTTCTTGCAGTTCGCGGGGTGGTAAACCCGTTAAAGCCTGAATGCCAATTACGCCGATCGCATAGAGATCGCTATTGGGACGGGGTTTGCCCTGAGCTTGTTCGCTTGGCATATAGCCCAAAGTACCGACCGCCACCGTAGCGATCGTTTGCCCCTCTTGATTAATCTGGTTTTGGACTTGCTTGATCGCCCCAAAATCGATCAGTACTAACTTGCCATCGGATTTACGGCGAATAATATTATCTGGCTTGATATCGCGGTGGATTACACCGTGACTGTGGGTATATTCCAAAATACTTAATAAATCGTCTAATATCTGGATTACTTGCGGTTCGCCTAGCCGATAGCCACGTATTAACTCGCTATCGAGCGATCGCCCCTCGACGAATTCTTCTACCAAATAAAACTCTCCCTGCTGATCGAAATAGGCAAGCAGGCGGGGAATGCGATCGTGATTCCCCAATTGAGCGAGGGTCTGCGCTTCACTTGTAAAGAGGCGATTAGCGACCTTCAGATATTCGCGATCGCTACTGGCAGGTTTGAGATGCTTGACTACACACAAAGGCTCGTTGGGGATGCGGGTATCGTGAGCCAGATAGGTATGACCAAAGCCACCCTCGCCAAGTTTGCTAGCGATGCGATAGCGTCCATCAAGTAATTGACCAATCATGCTTGACTCCATCTCTGCAATAAATATAACCCAGAGATCCTAAATTAGAGATGTGGTGTAGTATGAATCGACATATCTATTTTTCTGATTTACGTAGATCCTAGGCTTTAGGTTTTGCTTTAGGTTTTAAGGACACCTTGGTTTATGATGATTAAGCTGTAATGCCTGTAACTAAAGTTAAAGTGCTAACGTCAAAAATGACGTAGCCTAGAATAGATATACAGCTTTCAGAGATAGTTTGTAGACAAGGACTAGTAACCTGCTAGCCGCAACTGTTGTTTTGATGATTTATGGCTAGATACACTCAACATTTCTTAGTTGAAATCGCTCCTGAAGACCTACATTCAACGATCGTTAAAACGTTGGAGGGTTGTAACTTGGTAATTACTTACGAAACTGATGACTATGTAATTGCCCAAGAAATCGAGACTAATGCATCATTCGCGAAAATGGTAACCGTAGAAGTCTTGATTCATCGTTCCGAAATAGAAGGCAATCAAGCGAAATTGACCAGTGTCACCAAAAACGCTGAATTGCCGCTTCGGATTAATAATTACTGTCATGGCATCTCCGATCGCGTTTCTAAAGCCTTCTGTGATAGTCAAGCATGGAAACTTTTAGAAGTCACTTCAGGATATTAGACGGTATTTGATTGGGAATAAATGGCAAATTATTATCGTGTACTCGCCGAAAATCGGCAAGCTAGATTTAATTACGAAATTCTCGAAACCCATGAAGCAGGGATCGAGTTGCTTGGTACGGAAGTTAAATCTATTAAAGGGGGAAAAGCAAATCTAAGGGATGCCTATGGGATCGTGCGTAAGGGACAGATAATGCTGCTAAATATGTATATATCCCCACACCATACAACGAGTTTGTACTTTAACCATGAACCAACCCGCACCCGTCGGTTGCTGCTACATAAAGATGAAATTCGCAAGTTAATCGTTGGTGTGCAGCAGAAGGGATTAACCTTAGTGCCCCTAAAGGTCTATCAAAAGGATGGCTGGATCAAGGTTGACTTAGCCCTAGTGAGGCAGAAAAAGCTACATGATAAGCGGGATGACATGAAAAAACGCGATGATAAACGCGAAATAGATCGCGCCATGAAAAATCGCTAAGTATAGCTACAGTCACTTGAGTTAGGACAAATCAAACCCGTAAGATTGCGCCCCTGCGGGGCGCAATCTTACGGGTTTGATTAGCTACTTACCATCATTTCTAGCTCATAGAGACTTGCGTATAAACCTTGTTTGGCAATCAATTGCTCGTGGCTTCCCGATTCGACTACTTCGCCTTGCTTGAGGACGAGGATACGGTCAACGTTGCGGATGGTTGATAGACGGTGCGCGATGATAATTGTTGTGCGATCGACCAATAGGCGATCTAGGGCTTGTTGGATCAAAAATTCGGTACTGACATCAAGACTGGCGGTTGCTTCATCGAGAATTAAAATCCGAGGATCACGGATAGCCGCTCGGGCAAAGGCTAGTAATTGCTTTTGTCCACCAGATAGATTTGTGCCCCGTTCTCGGACTTGGGTTGCGTAGGATTCGGGCAGATCTTTAATAAAGCGATCGACATTCATCAGCTCGGCGGCTTCCACAACCTGCTCGATCGTATAGTCTTCACCAAGGGTAATGTTTTCCTTGATATTTCCAGAGAATAAAAAAGCATCTTGGAGAATTACGCCGACACATCGACGCAGCTCGGCTTGGGTGATATCGCGGATATCCACGCCATCGATCAAAATCTTGCCCTTTGTTGGTTCGTAAAGACGCGACAACAGACGAATGATCGAGCTTTTGCCTGCCCCAGTAGGACCGACAAGGGCAATCTTTTCACCAGCCTTGAGCGTGAAATTGATATCTTTGAGCACGTACTCATCGGGTTTATAGCCAAACCACACATGGTCAAAGCAAATTTCCCCAGTGCCATCAAGGGGGAGGGTCTTGGGATATTCAGGATCTCGAATATCGATTGGTTCTTGCAGGATCGCATTGATGCGCTCGACCGCCGTAAATCCAGCTTGAATTGTGGTGAATTTCTCGGCGAGTTGCCGAATGGGATCGAAAAGCCTTTGGGAGAAGAGTACGAAGGCCGAAAGCTCGCCAAAGGTGAGATTTTTTTGGACAATCTCGCCGCCGCCTAACCAGAGAACTCCTGCGATCGCCACCAGTGCGATCCATTCAAGGGTTGCTGATACCGCAGAATCATGGAAGACGGTGCGGTTGACCTCATCTACATATTGCTTGTTTACCTTGAGGTGTTGCGCTGCGTTAAACTTTTCGCGACGAAATAACTGAACGATATTCGCGCCAATAATATTTTCTTGAAGAATTGAATTCAGCTCGGATAGGCGCTCGCGAGCCTTAAAGTTGGCTAGGCGATATTCATGTTGAAAGTAAATAATCAATCCTGTTACGGGGATAACCATCGCCAATAGCATTAATGCTAAATCCCAGCGGAGGAAAAACATGAATATGGCGATTGTGCCAATGGCGGCAAAATCGCTCAATACGCCAACCGCACCCGTAGCGAATACATCGCCTAAAGCTTCAACGTCACTGGTGAGCCGCGTGATCAGCTTGCCAACAGGAGTGCGATCGAAAAAACTAGTGGATAAAGAGGTGACATGACGGAATAGATCGGCACGAATATCGGCGGTGATTTTCTGCCCGACCTCTTGCACCAAGTAGCCCTGCCAAGATTGAAATGCAAGTCTTATGGCGATCGTAAGTAGGATGACTAAGCAAATCCATCGCAAACCCAACAAATCGCCGCTTTTAATCGGTCTATCAATGGCTTGCTGTACCAAAATAGGCTGTACAGCGCTAGCGATCGATAGAGGGAGGAGTAAAAGCAGCGATATGACAAGTTGTTTGGAGTTTTGCTTTGCGTAGGGCAATAGACTCAACATCAACCGCCAGTCATTACTTTTGAGGCGATTTACCGATGGAGAATTGGCAGAGCTTGGCTTGGAGGAGTTGGTCACTATTCGAGATCCCTGTTACCGGGGTTACGTGATGGATCGCTATTGAGGAATCCAAAGACAAACAAACTGATGAAGAATATGACTGTGATATAGACCACTATTTTTAAAGTAAGCATAAATAAATAATCTCCGTATAAATATCTAATAATTTATCCTATGTTAAATCTTATAGGAAAAGATGGGAATTCCTTATACTTCCTTAAGATTGGCTGTTTCGTGTTGAGTATAAATACTTAAATAGGTAGCTGGGTATAGTATAAAGCCCCAGAATCTGTAGCGCACGCGCAGCGTGCGCTACAGATTCTGGGGCTTTATATTTAATTGCGCCTAGCCATTTACCTAATTGGAATCTAATTGGAGGGAATGGGGCTTCGTGCGTGCAGCTAAAAAAACTGTCCTAGAAGCTGCGATCGCTCTATGTATAGGGACACCTGACTGGCGATCGCCCGCAATAACTTTTCGTCAAACTTTGAATAGGACAGGGTAATTTCATGGACGTTTTCTAAGGTGATTGAAACATCTTGAACCTTACGATTTATTAACTGAAAAACGCCGATCGTCCTTTTTTGCGAGTCAAACATTGGTACTGCCAAAACTGAGCGAGTCCTGTACTCAATATCGCGATCGAAGGTCTTGTGATGTCGATATTCCGCATTATCGGGTAGGGCATGGGCATCAGACAGGTTAAGTGTTTCGCCAGTGAGGGCAACATAGCCGACGATACTGTCTTGATTGAGGGGGACTGCAAAATTAACGAGAGAGCGATCGGGCTGGGAGTCGTTTTGAGAAACTTCAAAGCAGACAGTATGAACTGAAGTAGAGCGATCGATAAGATAAATACTGCCTGCATCACTGGCAGTCATTTTGCGTGTAGAGCTTAGTGCTAACTCCAAGAAAGCCCTTAGGTCTTTTGTGTTAGTTAAAGACATGGCTAATGCTAACAGATCGTCGAGTAAGCATTTGTAATAGTCCACTTGCTCTACTAGTAACTGAGGACTCAATTGGGAGAGATCCTCAGAGGTTTCTGTTTGCCAGCCTAAGTCAGGGGTCATGGATATCGCCAGTATCTTGGTTACGTCCTGCTTAACCTAAATAAAACTAAGTCATTAGTTATAGCAGTTCTATCTATGCGAACAATACTAGCAAAATCACCTCAGAAAAATACTAAATCTAAGTACTAAATCTAAGTACTAAATCTAAGTACTAAATCTAAGTAACGTGAATTCGGGATAATTTGAAACGGGCTTTGAGAAAGGGTTTGCTACACAAACCCTTTCTCAAAGCCCAGAAGTAATACCAAAGCTCAAAATGGCGTAGCCATTTCTTTGCTGGGTATAAGGAGAGGGAAAGATTTTGCTTAGCCCCTCTACCTGTTGAGATTTATTCTGAGAGTTATTCCTCGTCGTCGTCATCGTCCCCATATTGGAGATCGTCAATGGGATAGACATCTGGCCAAGCAGATGCTCCATGCTCATATACATCAATGCCAATGCGATCGGCTTCAGGATTGACCCGCAACATACCTAAGGCTTTGAGGGAGCCAAACATTAGAAATGAGAAGACAACTGCAAATACAGCGATCGCAGCTACACCTCCTAGCTGCACCCCCAGTAAGTCAAATCCGCCACCCAAGAATAAGCCCGATTTCTTATTGATCGTGAGCGCTGGATGTCCAAATAAACCCACCGCGATCGTCCCCATCATGCCGCAGGATCCATGTACGGCAAATGCGCCTACAGGGTCATCAATCTCAAACCATTCAATGATGTCTACTACTATTAAGACAAGCACACCTGCCACAAGTCCAATGAGGGCGGCGGCCCAAGGCATGACATAGGCGCAACCTGCTGTAATGGCAACTAATCCTGCAAGCGAACCATTTAGTCCACAAAAGAGGTGCCACTGACGGAAGCGGAAATAAATGTATAAAAAGGCTGACATCGCTCCAGCCGCAGCAGCTAAGGATGTATTGACAACGACTAGACTAACTAACCCAGGATTGCTCATGGTTAGGGCTGATCCTGGATTAAATCCATACCAACCAAACCAGAGGATCATTGCGCCAATGGTGGCATAGCCGAGGTTATGGGCTGGTGGGATTTGTCCCCAAATGCGATCGGGGCGCGGTCCAAGTAAATACGCTCCAACTAAGGATGTCCATCCCCCAAGGGTATGCACGACGGAGCTACCTGCAAAATCGTGATAGTTAAGTTTGTTAAGCCATCCCCCACTATTCCAAGCCCAATGTACTACCAGTGGATACATAACTGCGCCCATGATAGTTGTGTAGATTAAATCCCCTTTAAAGTCAGTCCGCTCAGCCATTGAGCCTGTAGTAATCGTGCTTGATGTGGCGGCAAAGGCAAATTGAAAGAAAAAGAGAGTTAAGGTACTAATGGGAGCGCTAGAGCCACCTGCACCCATTGCATAGTCGATCGTTCCGTTATTGATCGTAAAGGCATTATTTAAGAAGAATCCGTCCGTTCCCCATAAACCATTGCTGGTCGTACCAAAGGCGATCGCAAAGCCCGTTACCCACCAAGCTAGAAGCGTGGTTGCGGCATCCACGAAATTTTCTGCAAGGGTATTAACGACCGATGTTTGCCTCACTAGCCCCGCCTCTAGCATGGCAAAACCGCATTGCATAAAAAATACTAAGAAGCCTGTAAGGAGTACCCAGGTTGTATCAATGGATAGGCGTAGTTCTCCTGTGGTTTTACTCACTGATTCTAAGGTCGTACTCTCGACTGCCTGGGCGATCGTTGGCGTAAATGCAGCAAATATAGCTGCCCCAATTGCGATCGCCAAAAAACGTGCCAAATAATTCTTTCTTTTTATGGTGACTTTTGTCATGATTGTATTCACGAGCCGTTATTAGGATGATTAAGATTAGCTTCTACAGAATCAATAGGATCATGCACGTAAGGTGATGATTTTGCTCTTTAGATGCTTGTAATTTGCATTTATTCCTCTAAAATTTGGTAATGTGTCGTTCATCCCCATATTTCGATCGCTAGAGAAATAAATCAAAGATTTTTAGAAATTGATGTTCGCTCAGCCCTTATTTGTTATACGTTTAAAGGACGATCTGTAAAAGTGTCGATTAGTACAGTCAATATTGAGTAATTCATTGAGTAATTCCTACAAAAGGAATCCTAAATCTGTTATTACAAATATTTAAGGGAGTCGGGAAGAGCAAGGACTTTCGCAATAATCTGTGATCTTTGTCACAAAATTGGGGGGTTGCGATCGTCATTTTGATGTGAGAGCAGTCACCACTTTAAAAAATAAAAAGATAGATAATTTTTTCACTAGCGACGTATCTACATAATTTTCCCCGCAAGAATGCCTCCTGCGGGTTTTTTATATCCAAAAATATTTAGATATAAATATTTCAGATAAGTAGCTGAGTAGAATTAAATATAAAACCCAGAATCAAAAGATGTAGCGCACGCTGCGCGTGCGCTACATCTTTTAATTCTGGGTTTTATAGCTTTTTATAGCTACAGTTCCTTAACTTAGGACAAATCAAACCCCAAATATGAGTGGCGACGCGAAGCGTCGCCACTCATATTTGGGGTTTAACGATTCGTTACAATGTTATGGAGAAGGTTAGTAGCAAATTGCCAATACAGAGAATTATGTACTTAACATGGCTGGATAGTAATTCATGGCTGATGGAGATTGCAGGTAAGCGAATTCTGCTCGATCCTTGGCTAGTTGGAGATTTGATGTTTGGTAATGCAGCATGGTTTTTTAAGTCCGCGCGAATTACAGCGAGAGATATTCCTCAAAATATTGATTTGATATTGCTGTCACAGGGTTTACCAGATCACGCCCATCCGCCGACGCTGAAGCAGCTAGATCGGCATATTCCTGTGGTGGGTTCTCCCAGTGCTGCTAAGTTGGTCAAAGAACTTGGTTATCAAGAGGTGACTGCCCTTGCCCATGGTGAAGTGTTTCGGATCCCCAACCTTTTGGAAATTAGCGCTGTGCTAGGTTCGCCAACGGGACCCACTACCCTCGAAAATGGTTATATTTTGCGCGATCTTGTGGAGGGAAACAGCCTTTATTACGAGCCTCATGGTTATCACGCTGCGGCAATTCGCGAGTTTGCCCCGATTGATGTGGTGATTGCGCCCACGATTGATTTGAAGTTGCCCTTGATTGGGACTGTCATCAAAGGTCAGCAAGGTGCTTTGCAGGTGGCAAAGTGGTTGAATCCACAGGTTATGCTACCCACGGCAGCAGGTGGTGATTTGAGTTATAGCGGTTTATTGCTGAATATTTTGAAGGCAGAGGGAACCGTTGATTCCCTGCGATCGCTATTTGCAGAAAATAATATTTCCACACAGGTGATCGAGCCGAAACCATGGGAGAGATTTGAAGTCAAACTCCAGAAATTAGCCCAAAAAACTTAAAAAAAGGGAGCGCTAAGCGCTCCCTTTTTTTAAGTTTTAGAATTTGATTGAGGCAGTTTGCTTTTCGGGTATTTGTGTATACTCAGCTACAATTTTGCGGAATTCCTCGCCATCAAGGGTTTCTACATCTAAGAGAATATCGACGAGGCGATCGCATAAATCGCGATTTTCTTCAATCAATCGTTTTGCATGGTTGTAGCAGGTTTGGGCAATTTGACGAATTTGACGATCGATGCGATCGCCTAGCTTAATGGAATAGTCACTTTGGGGCATGAAATTACGCCCTAAGAAGACTTCACCACTTTCGGATTCTAATGCGCCCAATCCTAAATCGGACATACCAAACTGCGTCACCATTAAGCGAGTTAGTCTTGCCACCTGTTGAAAATCACCTGATGCGCCTGTGGTGATTTCCGCATCGCCAAATACTACTTCTTCGGCAGCTCTGCCGCCAAGCATCATGGTGATCGTGTCGAGGATCTGTGATCGTGATTCGAGTCCATACTCTTCGTCGGGAACTCCCTTGGCAAAGCCACCGATACCGCCAGAGCGAGGGACGATCGTGATTTTATCTAGGAGAGATGCATTTTTGAGGAGGGTCATCACTAGGGCATGACCGACTTCATGGTAAGCAACTAGACGCTTTTTCGAGCTATCCAGCATGGGTTTCATACTTAAGCCGATCGTAATGCGATCGATTGCATCGGCAATTTCTAGTTCTCCGATCGCTTCTTTATAACGTCGGGCGGCTAGGATGGCGGCTTCATTAAGGAGGTTTGCTAAGTCAGCCCCTGCAAAGCCTGGAGTTAGGCGGGCAACTGATTCTAACGAAACATGTTCGTCGAGTTTTTTGTTACGGGCATGAACTTTCAGAATTTCTTGCCGACCCTTGTAATCGGGGTAGTCGACGGTAATTTGGCGATCGAAACGCCCTGGTCGAAGTAAAGCGCTATCTAACACATCGGGGCGATTAGTTGCTGCCACCACGATTACGCCTGAATTGCCCTGAAATCCATCCATTTCCGTGAGCATTTGGTTAAGGGTTTGCTCTCGTTCGTCATTACCGCCGCCGATGCCAGCCCCACGCTGCCGACCGACTGCATCGATTTCATCGATAAAAATGATACAGGGAGCATTATCCTTGGCTTTTTGGAACAGATCGCGGACGCGGGAAGCCCCTACGCCGACGAACATTTCTACAAATTCGGAGCCCGATAACGAGAAGAAAGGAACTCCGGCCTCTCCTGCGATCGCCTTAGCGAGTAAAGTTTTACCAGTTCCTGGGGGACCGATGAGCAATACTCCTTTGGGGATTTTTGCGCCGACCGCCGTAAAGCGATCAGGTTGTTTGAGAAATGTAACGACTTCCTGTAATTCTTCCTTTGCCGTATCAATCCCCGCCACATCATCAAACATGATGCCTGTTTTCGCCTCAGGTGAAAATCTGGCTTTGGTTTTGCCAAAGCTAAGGGTTTGTCCAGGACCACCAGGGGCGTTACTGAGACGACGCAGCACCATTAATAAGATGAAAATCAGTAACATTGGCACAAAAAATGTGCTTGCCAACTGCCAGATTAAAGTTGGCTGCTGGGGCGCTTTTACTGCAATATCGACATTGTTTTCGCGCAGAGCCTTCATCAATTCGGTATTGCCATCACGGGCAATTAAGTCAACCCTGACTTTGCGCCCATCTTTCAAAACTGCTTCCGCCGCTAAGCCGTTACTTTCAAGATCGATTTTTTGGACACGATTCTCTTTTACATTTGAAAGTAGCTCGGTATAGCCTATGGTGGCGGCACTTTCACCTTCAGCCCTTGCCGCCGATGGCACGGCGATCGCTACACTTTGCAATATTGCTAAACTTACGACCGTCGTTTTGACGCGTCGCCAAAAAGTTGCCAAAAAGATTTTTTTTCCAGAAGACATCACTGCCTGTCGCTCCTTATTGCCCCGTCGATGCGGTAATCGGTTGACTTAACTATTCACCTAGTCTAATGCATTCGCTTAAAACCTGTCATAAAGTAAAGGTGACATCTAGCCGACAGAAAAGAATGATGAATTGGATTGTTGCCAACATAAAGTGGATCATGCTCTTGTCTGGTGTTCTGACCTGCACGCTGTTTTATGCGGCGATCGCCCCGCAAACTGCCCTGCGTTCTTTCTTTGGTGATGTTCTAGAAGGTCAACTTTCAGAAATCATTGTTCGTAATTGGGGTGCTTTAATCACGCTTGTAGGCGCAACGCAAATCTATGGGGCGTTTAAACCCTTAAGTCGTTCATTAATTGTAATTATTTCAATTGTCAGCAAGTTGACCTTTGTTAGTTTAGTGTTGATTTACGGTAGACAATATCTTGGTCAAGCAGGAATCGCGGTAGTGATTGATTTGCTAATAGTTGGATTATTTGTTGTTTATCTGGTCGGCGATCGCAAAAAAGCCACTAATTAACTACTTAACTAATGCATGTGCAGACGTAATTTTTGGTGGTGTGGCAAAGCCACACCACCAAAAATTGCGTCTTTATTGAGAGAGTGCACCCCTCAGGGGTACACTCTCTTAAACTATTTAGGATTACGATATATGTTAAGAAGCATAGCAATTTTAGAAAAAGATAGATTTACTTCATATTCTCTATAATCGCTGTGAGACAATTGCATTAAAATACACGCAAGTAACGCTACGCATCTTTAGCATATTTATCTCTTTATCCATGAACGCCACAACAAATATTCAGCCCTTTTCAGCCGACGATTTTGCCAATGCCCTCGCCGAACATAACTACGAATTTGCTGTGGGGCAAATCGTGAAGGGTAAGGTAGTCTCCGTTGAAAGTAGTGGCATTTATGTCGATATTGGCGCTAAATCTTTAGGTTTCCTTCCCATAGAAGAAGCAACTCTTAGCGGGTCTTCACGCTCCAATAGCGATGCTTTCCCCATTGGCAACGAGTATGAGTTTTTGATTATCAGTAGCCAGAATGCTGATGGTGAAGTGAAGCTATCTGTGCGTCGTCTGCTATTTAAGCAAGCTTGGCAAACTCTGCGCGATTATCAAGCTGAGTCTAAAGTTTTTGAAACTAAGGTCATCGGTACTAATAGTGGCGGTGTAATTGTGGACTCGGTGGGATTGCGAGGCTTTATACCACGATCGCATCTTTCGGACACCTCCGATCTGGCTAAATTGGTGGGCAAGATTTTGCCTGTGGTTGTGTTGGATGCCGATGAAACCCGTAAAAAGTTAGTACTTTCTAATCGTCAGGCTGCTAAGCTGGCGGCGATGAATCAACTCGCGAAGGGGCAACTGATTACGGGCAAGGTTACCAATATTCGCCCCTTTGGAGCCTTTGTGGAATTTGCTGGAGTTTCAGGACTGCTGCATATCAAGGAAATGAGTCAGAAACCCGTCAATGATCCCACCCATGTATTTCAAATCAACGACATCATCAAGGCTGTGGTAGTGGATATTGACGAATCTCGCGATCGCATAGCCCTTTCTACCAAGATTCTCGAACTTCATGCTGGCGAAATGTTGGATAACTCTGCCCAAGTATTTGCTGAAGCCGAGGAACGGCTTGAAAAAAATATCAGTAAGCTGTGGGAAGCCTAAGCGTATAGTGAGAAGCGATCGCTATATAATTTGTTTTGGCAAGAGTAAGCATTGCTTTGGCTTAATATATTAGTAGTTCTGAAAATATTTAAAATAAGCAAAAAAGAGTCAAATTTATGGAAACTAATTTTCTTGGTCTTTTGGCAACCGTCCTCGCTGTATTTGTCCCCACCGTCTTCTTGCTAACCCTGTATATCCAAACATCTAGCCGTGAAGAAGGTCAGAGCAGCAAGTAAATAAACTAAATGGCTAAATTCCTGCTATTTAGAAATATCAAAAGAAGATTGGTGGCAATTTGCCGCCAATCTTTTTTTGAGGATGTATTACCATACAGCGCTTTGCGCTCAAACCCAAACCAAGAAAAACTTTAAAAGCGTTGCGAAGCAACGCTTTTAAAGTTTTTCTTGTGGTTCGTTTAATCGATAATTACTGTATGACATTTGAGGTTTTCCCAATTCGATCACCATTAATTGATTATTGCTTATGGCGATCGCTTTCATTTGAGCGGCGTTGAGGGCTGTCTTATCCCTTTATGTTAATCTCAAGATTAATAGCGAATAAAACTTTGAGGAAAAGCTGATGACACAGGCTTACTTAGAGACACAGGATATCCACGAATCAGCGATCGCTAATAATTCCCTTGATTCACTTACGGCACTCTATGAATGTGACTTTAATCTTTGGGTTGAGGCAACAGCCCAGCTATTGCGTGAGGGCAGATTAGCAGACCTAGATGTGGGGAATTTAATCGAAGAAGTGGAATCGATGGGAAATAGTGATAAACACGCTTTAAGTAGTGATTTAGTCGTGGTTTTATTACATTTGCTTAAATGGCAATATCAACCAAATAAACGAACAAGGAGTTGGGAAAAAAGTATCGCTGAACATCGTCGTCGGATTCGGAAGATTTTCAAGAGTAGTCCTAGTTTAAGGAATTATTTTCAGCAAATTTTTGATGAATGTTATCTTGATGCTAGAAAACAAGCAAAAATTGAAACAAGATTACTTTTAGAGCATTTTCCTGTAAATTCACCATTTACATCTCAGCAAGTGCTTGATGAAGACTTTTTGCCTGAGTAGGAGAATCGCCACAAATGTTTGGAGCGCGATGGCAAAATCTAAATTTACGTTCTCTGTTGCGGGGTAACGTTTACACGGATAAAATGCGCCCATAACCTAGTTCTTCAGCAAGGATAACGAGGGAGGAATCGGCTAAATCCATGGGGAGATTGGCATATTGTTGCATGAGTTGAGCAATCCTTGGTGCGTGATGAGATTGAAGATCAAATAGCTCAAATGCTTTGTTTGCGATCGAGGTCATGAAAGCGGCTTGTGCTGGTACTCCTTTTCGTTTTGGCAACATATAACAGGTTTCTGTGACGACACACCATGTTGTAATCAGTTGTTAGTCAATCTGTTGGAGTGTACGTTTAACGTGAGTTCGGGATAATTTGAAACGAGCTTGGAGAAAGGGTTTGCTACGCAAACCCTTTCTCCAAGCCCAAAAGCAAAAGCCTTGCGTAGCAAGGCTTTTGCTTTTGGACTTTTAAAACTTGCCAGCTTAATCCGAACTGACGTTACGTTTAGCTGATTTGTGATAAGTGTCTTGTTGATCTGCTAGGGCTAACCAGAAGCCTGTGTCAACGATTACCATATTTTGCCTCAAGTTCTGTTGCTAGGACTTGTTTGTAGTTAACTGATAGGTCGCTTTCTACTGAGCAGCAACCAATAAATCCTGATTCTTCTAGCAGTTGAAAGGGTGTTTTTTGCTTTTTTAGTTTTAGTTTTTGGTAATAGTCGTTAATAGCGGCGCGAAGAATTTCAGGCAGTTCTTGATTGGTTTGCTGCTGAATATAGGTGAGTTTGTCGGTGGTTTCGCGATCGATTTGGGTGGTGATTTGTGACATTGCAGATTGCCTAGAAAGTTTAGGAATTAATATTTTGTCTTTGCTCCTTTTCTATCTCCTAACGCATATTTTGCAACACCGCGATTAACATAAGCTTCTGTATACTTTTGATCAAGAGTGAGTGTTTGGTCATAGTCTGCGATTGCTCCTCTTTTATCTCCTAACTCAGATATTGTGCATTAACTCCTGAAAAAACAAAGACTGGTGCAGCAAGCAACTCTCACTGCACCAGTCTTTGTTTTAATCTCTTTATTAAGGCGCTAAAGCATTGCCTCTTAGCAAACTGCCGATCGTCTTGGCAGTAATCTTCAACTGCGTGAAAGGATTAGCAGGTACGACGGTTTTGTAGAGATAGCTGTCAAAGGTAAGCTTTTGCACATCTTTATCAGCACACATTTCTACAAAGGCTTCACGGGTAGCATTTGTAGCGTAGAAAACATTTTGGAGAATATCAAGCACTTTATAGGTCAATCCATATTGCTTGTCCCAGCGCTTGATGTAAACCTTAAGATCGGCTTCGGTGGGGATGCGTTTACCAGCTTCAGCAAATTCCACGATCGCTTCAGCACACATCCGACCCGATTTAGCCGCGAAGTAGATACCTTCACCACTGGACTTGGTAACGTAGCCAGCCGCATCGCCAACTAAGGCGACACGACCGACGACACGACGGGGACGGGGATGCTCAGGAATGGGATGGGCTTCAACCTTAATTACTTCGCCACCTTCGATTCTGGGCAAAGCGCGAGCACGGATACCTGCTTGCAATTGCTTGATCATGCGTTGGTTTTTATGCATCGTGCCAGTACCAACGGCGACATGATCGTATTTGGGGAAGACCCAAGCGTAGAAATCAGGCGAAACATCATCGCCCACATACATTTCGGCTAAATCTTTGTAATACTCCATTTTGTCTGGAGAGATGCGGATCCGCTCTTGGAAGGCGATCGCATAGTTATAGTCACCAGCATCGATCGCTTTAGCAACTACGGAGTTAGCCCCATCTGCACCGACGATGAGATCGACTTCGAGAGTACGCATGATCCCTTCGTTACCACCCTCGGCAAAATCTGAGTAGGTGAGGACATAAGGTTGCTTGCCATTCTCCGTGATCTTGATATCAAGAATCCGACCGTTGATTAGTTTTGCGCCAAGGTCAGCAGCGCGATTGCGTAAAAATGCATCTAAAATTTCGCGACGGCACATACCGATATATTCATCGGGATTGTCTAATTTAATGTCTACTTCCACATTGCTGGGAGAGATCATTTTCATGTTGCGGACGCGGCGATCGATAATTTCAGGGGGTAAATCAAATTCAGAAACCATACATAGAGGAATTGCTCCACCGCAGGGTTTGGCGTTGTCCAGTTTACGCTCAAATATGTAGGTCTCAATTCCTGCTTTGGCAAGTGTTTCAGCCGCACAGGAACCCGCAGGTCCGCCGCCTACAACAGCAACTCGTAATGTCAAAATGCGCTCCTAAAGCTTTATTTAATCGGGTTTTAACTAATTTGGATGTTAGCATTGCCACCTATGCGATTGGGGCAAAATTGATGAATATTAACATTTGTATTGTTTTGTGTATCGCTAAGGTTGCTGTTTTCCCAAAATCCATAAAGATGAGTGGCGGCGCTAAGCGCCGCCACTCATCTTTATGGATTTTGACGTTTTTCAATTAAGCGCCGTATAGCCAAGGATTTTCTACCCTTGGCTGCGTAAGCTTCGCATACAAGTAGCTAGGAAAGCCCTTAAAGTTGCGCCCCTACGGGGCAACCCAATAGAGAGTTGCGGCGCTTCGCGCCGCAACTCTCTATTGGGTTTGATGTCCTGACTTAAATGAATATAGCTATCTTGCACAAGCACTACATCTCCCAGATGTTGAGAAACCGACAGATGAATGAGGTTGTGTTGTAAATGTTGTGTTAGTTTTTAGGGAGATCTCACAGACAGAGCTAAATATGAAATATCTCACAGACGCGATCGCCAATATTTCCTCGCAATTGGTTGCTAGATCTGCCGCCTCGATCGCCTCGATCGCCTTATTTAGTCTGCTGGGTGGCATATTTGCCCAACCTAGCGAAGCTGCTGACACCATCAATTTCCGCTTTAATATTTTTGAAGTTTCCGTATCCGTTGATGACCTCGAAACTTTTTCTAAAACTGGCGAATTGCGTGGTGCTCTGGAAACTGCATCCCGCTATATTTCTGCGGCAGACATGGCGACTTTTCGGCGGATCCTCACCGAGCGAGCCGATGTGCCTGTGGCGCTACTGTCTAGATTTTTATACACATCCCAAGGAGAAAGGGCGTTAGATATCCTCGGAGATTTTATTAGAACTGGTCCCGAGCTATCAGGTAATCGTGCAATTCGAGCCGCTGCTGTTTTGGCAGATGCCGATAAGGAGACTGGTTTATCTTTGCTCGGCTTTTTACGAAAATTTCCAACATCGGATATTTATTTTGACATTCAGGAAGGATTACAAACTGTTGGCGAATTGAGTGATCTGCTGCAAAATACCCAAAAAGTTGTACAGATAGTTAATGACGAAGCAATTAAAACTGCCAAGTCAACTGCATCCAATTCCACCCCTTCTATAGCTCCGTTAGCCGATTTGCGCGATAAGGGTAATGTTTCATGGGAGCGGACTAGTCTCAAAGCGCCAGCCCTAGATAACCGCTATGAGATTCCCTTTTATTTGTTTGTTCCCAAAACTACTAGCGCTAAGTCCGAACCTTTGTCGGCGATCGTCATCTATCCTGGATTATTGTCTAACCGCGAACCATTGCTCTACCTTGCTGAACATTTAGCATCCTATGGATTTGCGGTGGTATTGACGATTTCCCCTAACAGCAGTGATGAACAGTTAAATAAATTGATTATCGGTGCGGCTAGTGAGATTGCCCCACCTGAAAGCTTTATCGAGCGTCCGCAGGATATAACTGCCGTTCTAAACTATCTCGAAAAATCGCCCCAAACGTCTAATGTGAACTGGCAAAATGTGGGCATGGTTGGACATTCCTTTGGTGGTTATGCTGCACTGGCTCTAGTCAGTGATGCCCAGCTTCAATTTGCCGATCTGAGCGAGGCATGTCAAGGCAAGTATAAATGGAATGTATCCTTACTGCTGCAATGTGTGGCTTTAAGATTGCCCAACCAAAACTATAAGTTAGGAGATCCAAGGATTAAATCGGCGATCGCGGTTAACCCCGTGACCAGCCATGTCTTGGGCAAAGCTAACCTGAGCAAGATCACAGTACCGATCGCGATCGTTGGTAGTGCGGATGATACCTTTGCTCCCGTGGTTTCCGAGCAAATTGTGCCCTTTACATGGTTGACTACCCCTAATCGCTACTTAGTGCTGCTTAATCGCGCGGGGCATACTGCGGTAACGGCTGTTACTTCTAGCGATCGCCTCAGTCCTGAAATCAGTAGTGCTTTAGCAGGTCCCAACCCGATTGCCGCACAGGATTATCTCAAGTTACTGAGTGTTGCTTTTTTCAAAACATACTTAACGCAAGAGACTGGCTATGCTGGCTATATCACCACCGACTATTTTGCGAATATTTCTACCCCTGATGCTCAGGTAAGTCTATTGCGATCGCTCAGCAGTGACAAAATTGACTCGGCAATTAAAAATTAGCTAAGACTATACACACCTCAATAAGAGAAGGTTGGCGCGAAGCGTCAACCTTCTCTTCCTAATGCAAGTGGCTACGCGGCTACAGTTCATACAATTAAGGCGAAAAAAAATTACTTAATGCTTCTTAACAAGTCAACCTTATTTCTAGATATAACTACCCATAAATTAGGGACTAGTCGTAAAATAGGCATTCAGATAGGTATTTAAACTGCAATTTATCAACAAAAACCTTTATTCAGCGCGAAAGAAAGCATAAGAGAAAATATGGTAGCTACCCCTTCTAAACCCGATGTAAGCCAGTCAAACCAACAAAAGGTTAACGGGACTGGCCGACGCGAAACGATCCTAACCCCACGCTTTTACACGACTGACTTTGAAGCGATGGCAAACATGGACATCTTCAATCTCAAGCCAGACTACGAAGCTATCCTCGAAGAATTTAAATTTGACTATAACCGTCGGCACTTCGTCCGTACTGCTGACTTCAACCAATCATGGGATCATATCGATCCCCAAGTGAAAGAACATTTCCGCGTTTTCCTTGAAGGATCTTGCACCTCTGAATTTTCAGGATTTTTGCTTTACAAAGAAATTGCTGTCAAAATTAAAGACAAAAACCCTCTAATGGCTGAAATTTTCAGCCTGATGAGCCGTGACGAGGCCCGTCATGCTGGATTCTTGAATAAGGCAATGCCAGACTTCGATCTTCAACTCGATCTCTCGACCTTATCAAAAACCAAGAAATACGTTTACTTTGCTCCCAAGTTCATTTTCTACGCTACCTATCTGTCGGAAAAGATTGGTTACTGGCGCTACATCAAGATTCACCAGCATTTCCTCGCTCATCCCGAATATCGGGTTTATCCCATCTTCAATTTCTTTGAAAATTGGTGTCAAGACGAAAGCCGTCATGGTGATTTCTGTAGCCTGCTTCTCCGTAGCGAAACTAATAATATTAAAGGGATCAGAGCTAATCTTTGGAGCAAGTTCTTCTTACTTTCGGTATTTGCCACCATGTATCTGAACGATATTTGCGTGCGTAATGAGTTCTATGAATCAATTGGCATGGACACCAGAAAGTATGTGGACGAAGTTCTGCGCGAAACCAATCGCGATGCTGCCAAAGCGTTTCCCGTGATTCTCGATCTAGAAAATCCTAAGTTTTGGAATTGTCTGAAGAAGTGCGAAGAGAACAATGCCAAGCTCGTCAAGATTGATGAATCTAATTCTCCTGAATGGTTGAAGAAGATGCAAAAGCTTCCCTATCTCGCTAACAACGGTTTGCAGTTCCTGACCATGTATTTACAACCTTCTATCCCTGCACCAAAGGGAGTTGTTTTGTAAAGACAAAGGCTCAATAGGTGAATCAGGGAGGTGAGGAAAGTAGAGAGTGGAGCAAAGCACTGAGCAAAGCTTTGCCCCTCCTCTTAGCATTATGAACAAACTCAAAGAAGCTTAAATACAAAGGCAACTTTTCTTGAGATATGCCACGATGAGGACGTAACTAAGAGCGCAAAAGCGACCAGAAGCCTTCCATCGTATTGACATGAACCTTGCAAAAGCCATGCCATCACCATCTTCATCTCTAGCATATTCTCCTGAGCCATGACAAAGAGTTTTGTGAGCATAGCCCCAATCTTGTAAAGGGTTATAGATAGCGTATTCGTCCGTGTAAACCAAAGTACCAAGAGAGACTGTCAAGGATTTTGTGTAAAGTCTAGAAGCTAGATGTGGAGACGATCCTCGAAGAGGATGGCAAAGCGATTAAGAGCAGGCTTCCAATCGCGAATGGAGCCTTGTCCATTTCTTCGAGATATTCCGCATTGCCAAATAAACCAGTTTGAAAGCAGGGTCATCAGATGGAAAAATCTGTTGAGATTTAATTAACGTGAGTTCGGGTTAAGAAACAGAAGGCAAAGCCCACTCCATAAGCAAAGAAGGCTTCTTAGGTTGGTGACAATAAGCAATAAGCCCGCAAATGACATTGATCATGGCGTTGATGGGACTGCGATGACGAGAATGTTCAATCTGTGAAATATTTTTGAGTTGGTCAATGATCGTCTCAATGATTGAGCGTTTGCGAGAAAGCAGCTTATCAGTCAAGCGCATCAAGCGATTTTTCATATTGCGCTTTGGTTTGGCAAAGAACTCAATGCCAAAATTCTGGAAGAGTTGAGATGCTAACGACTGAGATACATAACCACGGTCAGCAAACACCTTGCCAAACATAAATTTGAGCAAATCAGGGATAGGTTTACGGTCATCGACATTGCCTAGAGTAATTTGGATATTTAGCAACTCACCGCACTCATTGACGAGTAAATGCAATTTGAACGAGAGTGTAGAGTATTTTGTGTAAAGTCTGGGATATATACAGAGAGATAATCTAGACACCCAATAACTAACACTAAAACCGATGAATATAGGCAAAGAACTGCTCGATGAATTGCTGAAAGAATGTAAAACACCACCCGACTTATTCGGAGAAGGAGGAATCCTGAAACAACTAACCACCGCACTAGTGGACTGGAGTTTAGACTAAAAAAGGAAAAAAAGGCAGAGTAAAAGAGATACAAACTGCCTAAAGTAGATGAAAAAGAAAAGCACATCTACAGTCATGATTATTGATAAACTACAGAACTTT
>NZ_ALWB01000024.1 GCF_000332215.1 Pseudanabaena biceps PCC 7429
AGAAATACTAGATAACCAGTCCAACGATACAAATCAGGTAGTCCAACGGCAAGTTGATACTGCTATACAGAAAAAGACTAACGATCTTGCTCCTATTGATCGCAATCAACCTGATATAGCTCGGCTAGATAATATTACTCAAAGCGATCGCACGATCCAAAGAGAGTCCGACTTTACCATTCAACCTGTCTTAGATTCTCAAACCACTGAGATCCAAAGATCTTCCGATGATATTCCACCTATTCAAAACGCATTAACTTCCGATCAACCCATTGCAGAAATACTAGATAACCAGTCCAACGATACAAATCAGGTAGTTCAAAGGCAAGTTGATGCTGCTGATTTACCAAATTTGCCAATTGTTTTACCGACTGTAAACAATACTCCATTAGAAAGCGATCGCAATATTCAAGCAAGAGTTAATGCAGATTATTCTGCTCCTATTCGAGCTATTGCCCAAGATATTAATTTATCGCAAACTGATGCTATACAAAGGCAGACTAATGATCCTAATCCTATCGATCGCAATCAACCTGATATAGCTCAGCTAGATGATATTACTCAAAGCGATCGCACGATCCAAAGAGAGTTAAGCCCTTCCATTCAACCTATCTTAGATTCTCAAACCACTGAGATCCAATCTTCCTCTAGTAATTCGTTATCAGATCATCCTATAGATAATCCTATTCAAGATACAAAAGCACCAAAACCTACTTTAATTATCGACAATAATATCGATCTAATAAATCAAAATCAATCACTACAAAGACAATCAGAAATAACTAATTCATCTATTCTTTCATCTATTCTAAATACTGATATTCAGAGGAATGATGGAGCGAACTACGAAAGCTCAAATTCATCACCGCTTAACATTAGTGCAGATCAAAATACTAATATATTACAAAGAAAAGATCATATTTCTCAAATTAATCCATCTCTACCTAATGAATCTAGTTCGTTTATCGAAGAAATTAGCACTTTAAACAGTCAATCTATACAACAAAATAATAAAGAATCTACGAGAGAAATATCACAAGGGAATTTTGAATCTCATGTCACTAAATCCCCTATTGCAGATACTGAACAATCGAACAATCAGATTATTCAAAGAAAATTGAGTATGTCAGATCCAGAAATTGATATTAACATTACACCAGTTAATTTTTCTGAAAGGATTCAAAGAGATAAGGATCATAATGTTACATTAAATGAAACTTTAGTCAATCTTGATCAAAACGAACAAGAAACAACAATTCAATCATTTTCTGATTTACAAACAGCAAAAAGTATTACGGGAAGTATTACGGAAAGTAATATTTCAGAAAGCGATCGCTTGCAACAATCGCCAGATCGCGCTCAAAATTTAGGTACTCCCAAATCAGATATTGCCGATATTCAAAAAAAATCAGATTTATCACCAGTGGGGAATAATCTTGAGACACAATTAGATAATATTAGGGACAGTAATACCAAGCTATCCGCAGACAATCAAAATAATAATTTTAATAGAGACTTAGTCGGTAACTCAACTCAAGATTTACAGCAATCCATTCAAAGAAATAGTAGCAGTGAAGTTAATGCGATCGATAGCAATTCTTTAGAAGATAGCATTGAGAATCAAACGATGATTCAAATGATGAAAGATCCTAGTAATACTGAGGCATTGAAATTACCTAAAGCCATTGAAAACCTCGGTCATACAGAATATTTAGGTAGTTTTGCATCCCTGAACTTATCACAAGTACCTAGTACCCCTCAGCAGAGAACTTTACAACCATTTCGAGATCGCAATACTCGTTCCAATAATTCTAAGAATCTCAATAATTTATCAGATAATATCAGGAACCAACCTAAAGATATCCAGCGAAAAGAAAACGATACTCCCGATCAGAGCAATCGTACGGATGCTATGACTAATGGCTGGTCAAACATCGCCGAACTGCTTGCTAATTTGCCACCTCCCCAAACGCCTACCAATTCGTCTACGAGCTCTCTTAACCGAAAAACTGTAAGCGATCGCAGTCCTCTAGCGATAGCCGCTCCCAAAACTTCAACAGATAGTGCTAGAAGTAGCAGTACTAACCAAACGGTCATTCAGCGATCGCCCGAACAAAAAAATAGTTACAACAATAGTCCTAATAGTGATCAAGACCTATACTTGACTCCAACAGGATTGCAAAGAGGAAACCCCAATAAAGACACAAACCCAACTGCCACGATCCAAAGAGCCTTGGATACTGACCCCTTGCCAGAAGCAACTGTATCGGTAAAACCTATCGAAGAGCAGGATGAAGAGGACGAAGATAACCTTGAACACAACCTTGAAACTCTTGCTCAAGAAATATATATTTTGCTAAAGCAGCGTTTGGGAATAGAAAAGGAAAGGCAAGGGAATAAATATCAAGGGCGATTACCTTGGTAAACCAACATCTCACTTCCTAGTTAATTTTAGAATTTTGTTTAGAATTTTGTAGATTTTTTTAAGAGGACAGATCATGACGGGTCAACTTGTCAAAGCCATGCTCACTACCACTGATGCTGGAGCTGCTGCCATAAACTTTCAGTTTAACCCCACCGAACTTCAATTTCAGCGCTCGGTTAGCCTCAATCGCTCCAAAGGTGCACGCACTGACACTGGCATACCTAAAGTCGCATTTGCATACCCAGAACCAGTAAGCCTTTCCCTCAGTAATTTAACCTTTGATACCTACGAAACAGGAACCAGCGTTTTAACGTTAATAGATCCGATTATCAAAGCTACCGATTTTGCAGGATCGCTCGGCAGACCCCCTGTATACGTATTTGCTTGGGGGCAAACTCAATATCTCAAGTGCTTTGTCAAAAATGTTAGTTATAAACTAACAATGTTTCTGGCTGATGGCACTCCCGTACGAGCGATCGTCGATATGTCTCTTGAAGAAGTCGATAGCACCCAGCTTTAAGCTTTAAGTAGGTAAAGAGATCGCTTGATAGCTAACCCCAAAAGCGAAGACCGCTACAATATCACAAAAACGAAATCACAATAACAAAAGTCACTAATGCCCAAATACCTCCCCACCCCAATCCTACTAATTGATGGTACTAAAGCACCCGATGATTTGAGCGCAGATATTTTACAAATATCTGTCGAGGAGAGTCTACATTTACCAGGAATGTTTACGCTTATTATCAATAATGATTACTTTCCTGGCAATTTAGAACCAACTTGGAAACACCAAAGTTTATTTGCGATCGGCAAAAAAATTAAAATTGGATTCACCTCTAGCACAACTGAAGATGTTGATTTTGCTCAGGAAGAAACGGAATATATCTTAGAAGGTGAAATTACAGCGATAGAAGCTGAGTTTAACGAAAAATCTCAAGCGCCAATGATTATTCGCGGTTACGACATTTCTCATCGCTTACATAGAGGTCGTTATAATCGCTCGTTTCAAAACGTTTCAGATAGCGATCTTGTCAATCAAATAATTGGGGAAGTAGGTATTACAGCGGGAACAGTCACGGCCACGACTATTATTCATGAATATGCTTTTCAAGAGAATCAAACTAATATGGAATTCTTGCGAGAACGTGCAGCTCGCAATGGGTTCGAGTTATATGTCCAAGATGGAAAGCTAAATTTTCGCGCCCCTAGTACCGATCAAACCATATTGCTTAAATGGCTAGAAGATATCCATGGTTTTCGAGTCCGTGTTACCAGTGCCGAGCAAGTCAGTTCCGTAGAAGTTCGAGGATGGGACTATGCTCAAAAAATGGCGATCGTCTCCACTGCATCTACAGAGTCCGTCATTACGACAACGGATAGTGGCAAAGGCAGTGCATCTAGCACTAAATTTAGTGGTAGCCCGAAGATGATCGTCGTTGATCAGCCCGTTTTTAGCGCTGGAGAAGCGGATAAAATTGCTCAATCTCTATGTAATGAACTAGGCGGAGAATTTGTCAATGCCGATGCCAAAGGTGAGGGCAATCCGAAAATTCGTCCAGGACGAGTGATCACCTTAGCAGACATGGGTAAGTACAGCGGTAGTTACTATGTCACTGAAACTCATCATTTATTTGATGAACGCAAGTATACGACACATTTCAGCGTGCGCGGACTTAAAGGTGGAGATTTATTTTCTACGCTATCATCACAACCACATCTGCAACCAGGACAGACAATGTTAGTGGGAATCGTAAGTAACAATAACGATCCTAAAGGATGGGGAAGGGTCAGAGTTAAGTTCCCAACTTTGACCGAAGAACATGAAAGTAATTGGGCAAGAGTTGTCAGTACAGGTGCAGGTATAAATAGAGGATTAGACTGCTTGCCAGAAATTAATGATGAGGTTTTAGTTGGCTTCGAGCATGGAGATATCCATCGCCCCTATGTGATTGGTGGAGTCTGGAACGGAAAGGATGCAACTCCAACTAAAGTCGCCGATAGTGTAGTTGGAGGCAAAGTCCGTCTCCGCACCTTTAAAACCCGTGTAGGACATCAATTGCAATTTGTTGAAGAAGATAAAGATACGAAAAAGGGAATCTATGTAAATACCATTGATGGACATAATGTCCGCCTTAATGATAGTGAAAAATTTGTTGAATTAGAAACTACAGGCGGTCATAAATTTCGGGCTGATGATATGAGTAAGGAGATTAGCCTAACTTCAACGGGGAATATCACCATCAAGACAGGCACTACTGGACTCGCTAATGATGTAAAAATTAATGCGGGTAATATTACTTTAACCGCCACTACAAACATTACACTTAAAGTGGGTCTTAATAAAATCGTCATAACTAATACTGGGATTGACATTGAAGGTGTACTTGTCCAAATTAAAGGTACAGCCTCAGCCAAAATGGAAGCACCTTTGGTAAATGTCGAAGCTAGTTTCATCAATACAATTAAAGGCGGTTTAGTTAAGATTAATTAGATAAGTTAGATGATTTTATGTACCTCAGCATAATTAAAATCCAGATCTAGAACCTGCTGCGCACGCCTTGCGTGCGCAGCAGGTTCTAGGGTTTTATAGTTAACTAAGCACACTTACTTAACGAATTGAATTAACCATTGCCCTATTAATCTTTTCGTTAGTTCTTTTTTCCCAAACTCGCTCCATTCTTCAATACCTAATCCATATATCTATATATGTTTCCAGCAGCAAGGTTAAGTGATAAGACTGTTACAAATGACACTATTATTGGTCCTGGCGCACCTACAGTGTTAATCGGAGGGATGCCCGCAGCCTGTGTTGGCGATGCTGTAGCTGGCAATTTAGTAGTAGGTTCAATCGTCCTAGGTTCTTTTACTGTCATCATCGGCGGACGCTTTGCAGCAAGAACTACTTCCCAAGTAGTCGGAATCAATGTCAATGCTCCCCCAACCCCCATAACTACTTTTGTGGGCAAAGCAGAAATGACGGTTCTAATTGGAGGGTAAACTCTGCACTTACTTTTGATAACTCCTCTCTCTCACCACAATTTCTTATAGCAATAGTCAGTAATGTTAGGACAAAAATCAAACCCAATAGAGAGTTGCGGCGCGAAGCGCCGCAACTCTCTATTGGGTTTGATGTCCTGACTTAATTGACTATAGCTATAATTCACAAAAGTGTGACAACACTTTCGTGAATTGGTATCAATCAACAAATCAATCAATTATTATGTCGGAAGCCATTCTTCTTAATACTTTTTTCTGGGCTGCCATTGCCCTACTCGCGATCGCCACCAGTGGAATTGGCTATCTTACCTATTTGGAATGGCAGGATCGTCGCCGTCGTGGAGGAAAAAGTTAAACCACTCATACATCCTATCTCTTGACCAAGGCGTATTCCATGCTAACCCAAGGTTAATTGTTCCCACAAAACTTTCGGGTAGAGCTGCCTCATTTACTACCAAGCAAAATTTAAAGGTGGCGATCTGTTCCCATTGTTTGAGATGTTTGAATACGCGCACGATCGCTTGACGATAGGGATGATTGGGTTGTTCGTACCAGTCCTCGGAAACTTCGTTGGAGCGATCGAATCCTAAGTGGACAAGCGAAAGTTGCTGGGAACCATCTTGGGGCGATCGCGCTGATCGGTCTTCAGTAGCAGCATTGGCAAATAAATGCGCAAAAGCTGGAGATGTCTCCTCCTGTAAGAGCAGATCGTTAGCTGAGGCAACTTCTCGCAAGCGATCAAGCCATCCTAAGGGTTTATCCTCCGTCCACCGAATGCCGAGGGTGACGAGCTTTGATTGCAATAGCAAATGTCCTAGCTTCTCTGCTTTGGTTTCGAGATAGCGTGAGTTGTGTTCATTGGTTTCGATGAGCAGGGGCAAACGTCCCACTACTTCAATATCGAAACCTTTGAGCCCAGCGAGTTTGCGAGGATTGTTGGTAATCAAACGCATTTTTTTGATGCCGAGATCGTGCAGAATTTGCGCCCCAACCCCATAGGTTCGTAAATCGGCTCCAAATCCTAGTTTTTCGTTAGCTTCAACCGTATCTAATCCCCCATCTTGAAGGTTATAGGCTTTAATTTTATTAATCAAGCCGATCCCGCGTCCTTCTTGGCGCAGGTAAACAACTACGCCCCAATTGGCAAACTCGATCATTTTTAAGGCACTCTGTAACTGTCCGCGACAATCACAGCGCAAAGAACCGAGAGCGTCACCCGTCAGACATTCTGAATGCACACGGACTAAAACTTCATTATCGGGAAAATCCTGCAAATCGCCCTTAACGATCGCTAGATGCTCCGTATTATCAATGGTGTTGCGATAGGCATAGACCTTAAAGTTGCCAAATAGTGAAGGTAAATGGGCGATAGCCTCTCGCCGTACAAAGCGATCGTGCGTGAGGCGATAACTGATGAGATCGGCAATGCTGATTAATTTCAAGTTATGCAGCTTGGCATATTCCATCAGTTCGGGCAATCGCGCCATCGAACCATCATCATTTTGGATCTCGCAAATTACGCCTGCGGGATAAAGCCCCGACATTTGCGCCAGATCTACTGCCGCTTCGGTATGCCCAGCCCGTTTGAGTACGCCACCGTCCCTTGCCCTGAGCGGGAAAATATGTCCTGGTCGCCGCAGATCGTTGGGGTGTGTATGGGGATTAATGGCTGCTTGAATGGTGCGGGAGCGATCCTCTGCGGAAATTCCCGTGGATGTCCCATCCACTGCATCAATACTGACAGTAAAGGCAGTTTGGTGACTATCGGTATTGCGATCAACCATCAAGGGTAAGTCAAGTTCATCTAGGCGATCGCCTGTCATTGATAGGCAGATCAGTCCTCTTGCCTTTACCGCCATAAAATTTATCATTTCAGGCGTGGCAAACTGAGCCGCACCAATTAAATCGCCTTCATTTTCGCGGTTCTCATCATCGACAACGATGATGAGACGACCAGATTTAAGGTCGTTGAGGGCATCGGGAATAGAGTCAAATTGAAACTTAGTCAAGGCTTACAGTAATGGCTTCAGGCTATTTATATCCATCATATAGCAATCTCTATAGTGCTTGACCGAGAAATATAAAGAGTGTTTTTAGGGATGCTGTCAGCGCTACTTGTAGCGCCATTTGCTGCCCCCAAGAGAGGAAGGCGGCGCAAAGCGCCGCCTTCCTCTCTTGGGGGCAGCAATGTTAAGCCCCAATAGAGAGTTGCGGCGCGAAGCGCCGCAACTCTCTATTGGGGTAGCAAATGGCAATCTGGTGGAGCGCTGCCCATCAATGGTCGAGGGAATATTGCCATAGATTCATAAAATTTCAGGAACATTTAGGTTCCTTATACAGTCTGACATGAAATATACATAAAAATGTATAGGAGAAAACTCAAAATGACAAATCAGCCTAAACGTTCTAGCACTGCGTTACTTGTTGCAATTAGTTTTATTGGAAGTTCGGCAATTTCCACGATCGGCGCAACCTCTGCATTTGCTCAGACTACGTTTAATGATGTGCCTACGGGCTATTGGGCGCAAACTTTTATTCAAGAATTAGCCTCAAGAGATATCATTAAGGGTTTTCCCGATGGGGGATTCCGTCCAAACGATCCAGTAACCAGAGCGCAGTTTGCAGCAATGCTCAGTAAAGCTGTAAATAAGTCTCCTGTAAGAGGTACTGTTACCTTTGTTGATGTTTCCTCAAACTATTGGGCAGCCCCCGCTATTCAAAAGTCTTACACTACGGGCTTTATGTCTGGATATCCAGGTAACGTGTTTGAGCCTACCCAGAATATTCCTCGCGTCCAAATTTTAGTTTCCCTAGCGAATGGCTTAAGTTATTCTGCTAGCCAACCAACTGAAACGACTTTACAAACCTATGCTGATGCTTCAGGCATTCCGAACTATGCAAGAAATAGCGTAGCTGCGGCAACAGAAAATCGCTTAGTGGTTAATTACCCCAATGTGCAATTTCTGAATCCTAATCAAACGGCTACTAGAGCCGAAGTTGCTGCTTTTATCTATCAAGCTTTGGTGAGATCTGGTCAAGCCAATGCGATCGCCTCACCCTACATTGTCGGGCAAACCACTACGCCCCCAGTCCAAAATCAAACCAGAATTCCCGCAGGCAATGTAATTGCCCTTCAGTATTCTAAGGATAAGATTTTGCTGGGACCTGATGAAAAAGTACCTTTGACGCTAAATGTTGCTCAAAATATTGCCAATTCTCAAGGAGCTATTTTGATTCCTGCGGGTTCTCAAGTCGTTGGTGAATTGCGTACCGTATCAGGTGGGACGCAATTCTTTGCTAGCGAACTTGTGTTTGCTAATGGTCGTAGGGTGCCGATTAATGCAACTTCTAAGGTTGTTACCACAACCGAAAAGGTTGATAAGGGTTTGAGTGCTGGCACTCTCGTTAGAAATGCTGCTCTCGGAGCAGGTGCAGCCGCAGCGATCGCTGCCGTCACAGGCGATCGGGCGATCGCCACCGAGGAAGTTCTTGGTGGTGCGGGTATTGGTACATTAATCGGTCTATTCTTAGGTCGCGATAGTGTAACTCTTTCTTCGGTTAACCCCAATACCGATCTAGCAGTAACTCTTAACTCAGATTTACTCCTCTAATTACAGCGCTTTGCGCTGACTTAAAACCCAAGAAAAATTTTAAAAGGCTTGTGAAGCAAGCCTTTTAAAATTTTTCTTGTATCTCTTAAAGCCTCAACAGGCTGTAACGTCAGTTCGAGTTAAACTAGCAAATTTTTAAAAGCCCAAAAGTAAAAGCCTTGCTACGCAAGGCTTTTACTTTTGGGCTTTGAGGAAGCGTTTGCTACGCAAACCCTTCCTCAAAGCCCGTTTCAAAAAACAAAAAGATATAGCGATCGCACAGCAAGCGCTATATCTTTTTGTTTTTTATTGAGTATTAAGGGAAGTTGTGCTGACCTCCGTTGATGGAACTTTTTGATTTATAGAGAATCTAGCAATCAATCGAATTACCACAAATAAAGATAAACTCGTCACCACAATTACACTGATAATTGCAGGATCGTTAAAATTTGTACCCGCTACCAAGAGCGCTCCTGCGATATTCCGTTGAGCCGTGCCAACTCCAAGGGTTAACCTTGTATCGAGATTGGGTCCCCCAAGCAAATATCCCACGGCAAAGGCGACGACAATGAAAATGGCGATCGCGAAGACCATACCACTCTTAACCAGCTCAATTAGACTATTAAATTGTAAAATGAATGCTGAACCTATCCCTGAGATGAAAGCAAAGTTAGCAACTCGACGCAGGAATGGAGCGACAACGGTGGCGATCGCCTCAAAGCGGGATCGAATAAATAGCCCGATCGCTAAGGGCGGTAATAGAGAAATAAATAGGGGCTTCGCAACTTGCCAAGGACTAATCTGCACACCATCTAAAACCAACGGTAAGACGATCGGCATAAAGATCGAAGAACCCAACATCAATATCATTAGCAATCCTGCGGCAAAGGCAAGGTTTCCATTTACGATTTGGGCTAACTTGGGTAATACAGGAGGTCCAGCGGCAACGGCAAGGATCGTAAAGCCAATTTTGATTGGTTCGCTCACGGTCACAAATTGCAGTGCAATAAAAACTAAAAGCGGTACTATCACAAAGTTTGCCACTAACGAACAAATTACTAACCGCCAATTGCGAAGGGGTTCTAGGATCTGCGGTACGGTGAGACTCAATCCCGTGGATAGTAACATCGCTAAAATAAACAGCAAAAAGGAAAGTCGATTTAGCAGAGTAAAATCAATTTTATGGAAGTAAAAGTCTAGCTGTTGGATTAGAGGAGAACCGATCGAGGATAGCAATTCATGCATGGTGAATGAAGGAATTTATAATTTAAATGGAATTAATGGGAGGATCTCTTTAGGAGAATTAGCAATCACGTCAGCACCATTATTGCTTAATTCTTCTGCGGAACCATAGCCATAGGTAACACCGATCGCAAAAACTTGGTTTTGCTTGGCGGCGATCGTATCATGGGAGCGATCGCCGATCATCACGGTTGCTTTTGCATCAAGGTTTTCTGCGCGCAAAATATGCCGAATTAATTCACCTTTAATGCTGCGTGTACCGTCTAATTCACTGCCATAGATGCCATCAAAGAGATCAGACAATCCAAAATGCTCGACAATCCGTTGCGCATACACATGGGGTTTAGATGTTGCTATATAGGTCTGATATCCTTCTGCCCGAATAGAAGCAAGGGTTTCGGGGATTTCAGGATAAAGCTCATTTTCAAATAAGCCAATGGTTGAGAAGCGATCGCGATATAAGGAAATTGCGCGATCGATCAAAACCCGATCCTCAGTTTGCAGAATTTTTGCAAAACTGGTAGTCAATGGGGGCCCAATGCACCACAATAATTCATCGGTGGTTGGTGGTTCATTGCCAAGCTGGCGGATCGCATATTGAATGCAGGTCGTAATCCCAACCTTTGGATCGGTAAGGGTTCCATCGAGATCGAATAGGATTGCTGCCATCAGAGTTTAAACTGCTCATCGATAGGGACTTGATAGCCATTAGCAAGGCGGTTATTGGAATTTCCAGCTGTGACGATCGCGAGGATATAACCTCGGATTTTTTCGGTTATCACAGCAATTATCGATCAAACGAACCACAGGGAAATTTTTGAAAGCGTTGCTTCGCAACGCTTTCAAAAATTTCCCTAGTTTGGGTTTAAGCGCAAAGCCCTATAAGTAGCTAGGCGCAATTAAATATAAAACCCCAAAACCTGTAGCGCACGCTGCGCTACAGGTTTTGATTATGGTTTTTAATTTGGTTCGCTTACAACAAATCAATCTTGACCTGCTCTAAATTACCCGTAAATTTAAAGGGAATTTGATAGCTATCAATTACAGTAGTCCCCGTATCTTGACCGATATCGAAGGTGTCATCAATACCAAAGCGAGCCGCTACGGTTTTGGCAATTCGACCCTCTGCAACCAGTTTATCATTGATAAAGATCTTGCCCGTACCACCCGCACCGATCGCCCCCCCATCGGCATTGAAATCAAAGCGGATCTGGGACTTACCGATCGCGATCGGTTCCGAGGCTTGAATTGTCGTGTGATCGCTATTCAAGAAATTGTAAACAAAGGTCGGCTTCCCATCTTTTAAGAAAAAGCTCCAACCCGCAAACCGTCCTCCCTGCGTAGCTAATACGCCTTCAGCATCGGCTTTCGCTACCACATCGGCAGCAATCCTAAAGGAGCGATTTTTAATGTTCGGAGCGCTAATTTCAGGAATTCCCACAACAGGAGTGTAGTAGGTAAAGCTACTTCTGCCATCATTGATATTCGGACGATGTTCGGTCTCGAAGCGTTGATAGAGGCGATCGTCAAGGGGAAATACCTTGTGCTTCTTTGCTTCCTTTTGGAATAGACTTTGGAGTTCCGCTAACTTCGCAGGATTCTCTTGGGCTAAATCCTTAGATTCGCTGAAGTCATTAGCAACATCGTATAGTTCCCACTTATCTTCATCGAAACTCGTTTTAGAAACAAATTCCCAAGGTAAACGTCCGTGTCGCGCTGCTGCAACCCAGCCATTGTCATAAATGGCGCGATTACCCAGCATTTCAAAATATTGAGTCTTATGGCGAGAGGGAAGCGCAGGATCGTCAAAGGAATAAACTAGACTAGTTCCTTCGATGGGCTGCTGCTTAGCACCATTGACTACTTCAGGTGTTTCTAGCCCTGCGGCTTCGATAATTGTGGGAGCGATATCAATCACATGGTGGAATTGACTGCGAATGCCACCCTTATCCTTAATGCGATCGCCCCAAGCTACTACTAGTCCATTGCGAGTACCGCCAAAGTGAGAAGCAATTTGTTTCGTCCATTGGAAGGGACTATCTCCAGCCCAAGCCCAAGCCGCATGGTAGTGGTTGAAGGTTTTGGGACTGCCCAAATCATCAAGAGCTGCTAAAAATTCCGCTTGGGTTTCCTTAACGCCATTAAAGGTTTTGATTTGGTTTAATTCACCTGTCAAACCACCTTCAGCACTTGCACCATTATCGCCAGCGATGAAAAATACTAAGGTGTTGTCCAATTCGCCCAACTGGGCGATCGCATCGATCACGCGCCCAACCTGAGCATCGGTATGGCTGAGGAAACCTGCAAATACTTCGGCTTGACGGGCATAGATTTTCTGTTCCGTTGGGGAGAGCGAATCCCATGCGGGAATTTCCGCAGGACGAGGCGTGAGTTTGGTGTCAGAGGGAATAATGCCATTAGTAATCTGACGGGCAAAGGTTTCTTCGCGAACTTTGTCCCAACCTTGATCGAACTTGCCCTTATATTTATCAATCCATTCCTTGGGCGCATGGTGGGGCGCATGGGTTGCACCTGTGGCGAAGTACGTAAAGAAGGGTTTGTTAGGGGCGATCGATTGCTGGGTGCGAATCCAGTTAATCGCATGGTCGGCAAGGTCGTTGGTGATATGATAATCTACGCGATCGCTAGATTTTTCGACAAACTTAGTATTCTCAACTACCGATGTATTCCATTGATCGGCTTCCCCCCCTAAGAATCCATAGAAGTAATCAAAGCCGAGGTGAGTCGGCCAGCGATCAAAGGGACCAACAGCACTAGTTTCATTGGCTGGCGTATTGTGCCATTTCCCGAATGCGGCAGTATTATAGCCATTACTGCGTAATACTTCGGCAATTGTGGCAGCACTGCGAGGAAGAATTGCGGTATATCCTGGGTAGCCCGTAGCAATCTCGGTTACTACGCCCGTATTGACGGAGTGATGATTGCGTCCCGTTAGTAAGGCAGCTCTGGTGGGAGAGCAGAGGGCTGTAGTATGGAATTGGTTGTAACGCAGTCCCTTAGAGGCTAAGCGGTCTAGGTTAGGAGTTTCAATCAATCCGCCGAAGGTGCTTGTCTGTCCAAACCCAACATCATCGAGGATCACTAGCAACACATTGGGAGCTTTTGCAGGGGCTTTGATAGGTTGGGGAAAGTCTGGTTGTGATTCCTTGTAGGTTATGCCAATTTTGCCCTTAAAGGGTGGTTGTGGTAGTGGTAAGGAGTCGCCATAGTCAGCAAAGGCTGCTAATGGGGAAAAGCTGGAAAACACAAGGGCGATCGCAGTTAAAAAACTGATTTGTTTAGCGATCGCCTTTTTAGTTTCCCATTCTACAATAAACTTAAGAGAGCTTTCCCAAAAACCTCTCTTTGAAGAATTTGTAATTTTTGTCATTATTATCTAAATTAAATTATCTAAATTAAAGATTATCTGAATTCAAGATTGACTGAATTCAAGATTGACTGAATTCAAGATTGACTAAGTGGCTGAAACTGTTCTAAATTACATTTTCTAAAAAGAAAATGTACTACGGATTGAGAAGCCCCAAATTGGTTCGGCTGTAGTGCCTTTGTCAGGATTGAGAACTAGAAAAATATCAGGAGTGATACTGATATTTTTATTAAATCGGTGGGTATAGAAAGCTTCAAATAGCCAAGGAGCAAGGGCATCTTGGCGAGCCGCGTTATCATTACTGGTCACATAGGGCGTAATTGCTACAAGAATACCGCCATGATTTCCTTCTTGAAATAGATCGAAGAATCCCAAACTTAAAGATGCGCTGAATACATTTGCTTTTGTACCAGTTTTCGATGCCGATAGATTAGTGGCAGCGGTGGTTGTAAATCCTCCACCTAAACCCACTTTGGGGAATATTCGCCAATCAAATTGTGTACCAAAAGTATCAGAAAGAGTCGCGACATCACCAAAGGGTTGAATTGCATTAGTTGTGCCAGTGGGACCGCCAAAGCTCACTTCACCAGCCCTCAGATCGCCATTTGTACCAGTCCAGTATTTACGGATATAGTTTAAAGAGGCGGCAAACGACTCAGATGGCTTGTACGTTAATTGAGCTGCATAGGTGCTACTACCACCAAATAGACCATTACCATTAGCCTGATTAGCTCCATTAAGCGTACCAGCTCCTGGGTTAGCTGCTTGTACATCGCTAGCAAAGTAGCCAGTATGGAGTTGCAATTGCTCATTAAATCGGAAAGCAGCACCAATACCAGTATTGGTGAATCCAGGACGGAAAATTATTGGATTAAAGAGTCCATAAACAGTTGCTGCTGTTGAGTTTCCACTCCGCAGAGGAGTGATTAAGGGAAAGAAGTCAAAAAACTGTAATGACCTTGCCGATAGCCATATCGTAGTCTGATCGCCAACAGGAAACCGATAGAATAGTTGACCAAGGACAAAGCTTCCTGGCACTGTAGTGGAAGTAGAACCATCAAGGGAAAAGTTAGCGACGTTAGATGGTGAAGCTATAGTTCCGCCCTTGGTTGTTGTTCCGCCAATAAGGTTCGCGATATTAGGAGTACCACTTGTACCAATAGTGAAACTTAACAGGTCTTTTCCCGTAAAACTGGTATTGAATCTTAAATTTACAGCATAGGCAAAGACCGTATTGCTAGATCTGCTAGCTCCAGTGGATTCAGTTCTACCATTACTAACTATAGTTCCTAGCAAGAATTGTGCAGTACCAGACAATTTGGTAGTAGTTGAAAATTGTTGTTCTTCAAGTTTGCTAGTTTTTGTTTCAAGGCTCTCCACTCGTCCTCGAAGGCTAGCGAGCTCATTGGCAAACTGTTCCTGTAGTTTTTGCAAGGTAGCGAGATCTTCCTTACTAACTTTGTCAGCTAGCCCCGCTGAAATAATTTCATTGACCTTATCAAGGGCTGTATTCAAAGCTGCGGCGAATTCGTAGCGAGTTAATGATTGCTTACCGCGAAAGGTCCTGTCGGGATAACCTGCGATGACTCCATAGCGCTCAACCAGAGATTGTAAGGCGGTGAAAGCCCAATCCGTTGATTTAACATCGTTAAGTTGAGAAACAGAAGTAATTGCTGCGAGGTCGGAGTTTTGAGATGATAGATTAATATTGGGATTGGAGAGTTCTGTCACAGGAACTACTGTGGAACTTAATTCTGGTTGCTGCGTAGATAGAGGATTCTGTAATCCATTTCCTGAAACGTTGATTACATCATCGAGATTAACAGATGAACCCGCAACCTTGTTATCAGCAACCTTGCTATTGAGCATGGTGGCGTTATCCAACGCTTTTTTGATTTCGCCAACCTTAAATGTGGGGGCAGATGCGATCGCGGGTGGTGTGGATGATGAGTTTTCTGCTAATTGCTTAATTTCGTTAGCGCTTACTGATGATGTGCTAGCGATCGCAGCTAATAAAAGCGATGGAAAATATAACGCAATAGTTTGCGGAGCCCTAAACATTTTTATTTCTCCTCACGTAGAGACTAAAAAAACAAATTAGAAAATAAATTACAAAGATCGAGTTACGGAACTTCAAGTTGAACTTCAACCTGAACTTCAAAAATATATTTTCAACATCGAGGATTGACTCTAGATATATTCTTCATGTCCAATCTACAAGCCTTTTGATTAACTCAAATCTAATATACGGTAAATACATGTTAATACCGTAGTATAAAATTAAGTATTGCATGTATATGTATTAAAAGCAAGGCTTTTAAATAATTAGAAAAGATAGAAAGGATAAATAAAAGTGGTTGGCATAATTAACACCCAGAATCAAAAGCTGTAGCGCACGCTGCGCGTGCGCTACAGCTTTTGATTCTGGGTGTTATATTTAATAAGGAATGCATACCCATTTGAAAATCACTATTGGAGAATTAATTCTCAAGCGGGGATTTATCGGATTGCAAAACCAAGATTGTGTAGCACTTCTGTTAAGCGATCGCGACCACCGAGAGCCGCCGCAGTTGCAATTCTGGCTGTGGAATGGGTTGACCAATCAACATTAACGCCCGTTTGTTGTTGCTGATAGAAATCAGTCATGATCCGATCGTATTCAGCGATCGCTTCTTCTTGAGCCTCAGTAGAATACTCCTCGCGATGGAGAACTGCTGACTGACCTAGCCGAGGCTTGACTATAGGAATATTATCGGGATCGGGATAGCCTACGCTAAGACCAAATACAGGAAATACTAAGGGTGGTAAATTTAGTTCCTTAGCTACAGCCTCAGGATTATTGCGAATTGCTCCAACATAAACGGTTCCCAAACCCAAAGATTCGGCGGCAACTACGGCATTCTGGGCTGCTAAAGAGGCATCGATCGCTCCAGTCAGGAATGTCTCTAAATATTCCAAACCTTCAGAAGTTGAGTTCCGCGATTGGGCAATATTTCTCGCCCGCGATAGGTCGGCAAGCCATACTAAAAATAGAGGTACTTGGCGGATATGCACTTGATTGCGTGCTAGGACTGATAACCGCTCTTTACGGGCAGGATCTTCGACGGCTACTACACTCCATAGCTGCAAATTAGAAGAACTAGCCGCAGATTGTGCTGCGGCGATCAATGTTTCTAAAGTGCCTTTGGGTAAGGGTTTAGATAGATAGGAACGGACAGAACGATGGACTAACAAATTGCGAATATGTTCGTTCCACAAAAAATCCTCCAAAAAATCCTCAGGGAAAGAACTGCCATAGCGATCGTTGAGAAGATCCGTTGCTGCCAATTTTGGGGTGGTAGTAGTCATTAAGTTTTGAAGGTAATGATAGGAAAAGAAAGATTAAATCGCATAAACTTCCTGTAGAGTGGGTGACTGAGAAGGCAAGGAGTCATGCTTATGGCTTTTTTTTACATCATTGCTAGCGATCGCATCGATTAAATCATTTAAAGCTGTCTGCAAACGAATGTGAAGCCCTATATCGGCAGCAAGTTCTGAAACATTGTTTAATTGTAGTTGATCATCAAGCGCAAATACACTAGTGAGAATCCGCGTTGTGCCGAGTTCGGCTAGAACAGGTTTGAGCGAATATTCTAGCGCGACAGAATGCCCGATGGTATTACTAGTCGATAGGGGTAAAATCACTTTCTGGGATAAAATGTCACGGGGTAACAGATCGAGAAATGATTTTAGTAAGCCCGTGTAAGCAGCCTTAGAAATCGGACTGACAATAATCAGAGCCTCAGCATCTTCAATCATCTTCTTAGGATAGAGTAGTGCAGGACTGGCATAACGCCCAAAGGCTAAGTCTTCAGCTAATAAGTCGCGCACTAGCAAAGTAGTTACTTTGATATTGCTTGTTCCTGATTGTGCTTCCAGTAAACACTTCGCATAATCTAGTAAATAATGTGCTTTGCAAGGATGGGTGGGACTGCCACCAATTAACAAAATACGAGCCATATCAAATCCTTCAATCTAAAGTCTAAATCTAGAGCCATCTATGCAGCTTGGTTAACAAATTGTGGAGCTAATTCAGGGCTCATTACTCTTGTCCGAATCTGATCGACTAAGGCGGCAAATTCAGCGCTACCACGAGCGCGGGGACGGGGTAAATCAATATGGAGATCGAGTCCAATTTGCCCATGTTCAATTAGAATTAGGCGATCGCTAAGGGCAACAGCTTCTTCCACATCATGGGTAATAAGCAACGTAGTGAATTTCTGTTCCTGCCAAAGGGTTTCTAATAAAGACTGCATCTCAATCCGAGTCAGCGCATCTAAAGCTCCCAAAGGCTCATCTAATAGCATGAGTCGAGGCTCGCTTACGAGTGCTCGCGCAAGGGCAACCCGTTGTTTTTGTCCGCCAGAGAGAATTGAAGGAAATTCACTAGCGCGATCGCCTAAACCAACTTGAGACAAAGCCCAACGCGCTCGCACACGGGATTCTTTTTCTAATCCCAAAGCGACATTTTGGTAAACTCTTTTCCAAGGTAGCAGTCTCGGCTCTTGAAACATGACTCTGGCAATTGAATTAATTCCTTTAACTGGTTTATCATCCACCCACAGCGACCCTGCGCTGGGCTCCGATAAACCTGCGATCGCTCTTAATAACGTACTTTTGCCACAGCCACTACGCCCGACAATCGAAATAAACTCCCCTGCTTTAATTTCAACATTTAATCCTTGCAGGACATGAGTTTTTCCAAAACTTTTCCAAAGATTCTCAACAACTAGGTTTACGCCTCTTACAGAATTTGTCATAATGCCTCCATTTCTTGGTTATACGAAAATTACAAATCACAAATTACGAATTACAAGTTACGAACTGAATTGCACCCAATACCTCTAAGTAGCTTTTACTCTTTGGTAATTAGGATGCCAATTCAAAAACCATGCTTCTAAAGCTCTGACGATTACATCGGCTAACTTCCCAAAACTTGCGTAGAGAATAATACTGAATACGACGATATCGGTTTGCATAAATTCCCTTGCGCTAGTTGCCATGTAGCCAATTCCTGAATCAGCAGCGATCGTTTCGGCAACAATTAACGATAGCCACATAATTCCCAACGAAAAGCGCACACCAACTAAGATCGAAGGTAATGCGCCTGGGAGGATAATATTCCAGAAAAGTTGAAAAGGATTGAGCCCGTAAACCTTACCCATCTCAATCAAACCACTATCAATACTGCGGATGCCGTGAAATGTATTGATGTAAATGGGAAAGAGAACACCACTAGAAACGAGAAACAACTTCGCTTCTTCTCCAATCCCAAACCAGAGAATGACCAAAGGAATTAACGCTAGGTTAGGGATATTTCTCCACATTTGCAGAGTAGTATCGAGGATCTTCTCGGAAACGACGAACAGTCCATTTACTAATCCGAGAATGAATCCGATACTGCCGCCGATCGCAAAACCAGTTAATGCTCTTGAGGCGCTGATCTTAAAGTTGGTAGCTAGTTCTCCTGATTGGGCAAGTTTTACTGCTGCGGTCACTACTGTAGTTGGAGCAGGGAGAATCCTTGTGGAAAGCCAACCAAATTGAACTGCAATCTGCCAGAGAATAACGAGGAAAATGGGAAATAACCAAGGAATTAGTTTGTCGAAAATTTCTTTGGCTCGGACGATCGCCTTAAAAGATGGCTTCTGCTTTGACTGATAAGGGGGAGTTGAGAAAGAGGAAGTATATTGCATAGTGGTCTTTATAGTCTACTGAACGCGATCTAATCACGACCTACAAAGCCTTGGAAAAGCCTTGGAAAACTTGTACTTTGATGTATCGCAGTTGTTTATCAATCACAATCTACGGTAAAATCATGTAGATACCGTAGAATCTAAAGCTCAGTATGTCACTTGCGGTGCAAAAAATCAATCTTTTTTAAAAATTAATCAAAATTAGTCAAAATCAGTCAAAGATTCAGTATTGGTGATTTGTACTAAGTAGCTAATCATAAGTAAACTTAAAGCCTAGAAGAGCGTACCGCCCGCTGTGCGGGCGGTACGCTTGCCGAACTACTTAAATACGGGGCTTTGGAGTTTATTTTGGAGTTTATCAAGAGAATAAAATTAATAAATGATAGAAATTCTGGTTCTTTGTGGACTTGCCTTTGTCGCAGGTTTAATTGATGCGGTAGTCGGGGGCGGTGGATTAATTCAACTACCTGCATTGTTAATTATGTTGCCGCATACTGCGATCGCCTCAATTTTGGGTACGAGTAAATTTGTCTCGATCGCAGGAACTAGCATCGCTGTCCAGCAATATGCTAAACAACAAAAAATCGAGTGGGGAACGACAATTCCCGCAATGTTTGCAGCTTTTATTTTTTCTTTTTTAGGCGCAAGAATAACGAGTCTACTTAACCCCAGTTTGATGCGCCCAGTAATTTTAGTTTTGCTAATTGCCGTGGCTATCTATACCTTTAGCAAAAAAGATTTTGGACTATTACAAATATCAAAATTTAGTCGATCACAGCAATGGATATATAGTGTAGTAATCGGTAGTGTAATTGGTTTTTACGATGGATTTTTTGGTCCTGGCACAGGTAGTTTTTTGATTTTTGCCTTTGTTGGTATCTTCGGCTATAGCTTTCTAACTGCTTCTGCTTCAGCAAAAATAATTAACTTTGCGACTAACCTCGCTGCTATTCTTTACTTTTTCTTTACTAATAATATTATTTATACATTTGGAATACCAATGGCAATCTGTAATATTTTAGGAGCTTTTATCGGTACAAAATTAGCTATTAGTAAGGGTAGTCAATTCGTCAGGAAATTATTTTTAGTAATTGTATCGTTACTAATTTGTAAGTTAGGTTATGACATCATTAAATAGTTTGTGAGGATGCGCCCTATAGGGCGCATCCTCACAAACTATTTAATCCAATATTTAATCCAATAAATTAACGCGGGAAAACAGCTATTTATTAGGTTATTAAAACAATCAAATATAGTGATTAATTCAACATTCATTTTGCAGCTTCCTATTAATTTCTTGAGATAGAATGTATTTAAGATAACAAATGTAACAGTTCTTAATATTTATCTTGAAATTAACATGAAATACCTCAAACGACTAGCTATTCCTTGTTTGCTCATAGGGCTATCCATGAGCGTTATTTCTGCTGTAATTCCCAGAGCAAATAGCGCGATCGCCCAAGATTTACAAGATTTGACGGGAGCATCCTCACCAACAAAATTTATCCAGTTCCCTAGTCTTATTTCCGTTGATACTAGCGATCGCGAAACCAATACTCGGAATGCAATTTATTCCTTTCAAATCTCCATACCAGTTCAAGCTGGAGCAACCCTGCAAAAAGTGACGATCGCTCAACAAGATCCCATTGAGTCAATCACCTTTGCTAGTGATCGCACGACTGCCTATATTCAAGAACCATCAGGCGATCGCATTGCTGTAGCGACAAAAACTATGATCGATCCCAATACTAAAGCTGCGTCAATTGTTTTCACTTCTCCAGTCGCCGCAGGTAAGATTGTAGTTGTTAGCTTGCGTCCAGTCAGTAATCCCAGTTTGGAAGGTGAATATGTGTTTGGTGTGACTGCTTTTGCTGATTCCTTACAAGGACAATTCATCGGTAACGGTCGTTTGGGTATCTATAACTCCTACATTAGTGATGTATTTGTGCCAACTTTTTAAAGCGATCTCTATTTCTTACAGCGCTTCGCGCTCAAACCCAAACTAAGTAAATTTTTGAAAGCGTTGCTTCGCAACGCTTTCAAAAATTTACTTGTGGAAAGAGTCACGCAAGGCGTGACTCTTTTTTATTTATTGACCACGTTCCGCCCGCTTACGTTCTAGCTCAGTCATTCTTTGCTCTAGGTCTAATTTGTCCGCTTCATAAGACAAACTATAACCAATCAAGCGATCAATCATCCTTTCCTGTTGTCTAGATCTCTCTAGCATTAGCTCTATGTCTTGGCGATCGCGAATTTGGCTTTCTTGCAAGTTGCGCTGCACACTTGAAGCTTGCTTGGCTTGTTCAATCAATAGCAAAATATCTTGACGATCGCGAATTTGGCTTTCTTGCAAGTTGCGTTGCACTTCCAACATCCCTGTGATTACCGCTTGCATTTCTTCAAAGGTCATCATAAATTCATCTCTCAAATACAGTTGAAACAATAGCCACTATTCAACTTGTAATCAATTAACTAATGCCTGCTTGTATATACTAGCCCGTTTATTTGCAAGTTTTATTGCAGTGCAAATCCTAAAAATATAAATTCCACACCCAATAAAATACTTAGATAAACTAATAATTAGTATTTCACAAAATTGTAGTCCAGATAACATATCTTTTCAGCGCGAGTATGACAGACTTCTAGAAGCAATCCACGATAAACAAGTCGGATAATGAGGGTATTGAGTGGCTAATATTCTTTTAATTAATAGCAGTCCTTCGGCTCCTTCTAGATCTCAGGGACTTTTGAACTATGCGATCACATTACTAAGTATCTAGGCATAAGTAAACTTAAAACCTAGAAGAGCATACCGCCCGCGCAGCGGGCAGTATGCTCTCAGGTTTTAGTTTTTAATTATGCCGAACTACTTAATAGCCATTCAGAAATAGATTCAAATCCCCTTACGACAAAATCAAAACTTTTTAAATTCATTCAAGCAAAGTGTTAACAGCTAATTAACTAATTCCACCTTTTCCATACTTACTATGAAATACAACAAGCTTGGCGATAGCGATTTACAAGTTTCCAAAATTACCCTCGGTACGATGACATGGGGAAATCAGAACACGATCGCCGAAGCCCACGAACAACTCGATTATGCCTTTGATCATGGCGTGAACTTCCTTGACGCGGCGGAAATGTATCCCGTGCCAGTGCAAGAGAAGACCCAAGGCTTGACCGAAAGCTATATCGGTGAATGGTTAGCCAAACGTCAACGCGATCAAGTCATCGTGGCAACCAAAATTGCGGGGCCAGGACGTGGCTTTGCTTGGCTCCGTAGTGGTGTGCAGAAGATTGATCGCGCCAATATCGAGCAAGCCGTTAACGATAGTCTGAAACGTTTACAAACCGACTACATCGATCTTTATCAAATCCACTGGCCTGATCGCTATGTGCCTCGTTTTGGAGAAACGGTTTATGACGTTACCAAAGAACATGAAACTGTTCCCATTTCTGAACAACTCGCAGTATTTGATGACCTGATTAAAGCGGGTAAGATTCGCCATATCGGAGTCAGTAATGAGACTCCTTGGGGACTTGCCAAATTTAGCCATGTTGCGAAGAAGAAAGGTTTGCCCAAAATTGTTTCGATCCAGAATGCCTATAGCTTACTGAATCGCGCCTTCGATGGAGCCTTAGCTGAAGCTTCCCATCATACGAATGTGCCACTGCTTGCCTATAGCCCTCTCGCCTTTGGGTTACTGACGGGCAAATATCTCCATGACAATCCCCCTAAAGCGCGTCTTAATGCCTTTTCAGGATTTGGCGATCGCTACCGTAAGCCGAATGTGACCAATGCTGTTGCGGCATATGTGGAAATTGCCAAGGCACACAATATTAAGCCCTCGGCTTTAGCTTTAGCCTTTGTCCGTAGTCGTTGGTTTGTGGCTAGCACAATCATCGGCGCGACTAGTTTAGATCAACTCAAAGAGAATCTTGATAGCGTCAATGTGGAATTAGATTCTGCCATTTTTGCCGAGATTGAAAACGTAAATTCTCTTTATCCCAACCCCGCACAATAAAACAAAAAACAACGATCTTGTAGGGGTAGAGCATTTGCGCCATTATTTTTGCCTTCCATCAAAATCTTAAATCGCAAATGCTCTACCCTCTCCGCTTTCATCGACAATTTGTCTCTGAAGTATAAATTTGTCCCTCCGTTGCGAGGTTTAGGGCAGAGCATTCTCAAATTAAGGCGATCTGTAAATTTTATAGATTGTGGCGAGAATGCTCTGCCCCTACGAATCGATCTTCCAATAACCAATAACCAATCACCGATTAACATGTCCAAAATTCAACTTTACAGTGCCAAAGCCTGCCCCTATGCCCATCGTACTCGCCTAGTTCTAGGCGAAAAGGGGATTGACTTTGAATATACCGAAATTGATTTGCAGAATAAACCCGAATGGTTCTCGACAATTTCCAAATATGGCAAAGTCCCCGCCATTCGTCATGGTGAGAATGAGATTTATGAATCAGCAGTTATTAATGAATACTTGAATGAAGTCTTTCCTGAACCTGCGTTATTACCTAAAGATGCTGGTTCTAAAGCGATCGCTAGAATTTGGATTGACTATGCCAATACCAAATTCACAACTGCTTTTGGTAAGTTATTGCGCGGCAAGACTGCTGAAGAACAAGAGCAAGGTCACACCGAATTAAACGAAGCAATTTTATTCATTGAGAATGAAGCCTTCGCTAAGCTCTCTGGCAATGGTGCTTACTGGTTTGGCGAAAATATTTCCCTCGTCGATCTCACCTTCTATCCTTGGTTTGAGCGCATTCCTACCCTAGAGCATTATCGCAATTACACGATTCCTGCGGAAGCTGTGCGCGTTAAGCGTTGGTGGGATGCTGTTAGCGATCGCCCTGCGGTAAAAGCGATCGCTAACCCTGTCGATTTCTACATTGAACGCTATTCCCGATTTATTCAACAGCCCGTTGCGGCTTAGTAATTGTGTGGGGCAAAGCGCCACACAATTATGCTAAAAAATTTTAATGGAAAACCTATGAGTCAAAAACGTCAATTTCGATTAGGTGCATTTATTCAAGCTACGGGTCACCATGTATCGGCATGGAGACATCCTGACGCTCAAATCGATGCAGGGCATAACTTTGAACATTACAAGCAAATCACCCAAACCGCAGAACGGGGTCTCTTTGATACCGTCTTTCTCGCTGATAGTCCTGCGGTATGGGGTGGATCGCCAGAAACCCAGAGCCGTAATGGCAAGATTGCTCACTTTGAACCTGTTACCCTCTTTTCGGCACTTTCCGCCGTTACTACCCATATCGGCTTTGTTTCCACCGCTTCTACTACTTACGAAGAACCCTATACCTTAGCCCGTAAATTTGCTTCTCTCGATCATCTCAGTAATGGGCGAGCAGCATGGAACGTCGTTACCACAGGTAATGAAAATGCAGCGGCTAACTTTGGTTTAGAGCATCATCCCGAACATAGTCAGCGCTACGAACGCGCCGAGGAATTTCTCGAAGTTGTGAAAGGACTTTGGGATAGTTGGGAAGATGATGCTTTCATCGCCGATCGCGAATCTGGTGTTTATTTTGAAGTAGAGAAATTGCATACCCTCAATCACAAGGGTAAGTATTTCTCGGTCAAAGGACCTCTCAATGTCGCTCGTCCTCCCCAAGGCTATCCCGTGATCGTTCAAGCAGGAGCTTCGGAACCGGGACGCGAACTAGCGGCGCGTACTGCGGAAGTAATCTTCACTGCTAATCAAACCCTTGCTGACGCTCAGGAATTTTACAGCGATGTTAAAGGTCGTCTCGCTAAATATGGGCGATCAACCGATGATTTGAAAATTATGCCAGGAGCTTTCCCTGTGATTGGACGCACGGAAGAAGAGGCGCAGGAGAAGTATGAATTTTTGCAATCTCTGATTCATCCCGATGTCGCTTGGGGCATTTTGAAGCAATATTATCGAGGTGTGGATTTGTCAGGATATTCCCTCGACGATCTCGCGCCAGAGTTACCATCTAACACCAATAACAATAAGAGTCGCTTGAAGTTAGTCAAGGATTTAGCTTCACAGGGTTTGACTTTGCGGGAGTTGTATCGTTCTCTCGCCACTGCACGCGGACATCGCACGATCATCGGTACTCCTGAAAGCATTGCTGACCAGTTGCAAGAGTGGTTTGATAATGGTGCTGCCGATGGCTTTAACATCATGCCTCCTATTCTTCCTACTGGTTTAGATGATTTTGTAAATCTAGTCGTCCCCATTCTCCAAAAGCGCGGTTTATTCCGCACTGCCTATGAAGGGAAGACTCTCCGCGAAAATCTGGGTTTACGCCGTCCTGCGAATCAGTACATAATTCGTAATCAGGAAAGACAATTGGTTGCATAATGGCTGTTAGCTGTTAGCTGTTAGCAATTAGCAATTAGCTATTTGAATTCAGCGCTTTGCAAGGCAAGGCGTTGAATTTGGTTTATTCAGGTAAAAAATCGGGGTTTAGAGTCTGTTCTTGGTTAAAAGGTGATTCAGTGGGAAAAGTAACAATATTTAAACCTGTTTCAATAGCGGCTTTTCTACGACCTTCTTGATAGCATTCATCAAAGACTTGTTTTAAATGTGGTTTGAGACTAGGGCTTACTTTAATGGCTTTGAGAATGCGGCTACGGTGTTCATCAATGGTATACCGCCAACTGGGAGTCCTTTTATTAACTTGATATTGATATTTGAGTAGGTGCATCAATAACACTTCTAAATTACTTTCTAAAGCAACTTTTTCTTTTCGCGCCATTGATTCAATTTCTTCTAAAAGGTTCTCAATATCTAAGTTTTCTAGTTGTCCTGTGCGGAGTTGTTCGCTAGTCGTTTCTAACCACAATAAGTAATCTTGTTCGTAGACTGTCTTTAAATATGGCTTTGCATTTATGACGGTCATTGGGTTACTCCATTGACGATGTTTCTATTTTACAATGTGATCGCTCAGTACTCAGATTCAGATCTCCGACTTTTTCTAAAGAGGATTGGCAAGTTTACACAAAAAGTCGGAGATCTAGATTTCTTCTACCGCACTGCGAAGATACTTTTAGTAATGGTTTTGTGGCAGGTTTTATTTTTACTAATTTAGAAGAAGACAATTTAGCAACAATCAGGCTCAATCAGCTTATAGAAGCACGCGGAAAATTACCTGCACCAGAAATGTTTTTTCCAGGTCACTATTTAGCCTCATTCTACGAAAACGAATCCTTTGGTGATTTTGCGGTTTAGTTTTATTTTATTTGAGGGTTTGAAACTTTTTGCTTAACAAATCCTTCGAAAGAGACACCAACCATAATAAAGTCATTTGTATTTCTAGTTAACTTTATGTATCTGACTTTGTTTCCAAAATCAGTATTAGGATAAAACACCCTTTTTCCTGATGCTATAGGATCCTTTTTTGCTTTGATGCCTAACAGCGGGGTGAAGGTACTTCCATCATAACTATATGTATCTAAATCACTGTTAGGTGCTAACTTTGCAATTAATTCTAGGTCTTCTGATGTTAAGTCACTAAACTCATTACTTGCTGTAGAGGTAGTAGAAGCAGTTGCTGTCGGTGTTGCTGTTGCTGAAGTTGAAGTACTTGCCGTTGGTGTTGCGGAAGGAGATGCTGATGGGTTTGTAGTTGAGGTTGGTGGAGTGACGATATTTGGCGGTTTGGGTTTAATCCATTCCCATAAAAATGCACCTGCGATCGCTGCGCCGACTAAACCCATGACTGGCAAAAAGAATTTCGCAAAAACGCGCCACGACAGAGGATTTACAGGATTTGCAATCTGAACTTTGGCGATCGGCTTGTTTACAAGTGGAGACTGCTTTCGCTTTGGTGGCAGATTTACAAGCGGCACAGATGGCGGCGCAACCGATCCTGCAATGGGTGGGCAAGCCTGTAAAGCTGCGAGTGCCTCACCCGCATTGGCGTAACGTTCCGTAAAAGAATGCGCCACCATTTTTGAGATCACATCAGCAAAGCGATCGCTGACATTAGTGCGGTGTCGCCATAAAATTTCACCCGTATTCGCATCCATCTCAAAGCCATCGGGACATGGATATTCACGGATCAACATTTCGATCGCAATGCAACCAATCGCATAAACATCACTAGCAAACCTTGTTTTACCCGCAGTCTGCTCATCAGGCATATAGCCCTCAGTGCCAAGCGCCCATGTAATCCCCACCTCTGAGTTGATGCCAGTTTTCTTAACGAGTCTCACCCCGCCAAAGTCCGTCAGCACCAATTTGCCATTTACATCACGGCGGATGATGTTCTCTGGTTTGGGATCGCGGTGAATTACCCCGTTACTATGCGTATATGCCAAAATTTCTAAAACCTCGATCAAAAAGCCCATGACCTGCGCTTCTGTCCATTTGACATTGGACTGCACTTCCGATCGTAACCTATGACCATCCACAAAGTCTTGAACGATATAAAAGTGTCCCTTGTCAAAGCGTCCCTTTTCTTCAAAATAGTCAATCAGTTTCGGAATGCCTTGATGATTCAACTTTTTCAGGCTTTCAGGTTCTGAAGTAAATAGCTGGCGAGTTTTCTGAATGAGTTGGGATTCGGTCGGCAAACTCAACCGCTTGACCACACATAAACCTGCCCCAACGCCAAAGTGTAGATCTTTGGCTAAAAAAGTCGCCCCAGAAGCACCTTGACCAAGTTTGTCAATAATTAGAAAGCGATCGCCTTTGAGTTTTTGCCCTTTCATTACAAAATTCCTACACTAAGACGTTAAGCGCTAGCATATCACGATCTTTTTGCGATCTCTTTTTGCGATCATGGTTAACAATCTTCCCAAAAATTACGATTTAGAATGTCATTCACATCATAATTCTCTAGCCAAATATCAGGGAAATTAACCTGCGGATATTCTTCTCTCATCGAAGCAAGAGCATTTTCAAATACTTTAGGCAAAATTTCCGAGATTTGATTTTTTAAACTCGGTGCATCTTCCAAAATATCTTTGATATCGTTACGAAAAGCTCTAATTTCTCTTTGCCAACCAACATAACATTCGGGTAATGGCACATAACAGCGTTTGAGTAAATGCTCAATCAATCTTCTTAACAAACTTCTGATCGCATTACGCTGACTTTTACCCAAAGTATCTATCTCCTCAATTAAATTTTCTAGATCCAAATTTGCAAAATCATGCGCTTTTAATTTAGCGATCGTATCTTCGACCCAGAGTAAAATATCTTGCTCATAGAGAGATTGAGGGGTAACTAACTCTGTCATTTTCGCCTCTATAACGTAACTACATATACTATATGTCCTATTGAAATTTATGGCTGCACAAAATCAGCATAAGTATATAGCAATCCTAAATGAGTCATAAGAACCAAAAGTATATAACAAGGGGCTTAAACCCCTTGCCTTCCTCACAAATGAAATAGGATTGCTATAACCCTATTTCATTTGTGAGAAAGCCTAAAATCTTAAAACCAAATACTTAGACAAACTAATAATTAGTAATACGCATATTTGTAATCTAGAAGACATCGGTTTTGAACGTGGCTATGCCAAACTTTGATCATTAATCTACGGCAACCCAATCGGGTAACGAGAGTATCTATGAGCAAATATAGCCGCCTCAGTACTTCGCCTTCCGCCGCATTGAAAGCGAAGCTTGACTATCCAGTAATCGATACCGATATTCATACTAACGACTTCACTCCCGATTTTGAGGACTACATCGCTAATTATGGCGGTTCCAAATTAGTAGATGAACTGCGTAAAGCTGAATTTGGTCGCCTCAATCCTAAGTCTGAAGGTAAAGACTGGTACCAACAAACCCCTGAAGAGCGTCAATATCACCGCACCTTGCGCTCTCCTTGGTGGGCGAGAGTTACCAAGAACACTTTGGATCTTGCTACCTACACTCTTCCTTCTTTATTAGCGGAACGCCTTGCTGAGCAAGGTTCTGATTATTCAGTCCTTTTCCCTAATAACGTATTGGCGGCGGCTGGTGCTAGCAATGAGAATCGTCAAGCCTTGCAACGGGCGATCAATCACTACCATGCTGACCTCTATCGTAAATATAGCGATCGCCTCACCCCTGTCGCTGGAATTCTCTTGAATGATCCTAAAGAAGCGATCGAGGAGCTAGAATTTGCGGTCAATACTTTGGGCTTGAAGGTAATCAATATCCCTGGTGGTGTCAAGCGTCCGATTAAGGCGATCGCTGATAAATATCCCGCCGATAAGTATCCTGAAATTGCTCGCTATGCCTCCTATATCGATTTCTATGGAATTGATAGCGAGTATGACTACGATCCATTCTGGGCAAAGGTTGTCGAATTAGGCGTACCGATCGCCACTCACTACGGTAGCCAAGGTTGGACGGGTCGCTCTTCCATCAGCAACTACATGAACAACCACATCGGACACTTTGCCGATGGTTCGGAAGCTTTTGCTAAGGCTCTGTTCTTTGGTGGTGTCACTAAGCGCTTCCCACAATTGCGTGTGGCTCTGCTCGAAGGTGGTGCGGATTGGGGCGCTCATGTTTATATTCACTTGGTCGATCGCTTCTTAAAGCGCAACCTTGAAGGTTTGAAGAACTACGATCCAACTGAAGCTAATGCTGATGAATTGCTCGATATCTTCGAGAAGTATGGTCAAGAATTGACTAAGGGCAGATCCTTCACCAAGGAAGAATTGCTACAAACCGTCCTCGGTTCTTCGTTCCTACGCCATAGCCGTTCTCCTATTGGTGATGAGCTAGAAGATTTCGGTAAGGCAGGTATTGAGAAGATTGAAGATATTCGCGATCAGTGGGTCGATAACTTCTACTTCGGTTCTGAGTCAGACGATCGCACGATTGCTACTGCTTTCAACGACAAGGCGAATCCATTGGGCGTGAAGATTAACGCGATCTACTCTTCTGATGTCGGTCATTGGGATGTTCCCGATCTCACTCAGCCTCTTGCCGAAAGTTGGAGCTTGGTAGAAGAAGGGGTGATTACGGAAGCTGATTTCAAGGCTTATGTCTTCTCGAATCCTTACAAGTTCTACACTCAAGCTAATGCGAACTTCTTCAAGGGTACGCAGATTGAGGCGAAGTTGAACAAATATCAACCCGCCCCCGTCGCTGTTAAACCAGCGGCTCAAAAGGTTGCTGTAGGCGTATAAGTTTACTTTCCGTTGCCTTTACTCTTTGAACTCCAAGATTTACCAGTTAGAAAAAGCTTTGGCAAACAGAGTCGCTTCTAACTGGTTTTCTACTTATAAAATTGCGCTTATGACTATTGTTTTAATCAGGTGAAATTCTTTACTAAAAATGGAACTAGCGGCAATGCGATCGCCCGTGAGTTCTGTCCTGAATGTGGTTCACCCCCCGATTTATCAAATCTGGGTTGATTCCGTCCCTTGGGCATATATCGCTAACGGTTTACCCAAATATTCTGGCAATCGTATTATTTCGTAAGAGATCCCCCTCAATCCCCCTTGTAAAGGGGGAAGAAGATAATAATTGATTCTCCCCCCTTTACAAGGGGGGCTGGGGGGGATCTAGACAATTCCTAAATGGCTTCTAATTTATACATAAAATCACTTCTCTACTTTTAATCACTAAAATCTCTATGACAATTCCCTACACAAAATTTGGTAACACTGGTTTAACCGTTTCCAAACTCGTCCTCGGTACGATGACCTTTGGACTGCAAACCGATGAAGAAACTTCGATCAAAATTCTCGATACTTCTGCTGAAGCGGGAATCAACTTTCTTGATACAGCCGATGTTTATCCGCTAGGTGGTGGACTTACGAATGCAGGACGTACCGAAGAAATTATTGGGCGTTGGCTGAAAGGAAAACGCGATCGCTTTATTTTGGCGACTAAGGCAGTCGGCAAAGTTGGTAACGCCCCTTGGGATCAAGGCTCATCGCGCAAACATTTATTTGATGCGATCGATCATTCCCTGCGGCGCTTGCAGACCGATTATGTTGATCTCTATCAATTGCATTCTGATGATACAAATACGCCCCTTGATGAAACTATTGAGGCTTTAGATGCGATCGTTAAATCGGGCAAAGTTCGCTATATCGGCGTTTCCAATTTCCTTGCCTATCGCCTCAGCCGTGCTTTGGGCAAAGCAGACACGCGCAGATTAACGAGATTTATTTCCGTACAGCCTCGCTATAATCTCCTATTCCGTCAAATCGAAAGAGAACTCTTGCCCCTCGCCCAAGAAGAAGGCTTAGCCGTAATTCCTTACAATCCTCTTGCGGGTGGATTGCTGACTGGTAAACACGCCGCCAGTAAAGAGCCAACGGAAGGAACGCGCTTCACTCTCGCTGCTGCGGCGAAGAACTATCAAGATCGTTATTGGCACGATCGCGAATTCAGCACTGTCCAAAAGTTGCAGGATGTGGCGAAGGAAGCAGGAATTCCCCTCACCACTCTGTCTCTTGCTTGGGTATTGGCGAATCCGATTATCACGGCTCCGATTATTGGCGCGAGTCGTCTTGAACAGTTGGCGGATAATTTCAAGGCTTTGGAAATCAAGCTCGATACTGATTTAAAAGAAAAGCTCGATCATATTTCGGCTGAATATCGCCTCGGTGATGCGTTGAGATAGATTTTTGATTTTGCCGTAGGCAAAATCAAAAATCTAGTTGGGTTTAATTTTTAGGAACTTAAATGACCACAAAAACTCATTCGTCAAATCGTAAAAACCTAAAACGTGTTTTGCGATCGCATCTCAGATCCCAAGCCTTTCAACGTGCGGCTGATGCTCCTGATTTGCCAGCGACTCCTTTCCGTTTTGTCTGGTATTTTGTAAGTCAATTTCGCTGGTGGTATCTGGCGATGGTGGCTCTCGAAGCACTCCATGCCATTTGTGGAATTATGCTCCCCTTTGCGATCGGCGAGATTATGCGAGGAGTCACTAGAGCCAGTCAGCATGGCGCAGGACTAGAAGCGATTTGGAATCCTTTTATTTTGTTCGCCTGTTTAAGCATCGGTGAAGTAATCTTTGGCAAAACCTCTGGGCTAGTGATGATCTTGCTACAGCCCGTTTTGCGCCAGCATGTAGCGCGAAATCTTTATGGCTATTTACAGCATCATTCCCATCGCTACATTAGCAATAGTTTCGCAGGAGCCTTAGCCCATCGCATTGGCGAAACTTCCCTTGGCGTTGCCCGCACTCTATATTCTCTCATTTTTGATTTTATGCCTGTAGGCATCGTGATGACAGTGGCGATCGCTCTACTAGCTCGTGTAAATACAGGGCTAGCTCTATTTGTTGGGATTTGGGCTTTCTCCTTTGTTTCCGTTTCCTATTGGCTTGCCTCCCGAAGTCGTCCCTACGAGCTAGCCGCATCCTCAGCAAGAAGCGAAACCATCGGGCAGATTGTCGATACTGTCACTAATCTCAGCAGTGTGCGTTTATTTGCTCGATTGGGTTTTGAGCGCAAGTATTTACGCGATCGCCATGCGGTCGAACTGAAGGATGTGAGAAGGGCTAACTGGTATTCGGAGCGGGTAAAACTGTTCCAATTTGTCGCAGGAGCCGCCCTCAAAATTGGCACGCTCTACTATGCCCTGACCCTATGGAGTCAAGGGAAAATCGAAGTTGCGGATTTTGTCATGGCAAGTAGCATTGCTCTTTTGATTATTTCTGAAGCGAAGAATTTAAGTCGTCGCTTTTTAGAATTTTTTGAGCATATTGGCAATGTCAGCAATGGCGTTTACACAATCATTCAGCCCCATGAAATTATCGATCGCGATCGCCCAATTAACCACTACATTAACCAAGGTAAAATTGAATTTCGGGATGTGGAATTTAGCTATTCCGAGGAAAAGAAAGTTTTTGATCGCCTCTCAGTTACGATTGAATCGGGTCAAAGAGTAGGATTAGTGGGGTTATCGGGTTCGGGCAAATCTACTTTTGTAAATTTAGTATTGCGACTCTTTGATCCGCAATCGGGAAGGATCGCGATCGATGGTGTAGATATTCGCGATATGACCCAAGAAGCTCTCCATGCCCAAATCAGCCTCATCCCTCAAGATCCATCTCTATTCCATCGCACGCTCCTCGAAAATATTCGCTATGGGCGTTTAGAGGCGAGCGATCGGGAAGTAATGGAAGCTGCAAAAAAAGCTAATGCCCATGAATTTATCCAACAAATTCGCGAAGGCTATGATTCAATGGTGGGAGAGCGTGGTGTAAAGCTATCGGGTGGTCAGCGTCAAAGAATTGCGATCGCCAGAGTCATTCTCAAAGATGCACCAATTCTAATTCTCGATGAAGCGACTTCGAGCCTTGATTCGATTACCGAACGCGCCATTCAAGATACTCTGGACAAAGAGATGAATGGTAAAACCGTAATTGTCGTAGCACACCGTCTTTCTACTATTTCTCATTTAGATCGCATCCTTGTATTTCATCATGGCAAGATAGTTGAAGATGGTTCCCATGCTGACTTGCTAGAACTAAAAGGTGCATACCATCGCCTATGGCAGATGCAAGCTGGCGGATTCTTACCTGAAAATCTGAGCGATCGCAATTTTGCTAATCAAACTCAAAATAACGGTTCTAAAAACGGTTCTCAAATTGGGGCGATCAACTCTCATTCCAATTCCCAAGATCCAGTGATTTCAGAATTAATTCAAGATTAGAAATTCGGTTAGCTCCTTTTTATTTCGTTTTTCTATTTCGTTTTTTTGTTTCGATCCCATTTTGTATACCAGTTAACTTGCATTTTATTTTGAACCATGGGAGGATTATTTTATAAACTACGGTATTTACGTGTATATTTAGTAGATTGCTTGAAATCCTTAATTTACAAAGGATATACAGAATTTCAATAATTTCCCATAACTCGCTAGACAAGTCCATGAAAGAACTGCCTCCATTGTTTAAGGTCTTCACTCGCCCCGCTCAAGTCCAAAAAATTAAACGGCGATCGCTATTATTTGCCACAGCCTATAGCCTCGTCTTATCCACCACTTTAATTGGTTGTGCATCTAGTCCTACAGCCTCAACTTCGACCGATTCTAAAGATTCTAAAACAGCATCAACATCTGACATAAAAACTACTGAAACGAACAAACCTACTGCTAGTGGGGAGAAAAAAGTCATTCGGATTGTGCGCTCTAAACAACTCACAGCTCTAGCAGTTCTAGAGAAGCAAGGTACCTTAGAGAAAGCCTTTCAACCCCTTGGCTATGAAGTGAAATGGGCTGAATTTGCCGCAGGACCTCAGCAACTTGAAGCCTTGAATGCTAATGGTCTCGATATTGCTTCTACTGCCGAATCACCACCTGTATTTTCCCAAGCCGCAGGTAGTCCTCTTGTCTATTTAGGAGCCACAGCAACTAATGGCAAACCTGTAGCCCTCCTAGTCGCCAAAGATTCGACTTATAAAACTGCGGCGGATCTTAAAGGCAAAAAGATTGCTTTCCAGAAAGCATCAATCGGTCACTACTTAGCGGTCAAAGCTTTTGAGAAAGAAGGGCTATCCAATAGTGATTTTGAATCTATCTTTTTACCTCCTGCCGATGCTAGTGCCGCTTTTAGTCAAGGCAAAGTTGATGGATGGTTTATTTGGGATCCCTTCGTCACTCGTACAGAATTAAGTGGAGTTGGAAGAGTATTACTTGATGGAGAAAAGCTCCGTGATACTCGTAACTTCTACACCACAACTCGTAAATATTATGAGGGGAATAAAGATGCCATTAAGCTTTTCTTTGAAGAGCTAGAAAAGGCTGATGCATGGGTAAAGGCAAATCCTAAGGAAGTTGCTGTTCTACTAACCGATGTGACTAAAGTTGATGCACCCATCTTAGAAAAGATGCACGCTAAGTATGAATATGGCTTGCGTCCAATTACTGAAGATGTGATTAAAGAGCAAGAGAAAGTTGCTGAGTTTTGGTTCAAATATAAGTTGATTCCGAATAAGCCCGATGTTCGTGCTGGCTTCTTAAAACCTGAAGAGTACGAATACATTACTCCCAAAAATGTACTTGCTCTTGGAAAGTAAACAAAGTCTGAAATCATCAACTAAGCAGTTAAGCATAATTAAAAACTAAAACCAGAGAGCGTGCCGCCCGCGCAGCGGGCGGCAC
>NZ_ALWB01000025.1 GCF_000332215.1 Pseudanabaena biceps PCC 7429
AATGGGCGGTGCAAAGCACCGCCCATTCCTATAATTATAAGTTTTATTGCTTATTTTATTTAGGATTAAGCCCCAAAATTTTCTTTTAATACTTCGTCATTGTCGTCAGCGATCGCCGCTACGATTGTAATAATCCTTGAGATCTCAGCCGCTGAAAGATCTTCAACAGAACGCGAGCACAATACTAAAACTTGATCGTTTTGAATTGCATACCGAGACTCAAAGGTATCAGCAGCATTTTTTTCCAGTAACCAGCGCGTCATTTTCGCTTCATCTTTAAATGGTGCGCTCAACACTGTCGAAAATACTGTGAATGTGTCAGTAGGTTCGATTCCAGTAATATTGACAACTACTTCTACAGTACCGTATTTGAATTTCCACGTATCCTCGGTCTGATTTTCGAGCGCCGTATTGTCGGCATCCATACTGGCAATTACAGTTTGGATGGTTTGCACAATGTGATTAACTGGGGGTGCAAAACTAGATTCTGCTTCTACAGGAGTTACTGGCGATTCTGTTGTGAAGGTCATAGTTAAATATCTAGTTACTATCTGCCAATAGTGTATAGCAAACGTCAATCTTTTTGATAAAACACTCTATAGGTATTTTGGATCGGTGGCAGTCCTAAATCATTCACGAGAAAAATTTGTAAGTTTTTAACAAGTTTCTAAATAGGTGATGAGTGGCGGCGCTCCGCGCCGCCACTCATCTTTGGGGTTTTGCTATCAGAAAACATTCTAAAAACGAAGACTATAAAAACTCAACCGACCATATCCCAGAAATTGCGAGTTAGGGCGATCGCCTTGAGGAAATGCTGTTACCCCAAACAGATAAGTACCATCAGTACGAGGGTTGCTAATTGGTCGTAGTCCCACGATCAATTTACGGTTTAGGTCACCGCTAGCAGGAATGGGAGGGTTAAAGGTAATTGTAATTTTACTGCGATCTTCACTGCGATCTCCACTGGGTACAATCTCAGTTTTACTGGCGATCGCCACTCGCTCGCCCGATGGGGACTGCACATAGGCAAACGTATCATCTTCAAAAAAATCAATCGAGTCAAAGCCTTCTTTCTGGGCAATTTCCAACTTTTGTAAGGGTTCACCCATATTTTGCGGTAAGGCGATCGCAAAATAATAGGTAGCGTTGCGGGCGTAAATCCGATTAACCGTAGTTTCCGCCTCGATTAGTATGGGCAAATTAATAAAATAGGTTTTGCCATCACGGAGTTGCACCGCTTCGGCGGCAGATGTTGTCACATTTCCGAAATTAAAGCCCCAATCCTTACTTCCACAAGCTAGCAAGGCTAAAATTGATGAGAATAAACCCAAGGCGATCGCATTTGTAGCTTTTTTATGTATCTTTTTCTTCATAAAGACGTACCGTTTTGCTAGCATTGTAAGAATAGCTACTTTTTTCGCGGCGATTGGCTTACCGAAAGCCTTACGATCTCATTAAATGCTATCTCATTAAGATAGAGGTATCTACTGTGGTTTCATCCCCTCCAACATCATCGAATGCCGTACTAAATCTTGAAGGTGTTCTTTCATCTAGTATAAATTCAATCAGCACCGAGCCCGATCTTACCACAGACAATATAAATAGCCGTTCAATGATTGCAATTCTTGATTTTGGGTCTCAGTACTCGGAACTCATTGCCCGACGTATCCGCGAGACACAGGTTTATTCTGAAGTTTTAACGTACCACATATCCGCACAGGATCTACTGAAGCTTAATCCTAAAGGGATCATTCTATCTGGTGGACCAAACTCCGTTTATGACGAAGGCGCACCGCAGTGTGATCCTGAAATTTTCAATCTGGATATTCCCATTTTAGGCGTTTGCTATGGAATGCAACTAATGGCAAAGCAACTCGGCGGCACAGTTGAGCGTGCTGAGCGAGGGGAATATGGCAAAGCCGAATTGCTAATTGACGATCCCACTGATTTACTTACCAATGTCGATACGGGCATTACAATGTGGATGAGTCATGGCGACTCTGTAATTAATTTACCCCAAGGATTTGAAGTGTTAGCCCATACAGCGAACACTCCCTGCGCGGCGATCGCCGATCATGAAAGAAATCTCTATGGAGTCCAGTTCCATCCTGAAGTCGTCCATTCCGCTGGTGGTATGGCGATGATTCGCAACTTTGTCTATCACATCTGTAAATGCGAACCAAGTTGGACTACCGATGCTTTTATCGAAAATTCAATCCGCGAAATTCGCGCTCAAGTTGGTGACAAACGAGTATTACTGGCTCTTTCTGGCGGCGTAGATTCTTCAACTCTCGCTTTTTTATTGCATAGAGCGATTGGTGACAAACTCACCTGTATGTTTATTGATCAGGGCTTTATGCGTAAGCTTGAACCAGAACGTCTTGTGAAACTCTTTGAAGAACAATTCCACATTCATGTGGAATATGTTAACGCTCGCGATCGCTTTTTGAAGAAACTCGAAGGCGTAACCGACCCCGAACAGAAGCGGAAGCTAATCGGCGGCGAATTTATTAGTGTTTTTGAAGAAGAATCTCAACGTTTGGGCCCTTTTGATTTCCTTGCCCAAGGAACGCTTTATCCAGATGTAATTGAGTCAGCGGATACCAATGCCGATCCCGTCACAGGCAAACGGGTTGCCGTCAAGATCAAGAGCCATCATAATGTCGGAGGCTTACCTGACAATCTTCGCTTTACCCTCGTAGAACCACTTCGCAAGCTCTTTAAAGATGAAGTGCGCAAAGTTGGCACTGCGCTCGGACTGCCCGAAGAAATCGTCAAGCGTCAACCCTTTCCAGGTCCTGGATTGGCAATTCGGATTATTGGTGATATTACTAGCGATCGCTTAAACACTCTCCGTGATGCCGATCTAATTGTCCGTCAAGAGATCAATCGTGCTGGTCAATACAATAATCTCTGGCAAGCCTTTGCGGTTCTACTGCCCACCGTTCGCAGTGTCGGCGTGATGGGGGATAAACGCACCTACTCCCATCCCATCGTATTGCGTCTTGTCACTAGTGAAGATGGCATGACCGCGGATTGGGCAAGAGTTCCCTACGATCTATTGGAAACAATTTCCAATCGGATCGTTAATGAGGTGGAAGGTGTCAATCGTGTAGTCCTAGATATTACGTCTAAGCCCCCTGGCACGATCGAATGGGAATAGCTCTACAAGTTAAATAACCTAGAAGAGCATACCGCCCGCTGCGCGGGCGGTATGCTCCATGGTTTTGAGTGTGACAACACTTTTGTGAATTAGTGTAAGGGGTTTCAAGTTAAGAAATGGCTACGCCATTTCTTAACTTGGTATGACTTGAGAACAGCTAGGCGCAATGTGATTTACGCCACAGGCAAAAGACAAAGAGAGATACAGCCAGTTGGCTGTATCTCTCTTTATCTTTTATTGATAGAATCCTGTCATTGATGATCGCGTTTAGATTTGCATTTAGATCTACAGATATGAATACTCAAGAATTCTCACCTGTAAATACGACTTCTGAGAACTTTTATGCCGATCTACCCGTTCTTCAAAATTTTGCCGATATTACCTACAGTGCAAACTTTTCCGACATTCCCAATGACTGGGCCGTAATTATCACCGATGTCACGGAATCAACTAAAGCGATCGCTGAAGGTAAGTATAAAGATGTCAATCTCTTAGGAGCCTGCTCCATAATTGTCATTCTGAATATAGTCGGGGATTTAGAGATTCCCTTTGTATTTGGTGGCGATGGCGCTTCAATTCTGATTCCAAACAAGTTTATTAATGAAGCAGAACAATCCTTGCTAGCGGTGCAAAAATTAGCCAGCGATGAATTTAAGCTTAGCTTACGTGTAGGTATTGTCCCTCTCACTGCCATTACCTCAAACTACGACATTAAAATTGCCAAACTCCGAATTTCAGAAAACTATAACCAAGCAATTCTCAGAGGCGGCGGCATCAGCTATGCCACGCGCTTAGTGAAGGATGCCGCTACTACGGATTTATACAGCCCTAAAGCGATTAATGCCTATGCGATCGCGGATTTCTCTGGCTTAGAATGCCGTTGGCAGGATATCCCCACCCGCCATGACGAGATTCTAAGTCTGATCGTCATGGCGACCGCACCCAGTCAAAGTCAAATCGATCTGCTCTATCGCGAAATTATTAACCAGATCGATCGCATTTACGGACAGGGAGCGGAATGCCATCCCGCCATCTCCACCAATTTAGCCCTTGGCTTTGAGGACAAAAATTTATTGTCAGAGACTAGGGTTTTCACCGCCACCCAAAGTTGGCTAGCGAAATGGTTTTATCTATGGAAAATCCGCCTAATTAACCTATTAGGGACGATTCTGATGAATTCTAGGATCAGGGTTAGAGGATTTAATTGGGGAGACTACAAGAAGATTGTTTCCGAATCAACGGACTTCAAAAAGTTTGATGATGTGTTACGAATGGTCATTTCTGGCAGAATCAAACAACGTCAAACACTCATGAATTACCTAGACAAAAAGTTTCGCGAAGGTCGTTTAGTCTACGGATTTCATGTTTCCGATCGGGCTTTAATGACTTGTTTGGTGTTTGAACGGGATGGTCGTCAAGTGCATTTTATTGATGGAGCCGATGGTGGCTATGCCTTAGCTGCAAAAAAGATGAAAGAACTAATGAAAAGTTAAGTAGCTAGGCATAAGTAAACTTAAAACCTAGAAGAGCATACCGCATGCGCAGCGTGCAGTATGCTCTCTGGTTTTGGTTTTTAATTATGCCGAACTACTTAGCTCAAGAGACAATAGGCTGCGAATCACCACCTATTGTCCCTTGGAGTTTATATGCTCGGTCATATACCCAAAGGCATCTTTAAAGCGATCGCATTGCAAGGTAGGCTAGTAATATTGTCTATAGCAAAAGGAAACCTCCCGTGCTTTTATCAAAAGGCTTTGAAGTAGAAATATACACCTCTACACCAACGGGGGATGTGGTGGGCTTTTCCGATCGCATTGTGGCAAATCTCAATGGGTTTGTCCGCGAACCCGATAGCCGTAACGTCGAATATATTACGCCACCCTTTCATAAATACGAGCCATTATTAATGGCTCTAGTAGAACCCCGTCAAAAATTACGCAGTTATTTGCGATCGCTTGGGGACTATACCCTAATGCCTGGAAGTACTTTGGCTTTAGGCGGGGTGGATCGCTTCTATCGTTCCGATCCTCAAAATCCTTACCATACCTATATCGAGGAAACCTATGGTACGAATGTAGTCACCGCAAGTATTCATATTAATGTTGGCATTGCCGATCTAGAGTTATTAATTGCCGCTTGCCGACTCATTCGCCTCGAAGCTCCCCTATACCTTGCCCTTAGTGCCGCATCTCCCTTTCTCAACGGTAAGGCAACAGGATTTCATTCGTCCCGTTGGCAAATGTTTCCGAAAACGCCGAAATTAGTCCCCTTATTCCGAAGTCACCGCCACTTTGTGGAATGGACAGAACAGCAATTAGAATTGGGTACAATGCAGAATGTCCGCCACCTCTGGTCGTCAGTACGTCCTAATGGCGATAATCGCCCTTACAATCTTAACCGTTTAGAATTAAGAATTTCCGATCTAGTTATCGATCCCGTCGCATTACTGTCTATCTCGGCTCTTTTGGAAATGCGCCTCAATCAGTTTCTGGAAGCTGGCATTGGTTCGTCACTCGATCCCCTTGCGCCCAATGCGACCAAGTTCACACCCGATGAACTCGCAGATATAGCCGATCGAAATGAAGTTGCCGCAGCAACTAGCAGCCTTGATGCAGTTTTGACTCATTGGCAAACAGGTGAACAAATTACGGCAAGAGAATGGATTTCTAACCAATATGAAGAACTGCGATCGCGTGCTAAAGATAACGGTGTATGGTGCTTCTTATCACCATTGAAAAAGATTCTCGAACAGGGTAATGAAGCTCAACGTTGGTTAGCTGCTTATCACAATGGGCTTAGTCCTCGCCAAATCATGACCGATGCGATCGCCTCTGCTGAAAAAATGGATAAGGAACTAGCAGAGGCTTTGTTGTTGTCCTAGAGAATAGAGAGTGCTTTGCGCTCTCTATTCTGTTTCCCAAAATCTCTCGCTCAGCATTATCGGCAAATCACTTGAAAATTTCCATTGATCGGGAAATTCAACTTCTCGATATTCTTCACACACAGTTTTGAGAGCAATTTCCCACGCATCAGCAAAGCTGTCATCCCAACGAGTTTTGAGGCTTGGGACCTGTTTGAGCAAAACCTGAAGTTCATTACGCTGGTTACGAATTGTGCGTTCCCAGCCATTGTAGTTGTAGGGAATATTGACATACAAACGCTTTAGTAGATGTTCCAGCAATGTGATTAAACGACTAATTAATTCTTTTTTCTGCGAAATCCCCAAAGACTCTACCTCTCCAATCAAATTCTCCAAATCTAAATTTTCAAAATCATGCGCTCTGAGTTTGGCAACTGTTTCTTCCACCCAGAGCAAAATATCTTGTTCGTACAGTGAATTTACAACTTGTGTCATTGCTTTTACTCCAAAGATGCTGATTCAAAGTTAATGCGGTTATATAGAACTGATGTGGCGATCGCTACTTCAAAGGATGCTAGGGAAATAGTTGTATTGTTCTCATAGGCAGTGAATATCCAGCGATCGCCTTCTTTATAAAAATGTTCGACATACTGGCGATCTTGAGAAATTAGCAAATATTCCTTGAAAGAGGAAATAGTTCTATAGGATGCAAATTTGCCGATTCGATCATAGCTTGCTGTGGATGGCGATAGAATTTCGGCAATCAAAATCGGATTGACTAATGTATCTTTTCGTCCTTCTTGATATTCCAATGGCTCAGCTATAACCATCACATCAGGATATGTAGCTATTTTGTGAACGGGAATCCAAAGACGCTGATCGGTAATAAATACTCCATAGGGTTTGTCTTGCATTGCTTGATGTAAAGCAGCAAAAAAATTACCAATAATACGGTTATGGGTTGGCGTACCACCAGTCATCGGGTTGATTTCTCCATCAATGTATTCGTTTCTTGTCTCCGAAAGAATTTCGCGATCGAAATATTCGGCAAGGGAATATTTTTTTGTGAGAGTTAGCATAATTACCTGCTTAATTTGAGAGTATTGCATAGGGGCGCGAAGCGTCCCCACGAAATGGAGTTTTAGGGAGATAAAACTAAAGCTTTGGGAATGGCACTGATTAACTTTTGGGTATAAGGCTGTTGGGGATTGGTGTAGATCGCTTCGGCAGTGTCTAGCTCGACGATTTCGCCTTTGTTCATCACCATAATGCGATCGCTCATAAATTTAACTACTCCGAGATCGTGGGATATAAAAATGTAGGTCAAGCCAAATTCCGCTTGCAGTTCTTTAAATAGATTGAGAACTTGAGCCTGCACAGACACATCCAAGGCTGAAACAGGCTCGTCGGCAATAATTAATTTAGGATTGAGAGCCAAGGCTCTGGCAATACAAATCCGCTGACGTTGACCACCAGAAAACTCGTGGGGATAGCGACGCATAGCGCTTTTAGAAAGCCCCACCCGCTCTAATAGATAGGCGACTCTTTCCTTTCTCGCATCAACATGCCGATAGCGCTCAAAGCGATCTTGATGACTGTGAACGATTAATGGTTCAGCGATGGCATCACCCACACTCATCCTTGGATTGAGTGAACCAAAGGGATCTTGAAACACTACTTGCAGATCACCGCGCAATCTTTGTAAGGCTCCTCCCCGTAATCGCGAGATTTCTCTTCCTTCAAACTTAACAGAACCCATCAGCCCATTAGCTAAACCGAGAATTGCTCTACCCGTAGTAGTTTTACCGCAACCCGACTCCCCAACCAGCCCAAGGGTTTCACCACGGTAGACATCAAAACTAATATTATTGACCGCCACTAGATAGCGTTTTTTTAGCCCTAAAATATTGCGAATGGGGAACTCAATCCTAAGGTTGCGGACGGAGAGGATCGGCTCATGCTTCTGCAATTCCAATAGATGGGCGGCAATTTCTTCAGGGGGTACGACTTCCAAGTAACGAGCGGTAAGTTCTTTCTCCACCATCTGTCCGTTCTGCATTTCCATAAAGTCACTAACGGTTGGCAGCAGGCGCAATTGGCGGTCGGGCTGAGGACGGCAAGCAATTAAACCCTTGGTATAGGGATGTTGGGGATTTTGGAAGATCGCCGCCGTTGATCCCATTTCCACAACTTCCCCTTGGTTCATGACGATCGCCCGATCCGCGATCGCCCCCAAAAGCCCTAAATCATGGGTAATAAAGATCATCGACATCTGGCGCGATCGCTGAATCTCTCTGAGCAGATCCAGAATTGTAGCCTGTACCGTTACATCTAATGCGGTGGTGGGTTCATCAGCAATAATTAACTGCGGATTACAGGAAATCGCCATGGCAATCATCACTCGCTGCAATTGTCCACCCGAAAGCTCATGGGGGTAGCGTTCAATTAATTGTTCGGGATTGGGTAATTGCACCTCCTGAAAAAGCTGAATCGTGCGGGTCTTTGCTTCCGCTGCGGAGACTTTTTGATGCAGTTGAATTGCTTCGATCACCTGATAGCCGCAGGTGAATAAAGGATTGAGCGATGTCATCGGTTCCTGAAATACCATCGATATGCGATCGCCTCGATATTGCAGCATTTTCTGGGGCGATACTTTGACCAGATCGACGGGTGATTCACCGCTAGGTCGAAATAGTACTTCTCCGTGAATTTTGCCCGACTCTCCTAACAACCCCATAATCGCTAAAGCCGTCGCCGATTTGCCAGAGCCTGACTCACCGACGATGCCAAGGGTTTGACCTTGAGCTAGATCGAAAGAAATATTCTTGACAGCCTTGACCAGCCCCTCATCGCCACGAAAGGTAACTTGTAAGTCACGCACTGAGAGCAATAAATCTTCATTCTGGACTGAATCTTGGACTAAAGCGGGAGATTGTGACATAGATTATGAGTTGGGATTATAAGCTAGATTATGAGCTGGCAGAATTACTCATTATTATAAGTAAGTGGGCTTAATTAAATATAAAACCTAAAACCTGCGGCGCGTGCGCCGCGTACGCCGCAGGTTTTAGCTCTGGATTTTAACTATGCTGAGGTACTTATGAAAGCATTTCGCAAAAGGCGAAAAGGTTATTTTTGCCAAGCTTTAGCCTGTAAGCCCAGTCACCACATCCTCTAAATCACAGATATATGCATCTCCCCTATGCGCAGCTACCCACACCCGATCGCGATCGCGCCGCCTTTATTGCCAGTGATGCGGTGGTAATCGGCGATGTGCATCTCGGCGATCGCGTGAATATTTGGTACAAGGTGGTGATTAGAGCCGATGTCAATCGCATGGATATTGGCTACTGTACGAATATTCAGGATGGGGCGATCTTGCATGGCGATCCCGACCAGCCCTTAGTAATTGGTGAATATGTGACGATCGGACATCGGGCGGTGATCCACTGTGCGGAAATTGGGCGCGGATGCTTGATCGGGATGGGGGCAATTCTGTTGGAAGGTGTAAAAATTGGGGCAGGAAGTATTGTCGGTGCGGGGGCGGTGGTGACTAAGGATGTGCCTGCGGGGGTGGTGGTGGCAGGTGTGCCCGCGAAGGTGATGCGCGAGCTTTCAGAAGCAGAACAACAAAATGCGATCGCCCATGCCGAAAATTATTATCAGTTATCGCTGTTGCATCTATCACTGTTGCATCAATGTTCGCCAATAAACCTATAGCTGCCATCAACTACCCCAAAAGAGGGTTGCCGCGCGGAGCGCGGCAACCCTCTTTTGGAGTTTATATCCAAGTTACAACAATTATCGATCAAACGAACCACAAGAAAATTTTGAAAGCGTTGCTTCGCAACGCTTTCAAAATTTTCTTTAGTTTGGGTTTGAGCGCGAAGCGCTGTAAGAAATGAGTTGCGGCGCTTCACACTGCCACTCATCTTGTGAGCTTAAAGAATGGAGACAATTTTTGAAAGCGAAGCATCTTAAAACAGGCTTTGAGAAAGGGTTTGCTACGCAAACCCTTTCTCAAAGCCCAAAAGTAAAATCCTTGCGTCGCAAGGATTTTACTTTTGGGCTTTTAAAATTTGCCAGCTTAATCCGAACTGACGTTAATTAAGGATTAAATTCACTAAAGTTCGCACTGCAAAACCCGTGCCGCCAGCATTGTTATAACCCGAATCGCGCTCAGTCCAGACTGGACCTGCCACATCAAGATGCGCCCATGCCTTAGTTGTTTCCACAAATTGCTTCAGGAACAAAGCCCCCGTAATTGCTCCGCCCGCCCGCGAACCAGTGTTTTTAAAATCAGCCACGACCGATTTTAATTGATCGAAATAGGGAGCTTCGAGGGGCATCCGCCATAATTTCTCGCCAGCATCCCGAGCAGCTTTAGCGATCGCCTCTGCCCAGCTATCATCAATCGACCACATTCCCCCAATATCTTCGCCCAGTGCCACCACACAAGCCCCTGTTAGCGTAGCAAGATCAACGATCGCATCGACCCCAAGGCGATCGGCATAGACGAGAGCATCGGCTAGCGTTAAGCGTCCTTCGGCATCGGTATTATTCACTTCAATGGTTTTACCATTAGAGGCCGTGAGGATATCGCCTGGACGCATGGCACTGCCATTGACCATATTTTCGCAGGACGCGACGATAAAATGCACCTCGATGTTTGTGGGCTGGAGATGGGCGATCGCTTTCGCTGCACCGAGGGCTGCTGCCGAGCCACCCATATCGGTTTTCATCAGTTCGATACTGCTGCCCACACCAGTTTTAATATTTAAACCACCCGAATCAAAGGTCAATCCCTTCCCGACGATCGCTAATTTGCGCTTGGGCTCGCCATGACGGTAAGTGAGGTGGATGAACTTGGGAGGAATATCAGAAGCTCTAGCTACGCCAAGAAAGGCTCCCATCCCTAAGGCTTCACAGTCAGCCTGTTCCAAAATTTTGACAGTGAAAAAATCTGACTCCTTCGCGATCGCAATGGCAGTATCAGCCAAGGTAATCGGAGTCACAATATTTGCAGGAGCCGATACTAATTCCCGCGCCAAAATTACCCCATCAACAATTTGCTGCGCCTTCGCGATCGCAGGGCTTGCCATATCGGGATCGGTTTCTAAAATTTCCACCTGCTCCAGAAAACTGGGATTGGTATTTTTAGACTTAAATCGCTTGTCTTGATGGGCCGCTAGTAATACGCCCTCAGCGATCGCTTGAGCCGTCACCGTAACGTCTTGATTGTAATTCGGGAAGGATAATGCGAGCTTTTTCACCTTCTCCTTATTTGCCCATTTCACAGCTATTGCCGCCGATTTACGCCAAACATCAGCATTAGCTTGAGCGGGATCGCCCATACCAATCAAAATCACCTTGCGAATAGCATAGTCAATCCCCACACGACCGCTAACCGAAACCCCACTCTCCCCTAGAAATTCAGATTCGGCGATCAAATCCGTTAAAGTGCAACCCAGAACCTGAATATCTAATTTTTTTAATACTTCAGATAGTTCAAGCGCTTTTTTTACAGAATTTTCTGACTGCTCGTGCGGATCATGACTGGCTTTGGGGCTTGAAAAAACTGCGATCGCAAGAGCATCTCCATGCCACGCCTGCGGAACAGTTAATAAAGGAAGGATATTCATTTTTTAGATTTAGGTATAGTCGGTAAATTTTATCGGATTACATTTAGCTATTAAAGCTCAGAAATTAAGCGCAATGGGAATTACTATTAAATATAGCTATAACCATAGCTATCCCAGTGTATCAAGACATAAAACCGAAAAGAGAGGCGCGGTACAAAGCGCTGCATCTCTCTTTTCGGTTTTAATTTTATCCGCCCATAACTGGCAATATAACTGACAACAGTAATGCAAGGGAAATTTGGTGTAAGTAAGTAGCTAGGCAGAATCAAAAACCAAAATCGAAGAGCATACCGCCCGCTGCGCGGGCGGTATGCTCTTCTGGGTTTTAAGTTTACTTATGCCGAACTACTTAGCCTAAAGAAAATCAATTGTTAACAAGGAAACATCGTCATCAAAATTAGCTTGGGGAGTAGTAACACGAATCTGCTGTAGTACTTGGTCAGCATTAACTTCCTCCCCCTTCGAGAATTTACTAATCAGAAAGTCAAAAAATTTAATCGTCCCCCATTTTTTACCATTATCTTGATGAACCTCGAAAATTCCATCACTAAAGATATAGAGCTTACTATCTAGAGGTATGGATATTTCCGAACTCATATAATGAATGGCGGGAAAAAAGCCTAAAGGCATATCTAAGCTAGGAAGTTTTTGGATCTGGGGACTCTGGGGATCGCCTGAGAGTAAAATTCCATGGGGATGCCCTGCATTAGCATAGGTTAACTTACGTTGCGATCGATTAAAAACGCCATACCACATTGTGAAATATCGCCCATTATGCTGACTCATCTGAAAGGCGCGATTAAGTTCCGTCAAAATCGTACTTGGTTTATAAAAGGCATCTTTGCCAAAAGATTGCGATCGCAAAAGATTTAAGATCGAAATCGACAGCAAAGCCGCTCCAATCCCATGCCCTGAGGTATCGAGCAAATAGATAGCAAGATGATCGGAATCTAGCCAGTAAAAATCGTAACAATCGCCTCCCAACTGACTAGAAGGGATAAATTCGGCGAAGATGTTTACGGAACCTTCCAGAGCTTTTGGTAAAAGGGACTTGATGTAATCGCTTGCCTCTGCTATCTCCGCCTCTAACAATTGCTTTTGCTGCTGCAAATCTTGATTGAGCTGATAAATACGTAAACCCGCCCTAACGCTAGCAAGTAATTCAGTTTTGTCGATGGGTTTAGAGAGAAAGTCATCAGCACCATTATCCAGGGCCCGAACTTTATCCTCCACAGCTCCTTTAGAAGTCAATAAGATAAAAAATGTTGAAGATAGCTTTGGTTCCAGCCTAATCTGACGGCATACTTCTAAACCATCTATTTCTGGCATCATCCAATCACAAACGATAAGGGCAGGTTGATGCTGTTGGGCTAGTAATATTCCTTCTTGACCATTTTTACCTACAATCACCTTATACCCATATCCTTGCAGAGTATTCTTAAGAATCATCTGCATGACCAAATCGTCGTCAATTACTAGAATTTGCAGCATTCTGTTTGCTTGAATCACGATATGTAGTTAGATTTATAGTAGTTCTAAATTGTTGGTAAGTGACAAATCCACCCAAAATCACTAGATTTTGTATTATAAAAAACTAATTATTATCACACTTTATCGAATTAGTATAAATTAGAATAGTAATTAAACAATAAGACTGTTTCATAGATTATTCCATTTAAACCCAATTTCTGTAGTTTTAAATATGCAATAATGCATCATCTACTAAGCTGCTAAGCATACATAACCTTCAAATCTAGAATTGTACTCCCCCCAACCCAAGGGCAGTACAAACTATATTTTTGATTTTCAACGATGCTGAACTACTTAAAAATTGCTAAATATTTAAGAATACATTCAACCTCAAAGTATATATGGGCAAAATGTAAGTGTCTCAACCGATCTCATTGCAAGTCACTACTAATCTGAATGAACTCGTTCAAGTTTTGAATTGGTTCGACAATATCGATCATGGTTCTGTTCCAAATATTGATTGGTTAATGTGTAAAACTGCGCTTGCAGAAATATTTACTAATGCCGTACGCCATGCCCATAAGAATCTACCACCCGAGACTCCGATTACTTTAGAGGCAAGTTTGACAGAAGAGACTATCGAAATTAAGGTTTTTGATTATGGGGAAGTTTTTGACCTTGCCACAAAACTCGAAAAAATGGTAGAAGCCGATATTAATGCCACAGGCGGTCGAGGATTACATCTTATTAATCAGGTGGTTGATAGTTTTACCTGTCATCAAACCGCAGATGGGCGTAATTATATACAGATCAGAAAAAAATATCTATCCACAAGATAAATAGCTAGGACAAATCAAAACCCCAAAGATGAGTGGCGGCGCAAAGCGCCGCCACTCATCTTTGTTTTTCTATATTTTTCTTATATACGTAACTGCCGCCCTAATCCTTTCTAAAAGCAGCCCAGTATCCTTGGCAAGATGACCAGTTTTTCCAGCTTCTTCCAAAGTTTTAGCCAGCTTCGCTACCCCAAGAATACCCAAAGCGACACTGGTTCCTTTAATAAAATGTGCCTCGTATTCAATCCCAATGTAATTGACCTGCGAAATTGCGATCGCTAATGCATCTAGATGCTCAGGTAACGAATCAATATAGGCTTGCAAAAGCTCTTGGCGAAAAAGAGGGTTACCGTTACATACTTCATCGAGATATTGCCAATCTACCTTGAGATCGGCTTCCAAATCAGCTTTTAAGTCATTGTCCAGATCACTTTTTACATCGATTGTGACAGAATTTCGATCAGGATGATTAACAAGATGATTAACAACTGGCTCTTCCAGATGACAACTTTCACGCATCTGATACCAATAGGCTAGTTTTTTGGCTAAATCTTGCTTGCGAACGGGCTTACTCAGAAAATCATCCATACCCGCAGCTATACAGCGATCGCGATCGGCTTTCATCGCATTAGCCGTGAGAGCAATGATCGCTACACCCGCCCCAGCCAAATTTTGACTTGCCTCACGCTCACGAATTCGACGACTAGTGACATAACCATCCATAACAGGCATTTGACAGTCCATGAGAATGATACTGTAGGAAATTTTATCGAGGATATCCAGAGCTTCTTGACCGTTTGCCACCACATCAACTCGATAGCCTAAATTATGAAGTTGATTGATGGTTACCTTCTGATTGATCGGACTATCTTCAACCAATAGGATTTTTAGCTGGGATGGTAATTTAACTTCTTCAGCCATAAATTCTGGAGGTTGATCGATCAGTTTTGCGCTTTTACCTGAAATCGTATTAATAAGGCTATTCAACAAACGAAGCTTACGAACGGGTTTCCGAAGATAATCCGCAAAGCCAATTTCCAACATCCGACTAGCCGCTCCATTCTGGTCAAGAGAAGTAAGCATAATGAGATGAGTATCCCGCAAGATGGGCGAACTTTTAATCTGTGTACCCAATTGCTCTCCATCAAGGTCGGGCATTTGCATATCTAATAAAGCAAACTGATAGGGCTGACCAATCGCGATCGCACGATGGAGAGCATCAATCGCCTCAGTAGATTGAATCAGGATGTCAACCTGCATTTTCCAAGATTTTAACTGATGGTAAAGAATATTGCAGTTGGTCACGCTATCATCTACAACTAAGACCCTTAAGTCTTGAAGAGCGCTAACCGCAAGTGGATAACTCCCCTCTTCCGATTGCTTTTGAAATGGAACCGTAAACCAAAAAGTTGAGCCTTTATTCTCTTCACTCTCTACATAGATACTTCCGCCCATTAACCGAACTAATTGCTTGCAGATGGCTAATCCTAAGCCTGTGCCTCCATATTGTCTAGTTGTCGAAGCATCAACTTGAATAAAAGGCTCAAACAATTTCGACTGCGCCTCTAGGGAAATCCCAATTCCCGTATCGATCACCGAAAAACTCAAGGAAACAGTAGTTAGATCTTCCTTAGCGATCGCAACTTCGATGGTCACTTCTCCTTGACGCGTAAATTTAATGGCATTGTTCGTCAAATTTAATAAAACTTGGCGTAATCGACCAATATCTCCTTTCAGGTATTTAGGAACATCAGGATGAATAAATAGAGCCAGATCCAAGCCCTTACTATGGGCAGAACCAGCTAAAATGTCGGCGACCTCTTCAATGCTTGATTCGAGCTCAAAATCCAACTCCTCTAGCTGCATCTCACGGGCTTCTAACTTTGAGAAATCCAGAATTTCATTGATCAGGTTTAACAAATGCTCGCCGCTATTGTGGATGGTATTCGCGAAATCTTGCTGCCTTGGATCTAAATCAGTTTCGAGCAACAGTCCTGTCATCCCGATCACCGCATTCATCGGTGTCCGAATTTCATGACTCATCGTAGCCAGAAAACTACTTTTAGCCTGATTAGAAGCTTCCGCAATTTGCTTAGCTATTTCTAAAACTTGATTTTGCTCATGTAAAAGCTCGTTCGCTTCCCTTAACTCCTGAGTTCTTTGATCTACTCTCTGCTCCAATTCTAAGTTTGCTTGCTGAAGTAGAATCTGATTACGTTCTTTTTCCGTAATATCATCAATCGCGACCACAATACTGATCTCTTTACAATAATCGCTATCAATTTCCACGTAGGTAGCGGTAATTTCGAGAATAGCGACTTTGTCGCCATTGTAAACATCATATTTATTAACAACCTTACTCTTTTGAGCGATCGCTAAAGTAACGGGATGACTCTCTGGAGAGAGCATAACCCCATCACAATACAGTGGTAAAAGAGAGAATATCTCCTTACCAATCACCATAATATGAGGTCGATTAACGAGAAGATCGAAGGATTTGTTACACCACTGAATCCTTCCTTGAGTATCAGTCCAGACGATCGCATTGTCTACCGCACCTAAAGCAACCTCCATTTTTCCAAGAATTGATCGCAGTTCTTGAATTTGAGATGGGATATGATTCATAGCTCCATGTACTCAGATACTACTCGCCAATCAAGACTCAAGCGATCGCAAGGTTGCACCAAAAAACCACTTCTCGTCATGTTTCTCAGCCAATATATAATGTTCCGAAAGAATCTCTCGATTATCTTTAGTAATGACTTGAAGTTCGAGAGGGTGATTGAGAATAGTAGCAACCCCAGTAGCGGTAAAGCGAGAGAACCCCATATGATGGGATTCTCGAAAATAACTAGGCAAAATCACAGAAATTAATTGTCCCACTATTTCCTCCTTTCGCCAACCTGTAAATTCCTCAAAATGTGTATTTACATCGGTGATAAGCCCTTGAAAGTCAGCAACAACAGCAGGAAGATCGCTAATAAGAATGGCAGCAATGGATTGGGGACGTTCCATAAAAAATTCCTGATAATTTAGAGGATATAAATTTTTACAAGTAACTATAACAGTCCAAAATAATAGTTTAAAATACTTCAGCAATAGAGATCGTTGATGAATAATACCTACTCCCATCGTCAATTTTTTGCAATTAAGACCAGCTACCTAAGTAAATGGGCTTAATTAAATATAAAACCCTAAAACCTGCGGCGCACGCGCAGCGTACGCCGCAGGTTTTAGATCTGGATTTTAATTATGCTGAAGTACTTATAACAAGTATTACACTTTTATAGCCAACTGGAAATTCTATATTTCGGTCACATAGCTATCGGCAATTTTATTAGTATACATCTCCCGCAGAGGAGGATGGTGGCGCAAAGCACCACCATCCTCCTCTGCGGGAGAGATGATTTTTGTCCTGAGACAAATGGCAATATAGCATTCCTAAATGATTTCTGAGAAAAATAGGGGTTTAACTTTATACAAAATTATACCAAAGCTCAAAATGACGTAGCCATTTTGAGCTTTGAAAACCCTTAGTGGGTTTGGTTTTTAATTCACAAAAGTGTTGTCACACTTTCGTGAATTGGTATTAAGAAATGGCTACGCCATTTCTTAACTTGGTATTACAGGGCTATAAATTTAAATTAGACCCTCAATCTGCTTAATTCCTTGCAAAATCTTTTCAAATATAGGGATAGCTTGGTCAGGAATTTGTCCTTGATGACTTTGAGATTCTAAGGAATCTGCAAGTTTAGCAATTCCATTAAAGCCTAAAGCAGTACTTGCCCCCTTAATAAGATGAGACTCGCGCTCAACTTCAAGATATTGATGATTGACTATCGCTACTTTGAGTAAATGTAAATGCTCTGACAAAGAACTAACATAGGTTTCCAAGAGCTGCTTCCTAAAATCAGCATTACTATTAGATATTTCCTCTAGATAACACCAATCAATCTCTAATTCACTAATATTAACATCGGGAATATTAACATCGGGAATATTAGCATCGGGAATATTAGCATCGATCACAATTTCCACGGGACTTACATTTACAGGCAAACTATGAACGGAGTTATAGACACTCGCTAAATCATCATCCTGAGACGTAATAGGAATAACTTGACTCCAATAGGAGATCATTGCCGCGAGTTCTTCCTTTCGTAAAGGTTTGCTGAGATAGTCATCCATTCCTGCGGCTAAACAGCGATCGCGATCGTCTTTCATCGCATTGGCGGTCAAAGCAATAATAACTATTGGTCTGCGCTCATCTGCCTTAGATTCCAAATCACGAAGTTTTCTCGTTGTGACATATCCATCCAGTATGGGCATCTGGCAATCCATCAGAATCATGTCATAGTGAATCTGCTCGACTAGCTCGAGAACTTCCTTGCCATTCCCCACCACATCAGCACTATAGCCCAAATTAAGGAGTTGGTTAATTGCAACTTTTTGGTTGATCGGGCTATCTTCGGCTACCAAAATTTTTAATTTAGAAGTAACAATGGGATCGAGGCTTTGATTATCATCTTTGCTGGGAACGATGGCAAGATCTGGAGGAAGCCCTTTAATGGAATTAATGATACTATTCAACAATCTAATCTTTTTGACTGGCTTACGGAGGTAATGGGCGAAACCAATATCTAGTAACCTTTTAACCTCATCAGTCCGATCAAGAGAACTAAGCATAATTAAATGGGTATTTTTTAGAATCGGTGATTCCTTAATTTGCTTACCCAAGCTTTCCCCATCGAGATCGGGCATTTGCATATCTAGTATCACAAGCTGATAAGGATCGCCAATATTAACTGCATGGATGAGATGGGACATTGCATCCATCGGATATTCAGTTATATCAACTCGCATATCCCAAGCACTCAGTTGATACTTGAGAATGCGGCAATTGGTAGAACTATCATCCACCACCAGTACTCGCATTCCTTGCAAAGATGGCAAGTCATAGTTATCAGAAGGACAATTGGATTGCTTTTTAAAAAGAAGTTCAAAACTAAAGGTCGAGCCAAAATTTTCTTGACTCTCCAAATAAATTTTGCCGCCCATCAGCTCCACTATTTGCTTGCAAATGGCAAGTCCTAACCCCGTCCCTCCATAATGGCGGGTTGTCGATGCATCCACTTGAGTGAAAGGTTGAAATAGTTTCGACTGTTCCCCCTTAGGAATACCAATGCCTGTATCAATTACGGCAAAACGTAGCGTGGCTTCGCTGTCATTTTCAGCAATTAGACTAACTTCAATCGTTATTTCTCCATGAATTGTAAATTTAATCGCATTATTGACTAAATTTAGTAAAACCTGACGTAATCTCCCCACATCACCCTGTATACATTTGGGAACATCAGTATGGATAAAGGTAACTATCTCTAGTTCCTTACTCTGAGCAAAGGGGGCTAAAATTTCTGCTACCTCTTCAATACTAATTTCCAGATCAAAGTCAAGGTTTTCTAGGAGCATTTCCCCAGCTTCCAACTTAGAAAAGTCCAGAATTTCATTGATGAGATTTAACAAGTGATCACCACTACAACGAATCGTCTGGGCAAAGTCCCGCTGTTGATCGTTTAAAGTGGTATCCAGCAATAGTCCCGTCATCCCAATCACCGCATTCATGGGCGTACGAATCTCATGACTCATCATCGCCAAAAAGGAGCTTTTAGCGATCGCAGCTTGCTCAGCATCGGCGCGTGCGATCTCTAAAGCAATATTCTGCTCTTGCAATAGTTTGAGTTGTTTCTTCTCTTGAGCAAGCAATCGGGACTGAGCGATCGCAATCCCAATTTGATCGGCAAGTTGACTTAGCAAACTAATTTCAAAGGATTCCCAATGTCTAGGTGACACACAGTGGTGAGCGATCAATAATCCCCATAGTTCCTCATTTTCAATAATCGGCACCACGAGATTAGCTTGTACCTGAAATCTTGCCAAGAGTTGCTTATGACATTCGCTCAAATCAGAATCTTCTACGTGATCGATCGCCGATTTCTTTCCCTCTTTATAGGCTTGCCATTCTCCTGCTTGGAAACAAGTATCTTGTATATCTTGATTGAGCGAAGATATCCATTTAGGATCGACCGATTCCACCTCTACAGTTCCACTCCAATCATTATAAAAGCGATAGATAATAACACGATCGGTCTTCAGAAAATTGCGAATTTCCTTAACGGCGGTATTCAAAATTTCTGGGAGATCTAGGGATTGACGAATGCGAAGAGCAATATCGGAAAGGAGCATCGATCGCCAGTTCTGTTTATGAAGTTCCCTCTCTATTTTGCGTTTCTCCATAAATTGCCCCATTTGCCTACCTATGGCGGCAATAAAGTTCATCAGTTCCAGATTCGACTGTTGGTACTGACGACTAAACATCGTAATTATGGCTAAAGTTGATTTATGTTCCCCTTGGATCGGGAAACTAAAGGCATAGTTTAAACCTAAATTCTTGACAGCTTCGGAATTGCGAAAAGTGGGATATTCATCAATTTTAATCCACTTAGCTGCCCCCTCTGCCCAAACCGAACCGATTAATCCCGTCCCATATTCAATGGACATTAATTGATGCGTTTGAATTAATTCTGTCGCATTAATTTCAGGTCTAGCATAGCCCACCATTAATTGTAAAGCACGAGGATAGGTAATCGTGCTCCAAAGTTCGCCAACATCCCAAGCCAATTGTTCACATAGGGTTTCTAAGATCCTCGTTGCCGCTTTATTAAAGGTTGATGATTCCGCCAGAATTCGCCCAATTTGATTCTGAGCGATCGCTAACTTTTCGGTTTGCCGACGGCGATGGCGATCACGCTCGGCTTGCTTTTGAACGGTAATATCCTTGGCAACACCGAGAAATCCTGTTATTTCTCCTTCAGTACTACGAATGGTAGTCATCGATAGCAAAACAGGAAGGCGATCGCCATTCTTTCGCACATAAGTCCATTCTTTCTCAAACACTTCGCCCAATTTTGTCTGGGCAGCAAACAAATCAAAGCCCTCAATCGTTTGATTTAACTCAACGGATAATTGCAGTGATCGCTCACTAATTTCATAGCGATCGTGAAAAGTCATCAAACTTTCGTTAATTATTTCTGAGGCTTTATAACCCAGCATTGCTTCTGCACCAGCGTTAAAGGATTGAATCACCCCTTGTAAATCCGTGGAAATAATCGCAAAATTAACGCTATCTAAAATTGCCTGTTGAAACGTTGATAGCTTTAGTAATTGCGCTTCAGCAGCTTTGCGATCGCTAATATCACGGATGATCTTAGAAGCACCCACAATCTGCCCCGAAGAATTCACTAATGGCGAAAGAGTTACCGCAACATTTCGAGGAGTACCATCCTTACAAAGACGGATAGTTTCAAAATGATCACCTCGTTCACCGTGGTTCAGGAGATTAAGGCTCCGCTCATTCTCATGTATGCGATCGGGAGGAAAAAGCATGAGAATTGAGCGTCCAAGCGCTTCGGCTTCGGTATAGCCAAATAGTCTGACAGCAGCAGGGTTCCAACTAGTAATATTCCCTTCTATGGTCTTAGTGATAATCGCATCATCTGAGCACTCAACTACGGAAGTTAGCAACCTCGATATTTGATTATGGAGCCGCAACTCTAAGAGACTCATGACTAAACGGCTGAGAGCTTCCAGTTGTTGGATCTGTTGTGGGGTCAGATCTCGCGGTTGACGATCAAGGACACATAGAGTCCCCAAGGTAAAATTATCACTAGTCTTTAAGGGGACACCTGCATAAAAACGAATATTCGGATCGCCAACCACCAAAGGATTATCAGCAAACCGATAATCTTGAGTAGCATCGGAAACATGCAAGATCGCATTTTCAGCAACCGCATGACCACAAAAGGAAATATCTCTTGGGGTCTCCGTTGCATCAAGCCCCACCCGTGATTTAAACCATTGCCGATCGCGATCAACAAGAGAGATCAGAGCGATCGGCGTACCACAAATGTCAGCGGCTAGATGGGTCAAGTCGTCATATTCTTGCTCTGGCAAGGTATCAAGAATATGGTAACGATCCAGCGCCACTAGGCGATCGCTTTCATTCAATGGTATTTGAGGCTTTAGCATGAAATTAAGTTTGCCCAAACGAATATGAATACAAAAAACTAAATTAAAAAACTAAATTAAAAAACTAAATTAAAAAACTAATACCAATTCACGAAAGTGTGACAACAATTTTATGAATAACAAAACAAGTCCAGTAAGGGTTTTCACAGCTCAAAATAGCTACGCCATTTTGAGCTGTGGTATAAAACAACATTCAAGCGATCAAGATCTAAAAATATCGGAAAATATAAGCCGCACTGAAGTATATTATCGCTCCAAGTAGTTCAGAGTAGTTCGGCATAGTTAAAAACAAAAATGAGTGGCGGTGCAAAGCGCCGCCACTCAGAGTCTTGGAGTTTCAGATATTTTGCTTGAGGATATCCCCCAATAGGCAAATACCACGCTCGATATTTTCTAGAGATTGAGAGAAGTTCAAACGCAAAGCTGGATAACCTTGCCCATCGGGAAAGAAAACTTTGCCACTACCGATTAACACCTTTTGAGTAGCAGCCTGCTGACTAACTAATTGGAGTGGCGTGGAGTTGGGCAATTGCACCCAGATAAATAGCCCACCATTTGGCACTGTCCAACGTACAGTGCTAGGGAAATATTGTTCCATTGATTGCAACATCAGATCATGTCTTTGATGGTTGATGGAACGCAAATGATTGAGATGGCGGCGATAATGTCCAGAGGCAATATATTCACTAGCGATCGCTTGGGTCACTGTAGAAACATGCAAATCGTGCAGCAGCTTGATTTCTACTAATGATTGATAGTGCTTGCCCGAAGACACCATATAACCAACCCGCAAACCAGGCATCAGCGTTTTAGAAAACGTCCCAATGTAAGTTACTAAATCACTACTATCTAACACTTTCAGAGGGGGTGGTGCAGGTTGAAAATTCAATCCTTCATAGGCGTTATCCTCTAAAATTGGGCAATTGTACTTCTCAGCTAAAGAGATTAATTCCCTCCGATGGGCTTGCGATGTCGTAATCCCCGTAGGGTTATGAAGAGTACTAACGGTATAAATCAACTTAGGTTGATGGCTTCGTAGATATTGATGGAGCAGTTCAAGATTCATACCATCCTTTTGCATAGGAATACCAATTACTTTAATCCCCATCTTTTCTAGGATGGCGATCGCACCATGATAGGTTGGACTCTCAACGATTGCCCAATCTCCCGCCTGCAAATAGTACTGAAAAGCCAAAGATAAAGCCTGTTTGGAACCATTGGTAATAATTAAATTATCCGCAGAAACCTCCAAGCCTAATTTCCAAGCCAACATTTGTGCCAACTGCTTGCGCAGCGTAAATTGTCCTTGCGGAGCATCATAACTGAAGAGAACATCGGCAACCTGAGTCATCGCTCGGCGCGAAATCCGCGCTAGATCCTCTAGTCCCGATGGGCGAGGAAATCCCGAAGTAAAGTCAATCACATCTGGATCCAATTGAGCTTGAATAGAACTCATGTACTGATCGATAAAAGATTCTCCCCATTTACTGGGAATCACGACTTCCTGTGCAGGCTCAAGAGTCGAGCTACGTTCAGAAAAATTAACATTATCTGTCACAAAATTAGTCACAAAGTATCCCGCCCCCTGTTTCGCCTCAACTAAACCATCCGCCTCTAGAACACTATAGGCTTCAATCACTGTCAATTTATTTACCTGTACGCTCTCAGCAAGGGCGCGAATCGATGGCAGTTGCTCTCCTGCTTGCAGCGATCCTGACGTAATCAAGTGCTTAATGCGATCGCGGATTTGCAGGTAAATGGGCTCTTGAGCCGAGCGATTTAAGGGAATTCTCATGGGGTAAGCATCGCGAAGATGATGCAAGCAGTATATAGCGATCGCCCATCAACTTGCCTAGTACAGTTTTCGCAAATCTTACTAGAACAGTTTTATTTTTTGGCAACTGTACTAGTAAAAGTTATCAAATCTGTACCTTCATTTTTTTTGTATTAAAAGATACAAGTAATAGACATTCACTACCAACGACTACTCTTTCCCAAAATTATGAGAGTCTCTTTTATTCCCGATAATCTATGGAATGCTTTGAGTAAATCCTTCCAAAATTTATTTGAAACATTTTTTCATTACAGTTTTTGTTACAATGAAGAAGTCCAAGTTTGGCAAAAGTGCGATCGCCACGGCAATACCTACTGGTATGTTTACGATCCGAAGACAGGACATTCGGCTCACTTAGGTTCGGAAGAAGAAGTGATGAGTTGGATTGAAAGTCACTATTATTTCTAAGTAGTTCAGCATAACTAAAAACCAAAACCAGAAGAGCGTACCGCCCGCTAAGCGGGCGGTACGCTCTTCTAGGTTTTAAGTTTACGTATGCTTAGCTACTTAATTTTTCAGCTAAATCCTCAACACCTTTACGTTGGTATAGATTGACCTGTCGATGGCGCGAGAATCTCGATTTGATCGTCGTCGCTGCCACTAAATCCTCGGCTTCATTTACAGAAATCTGTAAAATCATGGCAATATCTTCGATCGAAAGCCATTGATGCCCAAACAGATTTAAAATTTCATCGTCATCCGCATTAAGAATTTGAGAAAATAGTTTCTCTAAAAGCAACCAACAGGCGATCGCATCTGACTCGGCCCGATGAGACTTACCGACATCAAATCCATAATGCTTCACTAACTTAGGTAGCGATCGCGATGGCAAATGGGGTAGTAATAGTCTGGAGAGCATCACAGTACAAAGCTGAATGGGAGCGCGATAATCAATACCTAATCGATAGTATTCCGCCTTCAAAAATGAGTAGTCAAACCCAATATTATGGGCGGTAAGCACGCCAGTTTGTAACATGGGAAGGTATTCAGGCAAAATGCGATCGCTACTATCAACATTACTCACCATCTGTTGCGAGATTCCCGTAAACTTAACTATTTGTTCAGGAATCTCTATCTGAGGATTGATGAGGTCGGTCGAGATTTGCTGAATGCCATCTTTAAGGGTTGCTTGCAGAACGGAAATCTCAATAATGCGATCGCGATCGCTATTTCCTCCCGTAGTTTCTAAATCAACTACTGTAAATATTTCTGTACTGAGATGGCGATAGTAAGTGAGGATGTCAGTAGAGCGATTGGCATTAATTTTCATCAGTTTTAATTTAAATTAATTTGAATTATTTGGAATTATGTAGTTTGGCATAAGTAATACCAATTCACGAAAGTGAGCCAACACTTAAATGAATTAAAAAGCAAACTCCATAAGGTTTTGAGATTCCAAAAATGGCGTTGCCATTTTTGGAATTGGTATAAAAACCAAAACCAGAGAGCGTATCGCCCACTACGCGGGCGGTACGCTCGTCTAGGTTTTAAGTTTACTTATGCTTAGCTACTTATTTTGAATTATTTTGAATTATGTAAAAATACAGCTCATGGCTTAGGAGCAATCTAAATCTATGCGTTACCCTCGCTCGCGAAGAATTTAGGATTACTATAGCAATCCTAGCGAAGTCAAAGCTGCTCTCACCTCATTTAGGAGCGCTATAGTTACGAAAAAATCAAAACTTCGGGTTACTTTTCTGCATGAAGAGCGATCGCTTAAAATTGCAGGATGCACTCTGCAAATTGATCCGAATGCCAAACATCGAACAACTCATAGCTAAAGAACTTTCTCTTCGTCCCGAACAGATCGCCAATGCCCTAGAACTATTTGCCGAAGGTGCGACAATTCCCTTTGTCGCTCGCTATCGCAAAGAACGCACTGGCGAAATGAACGAGATCCAATTACGGGATCTCCAAGATCGTCATGCCTATCTCACCGAACTGCGCGATCGCCAAACCATCATCCTCCAAGCGATCGCCGACCAAGGCAAACTAACCGATGACCTCAAAGCCAAAATCGAAGCCTGCCTCCAAAAGACCGAGCTAGAAGATCTCTATCTACCCTACCGTCCCAAGCGAAGAACAAGAGCGGCGATCGCTAGAGAAAAGGGCTTAGAACCCCTTGCTGAAGCAATTAAAAACTTTAATCGCTCCAATATCAACACCTCGATAACACAGGAAGCCGCCAAATATATATCCGAGAAGGTGAAATCCGTTGAAGAAGCGCTCAAAGGTGCATCAGATATTCTTGCCGAGGAAGTTGCGGAAAATGCCGAATACCGCGCCTACATTCGCGACCAATTAAGGCAGTCGGGAATATTTATCTCGCAGATTAAGGGCTCTCACCCCATCGGCACTACCAAGTTTGAGATGTATCGAAACTATCAAGCAAAAGTCAAAACGATCGCTCCCCACAATTTCCTCGCCATCCTACGCGGCGAGACGGAAGAAATCATCACCCTCACCCTCGATTTTGACGAAGATCGCTTCCTTGCTTATTTAGAGTCCCAGCAAATTAAAACCAAAAATCCGACTCTACAGCAATTTTATCAAGATATGCTTAAGGATTCCTTTAACCGCTTGATGAAAACATCGGCGATCGCTGCGGTCATTGCGGAGAAAAAAGCATGGGCAGATGGAGAATCCATTAAAACCTTTGAAGCCAATTTACGCGATTTACTCCTCGCAGCTCCCGCAGGAATGAAACCCACCCTTGCCATTGATCCCGGATTCCGTACTGGTTGCAAAACTGCCGTAATCAGCGAGACAGGCAAGTTCCTCGAATACCAAACGCTTTTTCCCCATCAGTCTCCCGCTCAAAGGGAACAAGCTGCCCGTATCTTCAGAAACCTCATCGAGAAGTATCAAATTCAGCTAATTGCGATCGGCAATGGAACAGCGGGAAGGGAAACTGAAAGCTTCGTTATAGAATCAATGCAAGGCATGAAAAATCCGCCAATCAAAGTAATGGTCAACGAGTCGGGGGCTTCGATCTATTCCGCCAGCACCGTCGCGATCATCGAATTTCCCGATCTCGATTTAACCGTACGTGGCGCAATTAGTATCGGTAGAAGACTACAGGATCCCCTTGCCGAATTGGTCAAAATCGATCCCAAATCCATTGGGGTCGGGCAATATCAGCATGATGTCGATCAGAAGTTACTCAAAAAGAAACTCGATGAAACCGTCGAGAGTTGCGTCAATTTTGTCGGGGTAGACCTAAATACAGCTTCCAAAGAACTCTTGACCTTTGTCTCAGGACTGAATACCACGGTCGCCAATAACATCATCACCTACCGCAATCAGCATGGGGCTTTTCGCGATCGCCGTGATTTATTGAAAGTTCCCAAATTAGGCGCAAAAGCTTTTGAACAGGCGGCAGGATTTTTACGTATTCACGATGGCGATCGTCCCTTAGACAATACTGCCGTCCACCCCGAAAGTTACCCTGTTGTCGAAGCGATCGCGAGCGATCTTAACGTACCGCTATCGGCAATCGCCCAAGCCTCAGACAAGCTAAAAACGGTCAATCTCAAAAAATACGTCACGGAAGCGATCGGCGAACCAACCCTGCGCGATATCTTGCGGGAATTAGAAAAACCAGGACGAGACCCTCGCGCTGAGTTCAAGTCTGTTAACTTCCTCGAAGCCGTACAGAAAATCACCGATCTGCAAATCGGCATGGAACTTGAAGGAATCATCACCAATGTAGCGAACTTTGGGGCATTTGTTGATATTGGAGTCCATCAAGATGGATTAGTGCATATCTCGCAGTTAGCCAATCACTTCGTCAGCGATCCCAAGCAAATTGTCAAAGTTGGTCAGGTAGTCAAAGTGCGCGTCTTGGAAGTAAACGAATCTCTAAAACGGATTAGTTTATCAATGAAGTTATAGCTATATTCACTTACAGCAATGTTCTGTAAGTCAGGAAATCAAACCCAATAGAGAGTTGCGGCGCGAAGCGCCGCAACTCTCTATTGGGTTTGATTTTTGTCCTAACATTACTGAATATAGCTATACATTTAGATTGTATAGATTGTAGAGATTGCTGTAACTAATCTTCAGGCAAAGTACTCTGTCTAATGTTCGCTCGGATGGACAGGAAGATTCTATGGGAAAAGGAGGTGCGAGGTAAAGCCTTGCACCTCTAAATTATTTCGTCAGATGGCGACAATACACTCAATTTCCACCAGCGCATCAAGGGGCAATCTGGCAACTTGAACGGTGGAGCGGGCTGGGAAGGGCGCGAGAAAATATTTGCCGTAGATCGCATTCACTTTGGGGAAATCCGCCATGTCTGCAAGAAATACAGTAGTCTTGATCACGTTAGTTAAATCTGCCCCAGCTTCGGCAAGAACGGCTTGAATATTCTTGATTACCTGTTCGGCTTGCTCTTCGACCGTAGTAGCGACAATTTTGCCGATCGCAGGCTCGATCGCAATTTGTCCTGCCATGAAAATTAATTTGCTCGACGCAGGAACGGCGATCGCTTGGTTATAAGGACCGACGGGAGCGGGGGCTTTATCGGTAAGGATTACTTCTTTTTGACTCATTCTTCACGATTCTTTTGATTAGTCGATGTTAATTATAGCTAACAAAGCCCAAAGAGAGAGGCAGCCCAAAGCGCCGCCTCTATATATATTGAAGATTACGAAAATTCTCATTGCAAATCATTTCGATAATGCGGTTAGTAAGTTTGCCGTGCGGATTTTGCTAAACTACTAAGTAGCTAAGTAAGTAGCTAAGCATAAGTAAACTTAAAACCTAGAAGAGCGTACCGCCCGCTACGCGGGCAGTACGCTCTCTGGTTTTAGTTTTTAATTATGCTTAACTGCTTAACTAGTTTGGCAAGGTTAAAATCCAAAACCAAAGCATAGGTCGTCTGCTGCGTCAGAAGCCCATACTTCAGGTTTTTTAGTTTACTCATGCTTAGCTACTTACAATCTGAATATTTCTTAACACTCTTTTTTCCAAAAATTCCCAATGCGTATCTCTTTGAATTGGCTCCGTGAAATTGTTGACTGCGATCTCTCGCCTCAAGAGCTAGAAGAAAAACTAACGATGGCAGGCTTTGAAGTGGAGTCCATCGAAGACCGCAGGACATGGGCTGAGGGTGTCATTGTCGGTCATATCCTCACCGCCGAACGTCATCCCAACGCGGACAAGCTGCAAGTCTGTCAAGTTAATATCGGCGCACCCGAACCCTTACAAATTGTCTGTGGTGCGGCAAATGCCAGACAAGGTTTATTTGTCCCCGTAGCTACTATCGGGACCTATTTACCCACGATTGATCTGAAATTACGACCAACTAAGTTACGGGGTGAACGTTCTGAAGGGATGATTTGTTCACTTGCTGAGATCGGGCTTGCGAAAGAATCAAGCGGCATCCATGAATTTCCCGATGGCGTTACCGTTGGTGCTGATGTGCGCCCCCTCTTGGGATTAGATGATGCCATCCTTGATGTTACTTCCACCGCGAACCGTGCCGATGCCCTCAGTATGGTCGGGATTGCCCGTGAAGTAGCGGCTCTGTTGGGTAAGGAAGTCCGCTTACCCCTAGCTACTAAAGATTTTCAAATCCCAACCGCCAATTGGGTAACTGTAGAGGATCGGAAATCCTGCCCCGTTTACATCGGCACCTTAATTAAAGGTGTCAAGGTTTCCCCTTCTCCCGAATGGTTGAAGCGACGGATTGAAGCGGCAGGTATGCGCTCTATCAATAACATTGTCGATATCACTAACTATATTTTATTGGAATGGGGACAGCCACTCCATGCCTTTGATGCCGATACGTTACAGGAAGGCATCAATATCGGTGTGCGCTTTGCGAAGTCTGGCGAAAAAATCAAAACCCTTGATGATACCGATCGCACCCTTACCAGTCAAAACTTCTTAATTACATCAAGTGACAAACCGATCGCGATCGCGGGTGTCATGGGCGGTGCTGAAACCGAAGTTGGGGAAACAACCACCAATATTGTTTTAGAAGCGGCTCTATTCACGCAGGTTACCACAAGACGGTCGGCTCGCGCCCAAGGTTTACGTACTGAGGCTTCGGCGCGTTACGAGCGAGGTGTCAATCAAGCGGCGATCGAAGTCGCCACAGCCAAGGCAATCCAGATGATCGTCGAACTCGCAGGTGGCGAAGCGATCGAACAAAGCATCGTCGATGCCAGATCTAAGGAAGTTCGCACCATTGACCTCCGTTTAACCAAAGTGTGGCAGATCCTCGGTGAAGTCGATCGCGAAGATGAAAGCGCTCTACCTTTACTATCAGAAGCCGAAGTCGAACAAACGCTTAAAGTCCTATCCTTTGAGCTAGAAAAGCAGCCGATCGAAGAAGGTAGCTATGCAGTCTGGAAAGTAACCGTTCCCCCCTATCGCTATGCCGACATCGAACGGGAAATCGACTTAGTTGAGGAAATTGCGCGGATCTATGGATACGACAAATTTGTGGAAACCCTCCCCGCAAGAACAGAATTTGGATTCCTCTCTGCCGATCAAGAGGGTGGACGGATGATTCGGTCAGCTTTTAGGGCGGTGGGTTTAACGGAAGTCATGCATATGTCTCTATGTAGTCCCACTGAGTCCCATCAAGTCAAAATTAATAATCCTGTGGCGATCGAATATGGAGCACTCCGAGGCGATTTACTCACCAATTTAATCGAATCCTGTGCCTTTAATATCAATCAAGGCAACGGTATTTTAAATGGATTTGAAATCGGTCGTGTATTCTGGCTCGATGAAGCTGGCAGCGATGAAACCGATCGCATTGCAGGAATTTTTGGTGGCGATCCTACCGTCGGCGCATGGCAGCATGACTCCAAGCCCTTGAATTTCTACGAAGCCAAAGGTTTGCTCGATTCGGTTTTCCACAATCTTTCGGTCGCTGTGGAATATCAGCCCGATCAAAAGGATGATCGCCTACATCCTGGACGTACTGCTTCATTATGGATTTCGGGCGAACGCCTCGGTACTTTTGGGCAGTTACATCCCCAACTACGCGCCGAGAAGGAACTTCCCGATGAGGTTTATGCCTTTGAGCTGGATTTCTACACCTTACTAGATGCCATGATGAAAAAGTCTATTCCGACTTTTCAGACTTTCTCTACCTATCCCAGTAGCGATCGCGATATTGCCTTCTTTGCCCCGCTTAAGTTCACTGTGGCTGATATTAAGCGATCAATTACCCATATCGGTGGCGAACTTCTCGATTCCGTTACTCTTTTCGATCAATACATTGGTACTGGCGTGCCTGAAGGGGCACGCAGTCTTGCCTTTCGTCTCGTCTATCGAGCTAGCGATCGCACTTTAACCGATGTCGATATCAATCCCGTACATCAAAAGGTACGCGATTTGCTGGAAGAGAAGTTCCAAGCAACCTTAAGAAGCTAAAACATAAGTGGCGGTGCTTTGCACCGCCACTTACAGCGCTTTGCGCTCAAACCCAAACCAAGAAAAACTTTAAAAGCCTTGCAAAGCAACGCTTTCAAAGTTTTTCTTGTGGTTCGTTTGATCGATAATTGGTATATGTTTGGGGTTAAGCAAACCTTACGTTGCTATAAAAGTGATGATCACCAATGGCACTGCCTAGATAAATACCATTGGTTTATTTTTTAAGGGAGCAAAAGCCTCCGCATCAAAGCGATAAAGACTGGCAGGACGACCCGCCCCCCGTGAAGTTTTAATACCCGTATCACTCAAAAAACCTAACTTCAGCAGACGGGTGCGGAAATTAGAATAGTCGGAGAAATTCTCGCCGAGAACAGTGGTGTAGAGCTGATAGAGATCGCTGAGAGTAAAGGCTTCAGGCAAAACATCAAAGGCAACTGGACTATACTCTAGTTTATTGCAGAGGCGGCGATGACCATATTCGAGAATGCGATTGTGATCGAAGGCGAGTTCGGGAACTTGATTGACGGGATACCATGCGATGCCACTAACACCATCAGCGATGAGTTCGGCTTGAGAAAAGGGCACAAGCGCAAAATAACTGACGGATAAATAGCGCACTGCGTAGCTATCGGGCGCTTCGCGAGGATCACGTCCGATATCGCCAAAGGTAAAGAGTTGTTCGAGATAGAGATTTTTGGCGCGAATTTTCTCGGAGAGAATGCGATAGGCTGATTCTTCGAGGGATTCACCTTGACGCACGAGGGTTCCTGGTAAGCACCAACGATCGCGATAGGGTTCGTGTTGACGCATCACCAGTAACACCAATAGACGATTCTGCTCGGTATCGACGGAAAAGATCACGTTATCGACACCGACCTTGAAATCTGCTAGGGGTTTTTTAGTTACTGTGGTGCGGGACTTGTCTGCCATGCGTAAAGCGACTCTCGTTGGATATATGCTGCGACTGTGGGTATTATGACTGAACTGTTACCATTGTTGCGATAGTCTGACGAAGAAACGTGAGGTATCGAGGTAGAGTCGGGGGCGATCGCCACTTCAGTGCCCATCTGAACAAGGCGCTCAATATCAATAGCAGCAATGCTTACACCCTGTCGAGGGACGACTAACAGCTTAACTTGATGTAACAAATCTTGGGCACGATACCATGTGGGCAATTGCCGCACGAGATCGCCACCGATGACGAGGGTAAGGTTTGCCTCGGGCAAAATTTGTTTGGCTTTCTCGACGGTATTAATTGTACGCGGATCGCTAAGTTCGGGATGCAAGCCAATCGTTTGAGCAGGTGGTTGGATGGCGGCGATGGTTAGCTCCATCATCGCGAGGCGATCGCGTAGGCTTGCTTGATGGGTTTTGAATGGGTTATCTGACACCCAAACGATTGTGCGATCGTAATGATTATCGAGCCATTGTAAAATCTGTTGATGTCCGATACTCGGCGGATCGGCGCTAGTTCCAAAGAGAGCGATGTTCATTTGCATGTTAGGCAAGAAATTCTGGATCGAGGATTTGGGCGATCGTATATGGGCATTCAGTCGGAAATGTCTGTAGAGGCTTCTGTGTTTCCTTTGCCGCATCTCTCCGCGCCCGTCGATAGTATTTCTCTATCCATTCTGAATCTAGAAGGAATCTTTGCAAACTAGGAGTATCTTCCAAACAGTCTTGAATTTTGTCACGACAATTGGAAAGTGTGTTATTCCAACTCGGCGTTCTTTTCTCAGGTTGGTACTGACATTTAAGTAAGTGCATTACCAGTATCTGAAAATAGCTACTAAGTTCTTTTTGTTCGCTACGTCCCAATGCTTCTAATTCCTCGATCAAATTTTTGACATCCAATTCTGCCCAACGACCTTTTTGCAGGTACTCAGCCTGTTGCTGTGTCCATTTTAAGAAGTCTTGTTCATAACTTGCTACTTTTTCCATAGTCTAGTTTGATGGGTTGCCTATCTGAAAAGCTATATATGCATGTTAAAGCATTTTTTGCGGCGATCGCCTTTCTCAAGGTTACAAATTAAAGGCGATCGCCAAAATCCTCAAGCCAATCAAAACAGCGATCGCTGTTTCTACATCCCGTCCCAGATATCCAATAAGTACTTCAGGCTAGATAAATGATTGGTTGATCGGCATCTTTTGATTAGAGCATCAAGATATGCCCTATCTTCAATGGTTTTTGGTCTTTCTTTTTTATAAAACAAGCCAAATTCTCGCAGATATTGTTTGAGGTATTTCTCGTGAAATCTCGATTTTGTAATATATTCAGGCGCACAATTCATTAATTCGGGATCGTTGGTGAGAACGTCATAGTAAGGCTGAAAAACTGAAAAAAAGTCGGAATTACCTTTGGCTGAGTATTGAGCAGGAATATCGGCGTTGCACAAATGAAAGATGAATCAAGCAAAGGTAGTAAATGATTTGTACTTAAGATAGTGAATTAACAAACGAATTGAATACCTCAACATTTCTTCCGATTTTGAATAACATAAAGTTTTTCTGTGTAATCTGGCTAAATAATGTCTAAGTCTTGTGTTTTCACCCTCAACTCTTGTCATGTAGGTCTTGCTGATAATTTGATCCTCCGAGTTGATAAACATTTTGTAGACGCAGTAGCCATCAGTAACCCAGAAATAGCATTGCCAAACTTTAATCAATGCCCACAAGTTTTTAAAGGTTTGGCTACTCCTATCCCCTAATACCCAAGCCAATATGCCTTGACTAAAATGATTCACCGCAGTCCATAGCCAAATCAAGTTTTTTTGACCCAACAAAGGTCTGGAGTTCATCTAGTTCACCCACATCAGGAATAGTTTCGATGGGGGGATGCTCTGGTAATTGTTGAGCTGCTTGCTTAACCCAGTTGATCACCGAGTTATGACTAACATCGGTACATCTCTCAATTTGTCTAAATCCCATGCCGTTGCAGTACATTTTTAGGCATATTCTTTTGACATCTTGCGAATATCCAAGCACTGAGTAGTTATCAATGAACTGACGACCGCAATCAGCACAAATATGATTTTGTTTGTCTCCTCGTTTCCCATTTTTACGAATATGTGTTGAACCACACTTTGGACATTTCATTGTTTTTCATTGCTAAAACTCGTTATCTTTTATTTACTCATTCATCTCTCATTTGTGCAACGCCCAGAGATCTGCTTTTGCCGCATGGGCTAA
>NZ_ALWB01000026.1 GCF_000332215.1 Pseudanabaena biceps PCC 7429
GAAAGACCTTATCCTTTTCTAAGAAGTTGGAAAATCACATTGGGGCCATTTGGAATTTTATTCATCATTACAACACTTCTTTACCTCCGTGTGCGTCCTTTCCTTTTTAGGACTACCCTGAGCCAAGTTGGGCTAATGATTTATATGTTTTTAGTAGGTTTGGAGCTAAATACAGATCTATTAAAAAATCGGGCTAGAAGTGCAGGGCTTGTCTCGATCGCGGGGATCATTGCCCCATTCAGTCTTGGCGCGATCGTGGCTTTTATGTTGCATGACGGGGGGAGTTTATTTAGTCCCACGACTACCCCTTGGGCAGCAGCGCTCTATATGGGAGCCTCCATGTCAATTACCGCTTTTCCGATGCTAGCAAGGATTTTGCATGAACGGGGATTAATTAAGACGAAGCTCGGCACTTTGGTACTCGCCGCAGGCTCCTTGGATGATGCGATCGCTTGGTGTCTCCTTGCTTTAGTGCTAGCCAGCATTAAAAGCTCCATTAATGTTGCCATTATTGCGATCGGTGGCACTTTAGCCTACGTGTTATTTATGTGGTTTGTGGGGCGAAGGTTCCTGCGGGTATTTAGCTACTGGACGCGCCGCGATGGTGAAGTGACAATACAAACCTTAACTTTTGTGTTCATCATCATGATGCTCTGTGCTTATTACACCGATTTTGTTGGCGTTCATGCCATCTTTGGAGCCTTTATCCTTGGCACGGTGATGCCTCGCGGACATTTTGCCGAATCTGTGCACCGCCATTTGGAGTATCTGACCACTTCTCTACTCGTACCAATTTTCTTTGTGTTTTCGGGATTAAATACGCAGCTAGGCTTGCTAAATACGCCCCAGTTGGTATTGATTACGCTACTGATCATTACGATCGCCGTTTTGGGTAAAGGGCTTGCCTGCACTCTAGCCGCGAAGTGGTCGGGTGAAAGTTGGCGGGATTCGATGACCGTGGGCGCTTTGATGAATACAAGGGGAATGATGGAATTAATTATTTTAAATATCGGTTTGGAGCAGGGATTAATCACACCCACTCTATTTACGATCATGGTAATTATGGCGATCGTGACGACTTTAATGTGTTCGCCATTAATTAATATCTTATCCATTCCATCCAAGACATAATCAAATTTCGGATAGCTATTACCAAATGTACTGGGACATATAGCTGCCGCCAGTTTTGTTAGGAAGAAATTAGAATCAAAAATAGTGTTGCCGCGCGAAGCGCGGCAACACTATTTTTGATTCTATACCAAGTTAAGAAATGGCTACGCCATTTCTTAACTTGAAAATCCTACTTCCCAAGAATAGTTTCAACTAAAAGACTGGCAATTGTGATGCCAAACATCACCTTGATCGATAGGCGTACGCCAGATTTATAGATTTTTTGTTGTTGCCTCAAGGTTAAGTTATTCCATCGATCAGGTTGTATTTCCCATTTTTTCATGGCTGCTCGTACTGAATAAATAATAAATAAACCCAAGAAGAAGATGCGGCATTTTGGAACACCTTCTATTTCCTTCAATAACTCATTGTTTTTAGGATATTCTCCGATCTAGGCGAGAGCTTCTTCTAGAGAAAGGGCTTCTTCATTTTCTTCTCCAGTCCGAATTCGGACTGCTCTTTTTACAGGTATGACAAATACCTTGCCATCACCAATTTTGCCAGAATGGGCAGTTTTGACAATAGTATCGACAACTGCATCGGTAATATCGCTAGAGACCACAATCTCAATCTTGATCTTAGGGATAAAGTCTACGGAGAACGGTTGGCGATCGAATCCCTGAAGTCCCAAGAATGCCAAAGGGCGACCTTTTTGCCTACCAAAACCCTTAGCGCCCGTCACAGTCGCGCCTTGAACGCCAATTTTGACTAGCTCATCTTTTACTTCATCAAGTTTGGAAGGCTGAATAATCGCAATGATTAAGTCCATAGATTTTGGATTTGATTTCTAAATAGTGGAAATGGAAAGGATAGGCGTGACAGCCGTAGCAAGATTTGTCAAAGCTAGATAGAAGTTACATTAGCGGCGAGTTTCCGATGGTTCTTCACGGAGAGGATGGCTGATATCGGGAGGCAAGAAAATAGATTTGCCGCTCACCGCTCCTTGAATCAAGATATACGCAAACCCAACTACAAAGAAGGCAATACCAGTTCCGATCGCAATCTGGGAGTTCCGTGCAGAATCACCGCCCGCTGTAAAACCAAAGTAAAATACAGCAAACAGCATGGCAAAGTTTAAAATAGTGCCCAAGATGGGGATAACTACAGTTGTGATGGGATTGGTTTGTTCTTCCAGTAGATGATCTAAAGTGGCGACTAAGGTAACTAGGCAGGTGAGTCCATAAAAGATGAAAGTGCCTATGTTTGACATCAATGTTACTTGAGTCAAATTGTTGACATTGAGTACACCATAACCGCCGATTCCTGCGGAAATTAAGGTCAAGAAAATTATACCGATGTGGGGAGTCCGAAATTTTCTGTGTAATCTACCAAATATGCTTGGGAGTTCTCCATCGATTCCCATAGCATAAGTAATACGAACGCCAGTTGAAAGAGAAGATAAAGTCGTACCAACCAGTGCTAAAAGTACGGAAATCGCCATAATCAGGACGAGGGCAAATCCATGCCCACCCAAAAGTGTATCTCCTAAGATCCTTGCCATATCGCCAATCGGCGCACCTGATTGAGCAGCTGCATCAAAACCAGTCAAGATGCTTCCTCCATCATATTTAGATGCGTCAAGGCTCAAAGCTTTGATTGCCTCACCCAAATTAGTAATCTTAGGATCTAGACCAGCCGTAAAGGAGGCTTGCTCTCCAGCCTTATTAATAACGCCAGCATAGGCATTACTGATAAAGAAGTTAGCTCCAAAATATTCAAAGAAGTAGCATATACAGGCTTGAATGACTAAGGAGAGAATAACGGCTCTTGGTACGTCGCGTTTGGGATTGATTGCTTCTCCCGCTAAAGCAGTAGCCGACTCGAATCCCACCACAAGTAAAATTGCAATGCTAACTTGGAAGATCAAGCCTGGAAAATCATGGGGTAAAACGACGCTAAGGGCATTAGCATGTTCGTACTGAAACTCTGGATGCCCCAATCGAAAAATAATGAATAGAAGTCCCAAAACTACCAAGGAAACGATCTGAATAATATTAATAATAATATTGATCAGGGTCGAACCCGTTACGCCAAAAAGAGCGATGATTCCGACAAAAATGGCAAATAAGACGCTTATAGCAACCTGCCATGCTCCAGTTGAAGCAAAATCAGGACTGAATAGCTGACCTATATATATGACCAGAGTGCCCATGAAGGCAACCATCACTCCTGGGTAGACCCAGTAGTAGAGGTGTGACGACCAGCCCACAAGAAATTTGACAATGCGAGCAAATCGGAAGTGTTTGTGTTCCTCTTTAGCTATGATTGCGGCTTCAGCATAATAATAGGAACTTCCAGCACCAGCAGCGGAATAGGCTTTGGAGAGAGTGGCAAAGCAACTGGCTGTAAGTAAGGCAATTCCAGTTGCGATCGCGACTGATGCCCACATATTTGGGGCGGAAGCCTTTGGAGCTTGGAGCTGATAGGTCGTCCATAGGAATGCTCCTGGTGCAATTAGCGCCATCGCGTTAATCGTTACACCAATTAAACCTAGAGTTGGCTTGAGTTCTCCACCTCCAGAACGATTGGCATCAGACATAGTTCACCTTAAAATATCTATACAGCATTTAGTTCTTGAGAAGTAGTCACTTAAGTGATAAGTAGCTAGGCATAAGTAAACTTAAAACCTAGAAGAGCATACCGATCACTACGCGGGCGGTATGCTCGCTGGTTTTGGTTTTTAATTATGCCGAACTACTTAGTTATGATTGAGGTTATTCCTATGTCACCCTTACCATAAACTCATAAGAAATTAAATTTCAATCTTTTTGAGCTATTTATAGTAACGAAAACAAAGTTATAACGCTTCTCAAAAAAGATATCGAGCAATCACAAATCACTCTTAAGTAAAGCGGATTTATAAACTGCTACTAATCCAACAGACTTAGGAAACGCATTCAGGCAGATAATTTGGCAATGTCATGCCAATCCTCAGAGAATCCTTAAAAAACCAAGAATTAACTTTGACATGAGTAATACTTGTTAAGATAGTTTCGATACTAATAAGTAAGTGCGCTTAATTAAATATAAAACCCTAAAACCTGCGGCGCACGATGCGCGTGCGCTACAGATTTTAGATCTGGATTTTAATTATGCTGAGGTACTTAGAGTCTGTTTGTAGCTATCAATACAATCAAAACTAAGATACAAATCTCTTGAATGGTAAATAATATCCAGAGACCTCTACATCTATTCCTATAGCTTCAAAACCAAGAGTTTTTTTAGATTAAAATATCACATTATTCAAGCCCTACGGTGAGGCTTAACTAAGAAGAAATATTTATTTCTATGTGTATAGATATGAATATTGCGACTTTAAGAATTTAAAGATTGTTGTTAAAGTTACAAACTAATATTACGGTTTGTTTCTAAACCTATAGAATTCCCAAATTAAATCTAAGCGATAAGGATCGGCAACGAGCCGCCGATCCTTATCTATTTAATGTGAGTTCGGGATAATTTGAAACGACCTTTGAGAAAGGGTTTGCTACGCAAACCCTTTCTCAAAGCCCAAAATTTGGGCTTTTAAAATTTGCCAGCTTAACTCGAACTGACGTTATTTGACTCCAGATTGAATAATTACACCGCCAGCTACGATCGCGGCTAATCCTATCCAAGTGGAATTGGGAATACTCTCTTTGAAGATCAGAAATCCCCATAGGACACTAATTACTGCAAAGACCGCAACATAGACACCTAATAACTTTGAGAAATCCCATTGAACGAGGTTGACCATTAGTCCATAGCAGCCAAGAGTAAGAAAGCCTGCAATAACTAGTACAATATTACTGCTGACGAGCCCCTTGCGAACTAAGGCATCTCCACCTACTTCCAGTAAAGCAGCAGCAATAAAAATTAATCCTGTCAGATAATTCATCAAAATCAGTTTGAGACTTGTAAGAGAAACCGTACTTTTGGGATTATTGCATCTCTTTTATATCTGTAAAAGTATTAGATGTGTCTGAAATTATCTTGGATAAACCCTTAAGATTTGCGGGTAAGCATCGGTGGTACTTAGTGCCAATGCTTACCTAGTAATTAATTCAGCATGATTAAAAAATAAAAATAAAAACAAAAACAAAAACAAAACTAGAGAGAGTGCCTTCTGCGCAGCGGGCGGTAAGCTCTTCTAGGTTTTAAGTTTACCTTAGCTAATTAGGTTCCGTTTAGTATAGATAGTTCAAAGTCTATTTTTATGAGTACCAAGGTTTATATTTGGCTTCCTAAGGGAGGAAGAGTTGGACATTCCTCTATGCAAGTTGGAAATGAAACCTACATCAGCTTTTGGCCTGGACAGGGCAGAAAAGGATTTGTCCGAAGCATTATCCGAAGTCTAACGATGAATGTGAAGCGCCGCCCTTTCTATCGCGACTATTCTGCTGATTGCGCTGCGGAAGAGTTCGAGCCTTTGGTAGTAGAACTGAATAAGCTCAATGAGTCAGTGATTCAGAAGTATTGGGAAAAGGTGCAGGCAAGCGGACTATCTTATGAGTTAACTGAGTTTAACTGTTCCACAATCATTGCTAATGCTCTCTATCTCGGTTCGGGATTACAACCCTCTTTTCGTCCTCTTGCGGAGGTAGATGACTATGTGGGGATGGGAATTCCGATGGGGAGAGTCGAGGCTTGGCAACCGAGCAATATTTTGCAATATGCTAAAGAACTGAAAAGGAAAGAGGGATGATAGAAACTAGCGATTCAATCATAATTCGTCCTAAAGTGGTCTATTCCCCAAACTACGACATTAAATTTCTCGGACTTGAGAAGTTACATCCCTTTGATAGTTGTAAATATGGTCGTGCTTGGCGCGTTTTAGCCGATCGCTTTGGCGATCGCTTAATTGCTAATAGCCTAGCTCCAGTGGCTCCAGCACCCACAGAAATATTGCAATTAGTCCATACAACTGACTATCTCAAGAATTTGCAGCGATCTCACTTTGTGGCTCAATCGTTAGAGATGGATTCGCTAGGATTTTTGCCGATAGGTATCCTCGATAGTCGGGTATTGCAACCGATGCGATTGGCGACTATGGGAACTGTCATGGCATCTGAAGCCGCTCTAGAGTTTGGTGTGGCGATTAATCTTTCTGGTGGATATCACCATGCCAGTGCGGAGAGGGGCGAAGGATTTTGCATTTATTCCGATATTGCGATTGCGATTTCCTTATTGCGGCAATCGCAAAAGATTAATGCCGAGGATCGGGTGGCGATCATTGATCTTGATGCCCATCAGGGGAACGGCTTAGCGAGAATCTTTTACGAAGATCCCAGTATCCATATTCTGGATATGTACAACCAGCAAATCTATCCTAACGATACCTACGCCAAGGAGCGTGTGGATTGGGCCATACCACTGTTATCGGGAACAAAGGACGATCGCTATCTGGGATTGCTAAAAGATCGATTGCCCGCTTTTTTGCAGGAGTCGGATCTGCCGAAAATTGTTTTTTATAATGCGGGAACCGATATTTACGAGAGGGATCTCCTTGGTGGTTTAAAAGTTTCAGAAGAAGGGGTTTTAGAACGCGATCGCTTTGTTTTTCAAACAGTTATCGACTTGGGTATTCCTTTGGTGATGGTACTTAGTGGTGGCTATGCTTCTGAAAGTTATCGCTTGATTGCCCATAGCATCTCCGCTGTCTTGCAAACATGGAATAACTAGCGCTTAATCATCGCTTTCTTTTTGGGATCAAATTTCGCACTAAATTCCGTGCGATCGTCGTAGTAGGCTCCCCTGAGATTGGCTCCAGCGAGTTTTGTCCTATATAAGTTCGCACCTGCTAAATTTGCGCTTGCCAAATTTGCATCCAATAACTCAGCACCGAAAAGATTTGCCCCCGCTAAATTTGCCCCTACTAAATTTGCTTTAGCCAGATCCGATTCTCGCAAATCGACAGCTTCTACATTGGCTTGGCTTAAGTTAGTTCCCTGTAAATTTGCTCCGAAACAATCAGATTCAGCCAAATTTGCCTTCGCTAAACTTGCCCCCGCCAGATTAGCGCCGAGGAGATTAGCTTGACTTAAAATTGCTGAGGTCAAATTTGCTTTGCTCAGATTAGCTTTGCGGAGATTTGCCTTTGTTAAATTAGCTTCCATTAAGAAAGACTGGCTTAGATTGGCATTCTCTAGATTAGCCTCGCAAAATAAGGAGCCTTCCAGTTTTGCTTCAAGTAAATTAGCGGAATCTAAATTTGCTAGGGATAGATTAGCCTTGGCAAGATTGGCTTTACTTAAAACCGCTAAATACAATTGAGCTCCTGACAAATCAGCTTCGCGAAGGTCTGCCTCGGTTAAGTTAGCGCGATTTAAAATGACTTGTTTTAGGGATGCTTTTACGAGAATTGCGGCGCTAAGGTTGGCTTGGGTCAGATCGGCTCGATCTAGGTTGGCAAGGCTCAAGTTGGTTGAGCTTAAATTTGATTGACTCAGATCGACATGGCTCAAATTGGCAGATGCACAAATTGCATTCGACAGGTTGATATTGACAAGACTAGCGCCGCTCAGATCGGCTTCATAGAGATTGGCTCTAACGAGGTTAGAACGATCTAAGCGAGCCGATCTGAGGTTGGCTCGCACTAGATCAGTACTACTTAAATTAGCGATCGCTAATACTGCATTTTGGAGATTCGCTCTAAACAGATTCGCTTGTTTTAAATTGATGCCAGCCAATTGAGCATTTTGGAGGTTGATATCACAAAGATTTACCGACTCAAAGCTTCTTTCTCCTGCTAGGTACTTTTCCAACAGATATGCAGCCGTTAGAATCGTTTTTTTCTTATCCTGCTTAGGCATTGGCGTTTGCTGGGTTTCTTGAGGATAGACCTATCATAGAGTCTTGATCGGGCAAGTCAAGGTAGCTATTTACGAATTTCTTGGGTAGCGAGCATCTGTTCAGCAAGTTTGATTTCGCGATCGGAACCATTCATCACGATTAAGTAATCCCCTTGAGAGATTAGTTGGTTATAGGTATGAGCCTGCTTTTCGGTTACGCCTAGACCGATTAAAGCGCCAACCAATCCCCCCGCCGCTGTAAAAATGCCACTACTGATCATTGTGAAAATAACGGCATTGGCTAGGGCAATCTGTCCTACTCCTGGTAAGGCTAAAATCCCCAAACCCAAACCCAACCCGACAGCTCCGCCTACCCCATTACCGATTAACCACCCCTTTTTTAATCCCAATCCCGTTCCTGAGATCGTTCCAACCTGTTTCTCTGCAATCGGTCGTTTTACGGTCACCATTTGACCGTTTTCTATGCAGGCTGTCATATCGCGACCGACCAAAAAAATGTTCGCAAGGGGAAAACCAGCAATAACTAGGGAATATAAGGCCTGTCCTGCCGCCTCAAAATTGGAAAATACGGCAATTGCTCGACAACGTTGACCAATCATTATTTTAGATTCACAGATTGAATTTCAATTCTGTATTTAAAGCTACCAATATATTATTAGCAGATAACCCTATGATTGGCTACATTTTTATAAGGTTTTTAGAAAATCCTTCATTAGCTCTCATTAGCAATTTCTGCAATTGTCTTTATAGCTATAGCCACTCGCGTTAAGACGAAATCAAAACCCAAGAAGAGAAGGTTGGCGCTTCGCGCCAACCTTCTCTTCTTGGGTTTCATGGACTAATACACTTGGTGACAGATCTATATTGGTGCTATTGGTGTCACAAAAGCCACAAGGAAGTTCCACGCAAATTGTGGGACTTCCTTGTTAAAGAGATGTCAAAGAGAACGTAATCTAAATTAACGGAATACAATGGGATCATCTAGATTTTTACAGAAGTCAATCAGTGATGGCTCACTTTCACTCCCATCAGCGAATTGAGCTTTAATCCACTGGTTGCATGATTGATTGTTTGTGGAACCATCCCAAACCATCTTGACATTATCACCTGGAAAGATTCCCGAACCAATATCAAATCTTCCCCAGCTTTTACTAGGCTCCGCCACTAACAAATTCTTGATTGTAGAGTTGCTGTTGTTCTTAACGTAGAAATACCATTGTTCGGCTGAGGCAGATGCGACATTTGCTACTAAACTGAAAGCAAATAGACTCGCGGAGACCAAAAGACCTTGTTTGATAAGCATTGAAAGCCCCTCAAATTAACTTGTGATATGACTATAATCTATAAAAAACTTTTTGTGACAATCAACTTCAATCCTTATAACTTTTTATAACTTTTAACTTACTTTTTAAATAGTTAAGCATAATTAAAAACCAAAACCAGAGAGCGTACCGCCCGCTACGCGGGCGGTACGCTCTTCTAGGTTTTAAGTTTACTTATGCTTAACTACTTAACTTACTTTAACTTATTTTCTCTGTGACTTTTTTGATTAAATCAATTCAATTTTATCCTTATCGGTTTGCTTTTCGAGAGCCTTGGCGGACGGCTAGAGAGACGATCTACTACAGGGAAGGATGGATAGTTGAGATCGGTGATAATGAGCTTCGGACTGGCTTGGGAGAAGCGTCTCCCCTTGATGGTTTTGGGATGGAATCGCTAGTCGAAACAGAGGTTGTCTTAAAAGAATCTTGGCGATCGCTAATTAATACCAAAATTCGGAATTTAAATGATATTGAGAACGCATTGGTTAAGTACGATCGCAGTCCTGCGGCTAAACATGGTCTGGAACTAGCATTACTCCATTTACTATCTCAAGCTCAAGGTCTATCTGTTTCCCAGATCCTTGCCAATTCTATCTCAGGGAAAATTCGAGATTTCGTTCCAATTAATGCTGTAATTGGCGCGATTTCTCCCGAAAAAGCCGCTATGAAAGCAAAGGAATATATCGATCAAGGCTATCCATGTCTCAAAATCAAAGTAGGGACTAAGGATTTTGAGGCGGATTTGCAAAGAGTTTATGCAGTCCGTTCACAAGGGGGGAATAATATCCAAATTCGGGTTGATGCCAACCAAGGATGGTCTGTAGATGCAGCGATCGCAAATTTAAAAAGACTCGCATTTCTCAATCTCGAATATGTCGAGCAACCTGTATTAGCTTCCGATCTAGGGGGCATGGCTGAAGTGCGGCGATCGCAATCTATTCCTATTGCTGCCGATGAATCTGTAAACAATCTCGCTCAATTGCAGAGAGTAATTGAGGCTCAGGCGGCGGATATTATCATTCTCAAACCCATGGCTCTGGGTGGCATCATTACGGCTAAGCACGCAGCTATGCTCGCATTTCAGGCTGGACTGGACGTAGTCGTAACGACAACGATCGATGGGGCGATCGCTCGACAGGCAGCTTTCGATCTAGCGGCTGCCCTACCAATTCAGAGAGCCTGTGGCTTGGCGACAGGAGATTTACTGATTGAAAGTTAAAGGGAGCGTGCCACCGATTACTGTTTCTTACTGTTTCTTACTGTTTCTCGCGACGCGTAGATCCCGATTCTTGAAAAATTTGGACTGCGTTGAGAGGGTCGCTACTAAATGCACCAGTTCGATTCACTTTTTGGGGTGAAGTATTGTAATTACCAGGAAGGACGGGCTGGACAGTTTCAACGTCAAGATTAACATTTTGAATCTTGAGGTTAGAATTTTGGGTGCTGCGATCTATGGAAAATTGATCAGTATTGGTCGGTGAAATAGGGCGACCTTGAGCGGGACGCAATCGATCGGCATCTCCTTGACGGGGCTGGGCTGATTGAGCAAATGCTGGGGCGATCGCGCTACTGGCGATCGTCATTATGGCAATTAGGGAAAACTGAGAAATATATTGATAATGTCTGTTCATAAATTCCTCTTCTTAGCAGCTTTTCGATAGCCTACATAATTTTTTATTATATTCTCAAGTAATACCAATTCATTGAAGTGAGCCAACCCTTCAGTGAATTAAAAAACAAACCCAGTAAGGCTTTGAGATTCCCAAAATGGCTTTACCATTTTGGGAATTGATATAAGTAGCTAGGTATAATTAAAATCCAGAGTCAAAAGCTGTAGCGCAAGCGCAGCATGCGATACAGCTTTTTGGGGGTTATATTTAATTGCGCCTAGCCACGTATAGAGATTGGGTTTCCGCTGAAGCTGGGAAATCAACACTGTCAGGATATCAGCATGGATTACGATCCGTACTGATACCCCACTGATGCCTCTAAGTTTTAGGATTGAGGGCATTTTTAAAGCCTAAAACTAACAAAATATTAGTCATTGTTAAAAAAGCCTCAGCACTGCCATGCAGCCAATCCACATTAGCCAGCATGTCGTGATATTGACTTTGGGCATAAATTCCTGCGGGAATTGTGATTGCCACGAATACTAATGTTCCATAAAACCCCCATAGCCCTAGCTTAGGAAATTGCCCCGATTTGGTGGCAAACCAGAGAAAAGCAAGGTAAGGAAACAAGGATAATCCAAAAAGGGATTCTTTAGACATAATTCCATTAATTTATATTTGTTATATTTGTGGTTTCGCCCTTGTGATTTTCCAGATAAAGAAGGCTGCGATCGCCAAAGTACTATTGCCAATTAAGGTCATGGCTGCCTGCAAGGTTACAAGCCATTCTAACGAGTCCGCATTGTCGAAAAAATGCCAAGTCACCGCACACATAGCGCTCACCAGCGCGGGAAACATTGCCCATGCTAATCCTCGCCAACCGCGATCGGGATTTTGTTTGTCATATTGCCAAATGAGCCAGATCGCTAAAGTCCACTCAATCACACTGGAAATATGAATGACCCATGTGGGCAAAGATAAAGAGTGCATAATTTTTCTAATGTTTTGGCTAATTAACCCATTCCCATTCTAGGATTTGTTTAATGCTTTGTTTCGCGCATGGCTAGGAATTCGCGAATTTGGCGATCGCTGGGTTGCCCAGCGATCGCGCCTACCGCCAAGGTCGCCAAAGCACCTGCGGCTGAAGCATAACTAATGACTTCGTTAGCAAACTGAGGATCGAGCAGTTGCGCGATCGGACGATGATAAATTTTATGAATGAATGCTGCTAAAAAAGCATCCCCCGCCCCAGTTGTATCGATCGAATGTACGGGATAAACAGCATGTTTACCTTGTTTTTCGCCTAAATAGTAGCGACAGTCGCGTGCGCCATTGGTGATCACAATGCCTTCCAGATGGCTATAGGCTTGAGCGATCGCCGCTGGGCTAGTTAACCGAAATAGAAGCTTTGCCTCATCCTCAGTCATTTTCAGAAAATCGGTGTACTTTAGCAAAACAGGTAATAGCTTCGTTATCTGTTCGGGGTGTTTCCAGAACATCGTTCGCCAATTGACATCAACGACAACTTTCACAAAGTACTGTTCGGCGAGTTTTAGCGCTCGACCGATCGCCCTTGATGTCTGGGGACTGGCTAACCCCAAGGTTCCTAATACTAAAAATTTCGCATCAGCAAACAGATACTCAGGTAAATGTTCAGCAGACATTAAAGTGTCGGCAAATACCGTTTGAGCATCACCATTAAATTGCGCAAAACTGCGATCGCCAAAGCGATCGCGGGTTACATATACTTCACGAGTAGTAGACTCGGGATGTACCTGTACACCTGAAGTTTCAACCCCTGCGGCTCCTAACTGCTTAAGTAAGTTAGTGCCTGCTGCATCTTGACCAATGCAGCTAATTAAACTCACGGGCGTTCCTAGTTTGGCTAGACCGCAAGCAACATTAGCTGGCGCTCCCCCAAAATATGGTTTCCAAGAGTTAACCTGCTCAAAGGGTAAGCCGATATCTTCAGATATTCGATCGATTAAGACTTCGCCAAGGCAAATTACACGCGGCATAGGCGGACTTTACGAGGACATTTTGGACTTTCGCGATTCAATAATACCAATAGCGAGATCCACTTTGTCAGGGAATACCACAACTAAGCTGCTTTGAGGTGCGCTATCCAAGGCGGCAGCAAGGGCTTCCGCTTCGTCAAGAATTGTAATACATTTGTCTGTTAACATTTAACATTAAAAGAAGTACTTTAATCACAAGCAAACTTGCCAAGCAATGGGATTAACTGATACCAACATTCAAAATACTCCGTTGTATCCAGTAGTCAATGCGTCTCGATATTTGCGCATCCCATTAGGGACGATGCAAGCTTGGCTACGTGGTCGTAACTACATGACTAAAAATGGACAGCAATTTTCTCAGCCCCTAATCCAGCGTCCAAACAAAGACTTTTCTCAGCTATCCTTCACAAACCTAATTGAAGCTCATGTTTTGCGTGTGATCCGTCAAGATCACAATATTCGATTAGATAAAGTCCGCACAGCCTTGGACTATATCAGCAAAGAATTTAGTACACCTCATCCTCTTGCTCAGATTGAGTTTCAAACTGATGGCTTAGATCTATTTGTTGAAACTATAGAACATCTTGTCAACGTTTCACGGGCTGGACAACTAGCCATGAAAGATGTCTTAAAACATTTGCTGACCCGCATCGAATGGGATGAGCATGGTTTGGCGACACGTCTATTTCCGATCATCCATTCCCCTAAAGGTGAAGAAATTGGCAAATTACTCTATATCGATCCCCGCATATCCTTTGGCAGACCAACGATCGCAGGTACTGGCATTCCTACAGACGTGATTGCTGACTTGTATAACGCAGGAGATGAAATTGAGGCGATCGCCGATGACTACAGTTGTACACAAGCCCAAATTCTTGCTGCTATTTGGTTTGAAACTTCCTATGCGGCCGCATGAATCAACAAAAGCAGATCGTTTTTTTTAGTTTCATGAGCTATCTGCTAAATCCCCTAATAGTTCTATTAAGTTGGTTGTTTAGATCATTCTTATATCGCTGCTCCAACGCATATTGTTGTGCAGAGCAGTATTGTCCAATTGTTGTGCAGTAATATGACTGAGCCGCACTTGGTTGACTGCCCCAATTTGAATTGTTATTACTTGCTGGAGCATTATTATTGCGATTGATATTGCTCACGCATTGTTGAATTGTTCCTGCATATCTCCATTGACCATTTTGCAGAACATAGCAATTACGATCTTGCTGATTGAAGTAGAAGTTGACCCCCTTAAAATTAAATCTATAGGAACCAGCCAACAAACTCTCACAAAATGGCAAGCTTAATCCAGTAAGTAGAATCATTCCCAATGAAAACTTAGACATGTTCTTAATATTCATATTACAGACTTACGCTGAGTTCAACTCTTCCTTGTTTTTTCAATTCGGCTAAGATATCCGAAGGAATATTAGTTACCCGTTTAACTGAAGCCTTGGCACTTACAGAAAATGTTTTATCATATCGTTTAAAATACGTTAGAATTTCAAGAGATTCCTTTTTGTCGTCAATGATAACTCGACTTCCCAAAACTACATCACCATTTTTTGTCATCCGTTGCTGAATCATATCAATATCTTGATTGATGAGATCAAAATCTAAAAGACTTTTATTCACACTGACAAGTTGATAAATATCATGTGAGTCTTCTTTAATAGCATCTATGACTTTCTTAGGAAGATTAGAGATAGTGTCTATTAATTTGTCAAACTTTGTCTCAAGGTTTTCTTTAGAATTCATAATTATTTGCTATGTAGAACAGGTTCCAATTTTAAGCTTCGTTTTACGATTAAGTTGATCATTCATCTCGTCTGGAATGTCATAAGAAGATATTTCTTTCTCTTTGAATTGAAGACTTGTTCTGCCAGAATAAATATTTCTCACACCAACTTCCACCCTTTTATAAATTCTTTTACCTTCCTTTACTAGATATACAATGGCATCAGAGGTAACTTCGATAGCAGTATTTATTGCGTCAAGAATTTTCGCAATCACCTTCACAGCCCATGCTTTTATCTGTTCCCAAAAAGCAGCAACGCTTGCTCCTGTAAGACCGCCCAATATAAAACAAAATATCAAACTGATTGGATCAAATGCCATTTAAGTGATTCTCCTCTTTTATAGTGTCTGTAGTTTGTCCAATGTCAATACTTTTGTAAAGCTTTTGTCTTGCCTTAACATTCTTGTATTTCTCTATTAATTCCTCTACTGTAGGTTCATCAATACTGTTGATTTTCTCTGTTAGAAGTTTCAATCCTAATTTGATCGTGATATTCTTAATGTCTCCTCCACTTAAGTCATCACTAATCGAGGCAAGGGATTCATAACTGACAACTCTTGGGACAGACTCGGCTAAATGAAATTTCCACAATTGAATTCTCATATCGTAGTCTGGAGGCAGAAATTCTACGTTAAAGATAATTCTTCTAAGGAAAGCTTCATCATAGTTGTCAAATAAATTTGTCGCAAAAACGATAATGCCATTGAATTTATCTAGCAAAGTCAAAAGTGTACTTTTTGCAGAGTTAACACCGTGATCGGCAGCTTGAGACAAGTTTGATATCCTTCTACTAAGCACAGCATCGGCTTCATCAAAGAAAAGCAAACTTTTTGTGTCTTCTGCTAACTTGAATATACGTGCTAAGTTTTCAGATGTCCCACCAACGAGAGAAGATTCAATCTCGCCATAGTTTGCTCTGATAATTGACATTCCCAATTTTTTAGCAATCGCTTCTGCGGTAATACTCTTACCCGTACCAGGTGAACCAAAAAAGTTAACGCTAAGACCACTCCCTGCCTTCAGAAAACGACTAAACTGCCACTCGTGCAAAAGTTTATCTCGTTTCTGTACATACACTATCATTTCCTCAATTTGTTCAATGGTATCTTCGGAAAGTGCAATTTCTGGCAAAGACCATTTAGGCTCTTCTACAAGAATATCTAAACTTTTATCCCTTTTATCATTGTCAGACTTGTTTGAATCTGAATCTTTCTTAGCTGAATCTTTGACAATCTCGTATTTCATGTTTTGGTCAAATCATCTTCGATAAATAACACAGCATTTGCTGAAATGTTCGTAAAGCTAAGCTCTATAATGCTCTCCAAATAGAATGATTACAGACTATTTGCGAGATACACTGGTTACGGCAGCGGATCTGCCTGTCCTATTGTTTATAATGGAAATCCAGCGATCATCGTCAAATGTTACTGTTACCAAATCACCAACATCAGCACCAATTCTGGAAGAGTAATAGACATCAAATTCTCTTCCAGAAGATAAAGATTTCACTAAAATATTGTTGTTGCCATAGATACGCACAACTCTAAAAGTGCCATTATCTTGAGCAATCAAACCATTATCAAAATGAATAGCAGAATCAACAATATTAGAAAGAGGTGGAACAAAAGCTGAAGAAGGCAAAGCGGACAACAAAACTACACTGGAAGAAACCAAGAAGAAAGAGAAGTTCAAAATGAGTTTCATCATATCAATTTAATATCAAGAGGGTTAAGTGATTTCTTCTAGACATACACTAACTCAGTCCATCAAGTTTCTCTAAGGAAAAAAGTCACTGGAAGCTTTGCCAAAAGTCACTGAGGTGTTTGACAAGATTTTTAAAATCTGCTAAGAGGCTTAATCACCAACTTTCAAATCAAAACGGAGAGACGTTTTCTTGTAATCTTCTCTAAACTTTTCGGGTTTAAGATTATTTGCTCTGTTCCGAAAAGATTTTCTGAAAGATTTATCATCATCGAATCCACAAATACAGGAAATTTCTCCGATACTTTTCTCGGTTGTAATTAAAAGATGCTTTGCCTTCTCTATACATAAAAAGAGATAATACCTTAAACATGCTATTCCCATTTTTTCACAGTGATTTTTAAATGAGTTTTCATGTTTATATCTATCATAGTCTAGCTTTCTTGATAGGAACTGAAGCAAAGTTTCATTGCCCATTTGAAACTCAAATGCTAGAGATGAATCTGGATTCTCAACCAATTCATGAATTAAATTAAATAGCTTTTTCTGATCAGAAATCAACATTCTTTGATTCTCTTCTACTAATCCAGACAAAAAAACGTTTTTTCTGTCAATATAATATTGATAAGGTGTTTTTTTTAAGTCATTTTTAAACGCATCTAGCCAATACAAAGATTCTTCTACTGGAAATTTTTCTATCAATTCTTCAATCGTAATTGGTTGATTTGTTATTACTTTATCGTCAAAATATTCAATGATCTCTTTAACTTGTCGAGCCCCGAAATTACATTTAGTTGACAAATGCTTCCCAGCAATTAACCTCAAAAGATAAGCGATATTCTCCTCAATACGTAACCCAGTATAATCGACAGATAAGTAATTTTGTGTGTATGCGCTATTCTTTATATCAAAAACAATGTCCTGAATATACTTTTGAATACAAGGATCTTGAATATCTTTTAAAAAGTCAGGGAATAACCCATTAGATTGATAACCATTTAGAATTTTATTAAAGAATGCTGGATTAATCCCAAGAAGATTACCATCAACAAAACTGCCAGAATTCACCTTTAAACCATATTCTATTTCACTTGCATAAAATGAAAATCCGCTACTATCTGAATTTTTTTTAATCCATTTATCGCCAATAAAGTGAGTATATTCACATTGAGAAGGACGAACATCGAAAACTTCAAAAAAAGGGACGTATGCCTTATGTTTAATGATTTTTTGAGAAAACTTTTTAAACTCTGTTAACATTATATTATTGCTTGGACTTTCGTATACATCAAAAGGAGATGTCACTAAAGAACTCATCATCATTTCCATCGATTGTTTATTAAATCCAATCGGATTAAGATCTGTACCTTTTTTATTCATCGATTTGTTAAATCTACTTTTATTATTTATATTTTTAAGATAAATTTCAAGCTTGGCTGAGTAATAAAACGCTTTAAATGATTTTCTGAAGGATTAGTTAAAGGGACAAAATGCCCCTGATTAGCTAGAAGTTGGGTCACATCAGTCCAAGGAGGCAGTTGATCCCAATTAGTGGGATGATTAATATGAACCGCTTCAGAAGTCCATTCGCTAATTTTTTCCATAGCTAATTGATGACTGCCACTTAAGTAAAAATTTCTGGCTGACTCTTCGGAAGTCCATAATGTCATTGTCCACATAGACAGATTATGTGTTGCCATCAATTTCCCTTGTAAATATCCTTCGCTAGCTCTAATTTCTCTCAGAATTTGATCGGTGTAGAATAAAAACGACAACAGGTAACGGAAAGATTTTAGTTTTAAGCGTGTGACCGATAGATATAACATACATAGTGATTGCAACGAAATTGAGGCGATTTCAGATGATTATTATATTTATATAAAATCTCAAGTTTATCCAGCAATTTGTTTTATTTGTAACAAAAAGTCAAAAAGATGAATGGCGACACAAAGTGTCGCCATTCATCTTTTTGACTTTTATTTGATATACTATGGCAATTTAGATTTTCGCGATTCAATAATACCAATAGCGAGATCCACTTTGTCAGGGAATACTACAACTAAGCTGCTTTGAGGCGCGCTATCCAAGGCGGCAGCAAGGGCTTCCGCTTCGTCAAGAATTGTAATACAGGGAATATTGCGATTTACCTCTTCTACTCCCTGACGCAGCAGTTCTGCCACAGCACGAGGTGCACGTCCCCGTAAGTCCTTATCTTCCTTAATGAAGATCCTCTGAAACATGCTAGCCGCCAGTTGCCCTAACTCGATAATGTCCTCATCGCGCCGATCGCCTGGTGCGCCAATCACCCCGATCGCTTCGCCACTCCATTTCTGGATAAAATCAGCGATCGCCTTAAATCCCGCAGGATTATGGGCATAGTCTACCAGCGCATGATACTTACCCAAGTCAAACAAGTTCATCCGCCCTGGAGTCTGAGCGCTGGAGGCGACAAAGGTGGCTAAGCCTTGACGAATCTGCTCGATTTCTACATCTTGGGCAAAGGCAGCTAAACTAGCGGCGAGGGAGTTTTGGATATTAAAAGCAGCCCGTCCACCGAGGGTTAGCGGCACGTTTACGGCTTCTTCGATGCGGAGCTTCCAATCCCCTTTCAAAATTGTTAAAAAGCCATTTTCGTAAACTGCGGCAAGCCCACCTTGGGCAATATGAGACTTAATTAATGGATTCTCAACATCCATACTGAAGTAAGCCACCTTTGCCTCAACTTCCTGCGCCATGGCAACAACCAAGGGATCGTCTGCATTCAATACGGCATAACCTGAGGGGAGAGCCGTTTTTACCACGACACTCTTAAGTCTTGCCAAATCTTCAATCGTATCAATGTCGCCAATACCTAGGTGATCGGCGGCAACATTCATCACAACTCCGATATCACAACCGTCAAAACCTAAGCCCGATCGCAGAATTCCGCCCCTTGCGGTTTCTAAAATTGCGACTTCCACCGTGGGATCGCGCAGGATCACTTGAGCACTATAGGGACCTGTGGTGTCACCCTTTTCGACGAGACATTCACCGATATAAATACCGTCAGTGGTGGTGTAACCTACCCTTTTGCCTGTCTGCTTGAAGATATGGGCAATTAGACGGGTAGTAGTGGTTTTTCCATTGGTACCTGTGATCGCCACGATCGGTACTCGCGTTGGCGTTCCCGCAGGAAAGAGCATATCGATCACTGGGGCGGCAACATTGCGGGGAGTGCCAATACTGGGAGCCGTATGCATCCGAAATCCTGGAGCCGCATTCACTTCCACGATCGCACCATCGGTCTGACGGACTGGCAAGGAAATATCTTCCGTAACAACATCGATCCCCGCAATATCTAGCCCGATAATTCGGGCGACCCGTTCTGCCAACCAGATGTTTTCGGGATGGATCTCATCGGTGCGATCCACTGATACGCCGCCAGTACTGAGGTTTGCGGTTGCCTTGAGGTAGCAGATCTGTCCTTTCGGTGGTACAGAATCTAGGGTAAAGCCCTGTCTGGCAAGAATATCCATACTCGTGCGATCGATTTCGATACGGGTCAGGACATTGTCATGTCCATCGCCACGACGCGGATCTTGGTTGGTAATTTCAATCAACTGGGAAATCGTAGATACACCATCACCCGTGACATTGGCAGGAACCCGTTCAGCAACAGCAACAAATTTGCCATTAATGACCAATACCCGATGATCGCGCCCCGTGTGAAAACGCTCGACAATCACCTCTTCTGAGACTTCTTGCGCCATGTCAAAGGCAGCGATCGCCTCTTTAATAGTACGGACATCGATAGTGATCCCCCTACCGTGATTGCCGTTAAGTGGCTTAATTACGATGGGGAACCCGCCCACTTCGCCGATCGCATCTTCTAGATATTTAGGCGATCGAATAGTCGTTCCCCTAGGTACGGGCACACCCGAAGCCCTCAAAATGCTCTTGGTACCTTCCTTATCACAGGCTAGCTCTACAGCCAAGATGCCCGTTTTATTGGACAGAGTTGCTTGAATGCGGCTTTGATGTACGCCATAGCCCAACTGGATCATGGCTCGACTGCCCAGTTCTAGCCAAGGAATTTTTTTTGCCTTAGCTTCGGCAACTATGGACTCGGTACTAGGTCCTAACTGACCATCTAGACGGATATCCCTCAAGTCCTTGAGATCTTCTTGTAACTCTTGAGTGGCGTAGGTTCCTGTTTCTAAAATGCTGGTGCAGATTCTCACTGCTGCACGCGCTGCATAGCGTCCTGCACCTTCGGTTTGATATTCAAATACTACTTGATAGACATTATGTTCGACGGTAGGTCTGATTGTGCCAAAGTCCACCTTCATGCCGACATAGCCTTGGAGGGCGATCGCAATATCTTTGACAATTTCCGCCAGAAAATCGGCATCGCTAATATCGTTGCGCTGAGCGATATCTTTACCTGCTAGACTCGGCAAAACCTTGCATAAACTTTGATAAAAACTAGTTCGTTGTACTTGAAAACCCTCTAAATCTAATCGCACAACTACAAGCTGATGCCGTTGGATACTCCAATAATTTGAACCACGTAATGTCTGGATTTTGAGAATTTTCATAGTCAAGCGTTTTTAAAGGTGCATCCAATGCCTAAATGTCCAGTGTCTAATCCTAGCGATCTTGTGGATCTGCATTTTGTATAAATTGAACCAAAATTAGATCGGTTAACAATAACTTCATTAAGCATGATTCATTAAGCATGGTTCTTAAGGGGCTTTACCCTGAAGTAAATCCCAAAATTTTGTTCAATCTACCGCAAAGTCGTAGTTTTGGCAATTTCTGCGGTAAGAATGATAGCCCTTAAGATAGCAGATATCGCCGCTCGCTATAGAGGTTCATCGGTATGTTGATGCTGCTGTGGCAAGGTTTCAATTCTGCCTGGGATCGGTTTTTGGGTGGGCTGCAAACCAGACAACATGCGCGAAAGCTGTAATCCATCGAGAACGGTTTTAGTCTCGCGGATTTTGTGCCATACCGATCGCGCCATTAGTAATGAATGCCCCTGCCGTTGCGCATGGATTTCTTCTAAATAGTCCTCGCGTTCGGGTTGATAATCTGCTGATGACAGTTGCAAACTGACGTTTTCTGAAGATTGTTTGGTAACGATACGCGCAATTTGGGAAGTGAGTTCGGGGTAGAGCCATGTATAGGCAGGATGTACCGTCAGCTGACAATGGTGAGTAAGCTTTTCTTCGGGCTGATTTGCCGTCGGACGCTGCAACAGCAGATAAAAATAACCGATCGCTGCTTTGCGTTGGGGTTCATAGACATAACCCGATACATCCTGCAAATGATTGATCAGTAATGAACCGTGATTCACCAATTTGTCGAGGGTCTTGGCTCGAAAATCATCAACATTGAGATCGTAAACTTGGCGAATATGGGGAGGCATCGCGGCTGTATCGAGTTGATAAAGCAAGCTCGCATCAGCATTGCTGACGGGCATCAGATTGGGCAGATCAGGGCAATGCTGGGCAAGTTCCGCCAGACTTTCGGTTCCAATCTCCCAATCAGTAAATTGGGCAAGAGGCTGGAATCCATTTTGACGATAGAGGGCGATCGTGTCTTTTTGGTTAATATCGACCTGCAATACCCATGTCCTTGCTTCTAAGCAAGATTCTAGGCAATAGCGGATCAGTTGCGTGCCAACATTATGTTGACCATTCTGAGCTTCGGGCAAAACCACCACGCGATCAATCTGCCAAGTGCTGCTGTTGTTATTAAAGGGAGAAACCCGAATAAACCCCTGAATAAGGCCATTGCACTCAGAGACATAGGCTCTTACATAGGGCTTCAGCAAGGTTTGCACAGGGGCAGGGAGCCAACTCGCCAGTTGATGCAGGCTGACTTTTTGCCGACTGCGACAGCCACTCAGATCGCTAACCGCAATCTGTTCGAGATCGTTAGGCGATGCAAATCGCTGAATGAACTCTAGGTCGCGGTGTTGAAGCGGACGGATCGTATTACCAAGCACTGGAAAAGGTTGCATAACTGCTTGTGCCAGAGAAATAGTTGGGAAAATTTAGGAATACCGCCTCGAAAAGGATGGCGATTAGGCTCTTGCGGATAAAAAATGTCCCACCTAGTTGTCTAGCTTCGACTCCGTTCAGCTAACATTGTCTGAGTAAGAAGGTCGAAGCCACAGGTACTTTAATTAATAGCAAGTCCCTTAGCAAGTTAGTTAATCAACAATTCAATCAACAATCAGGAAAAGACAATTACTAAAATCAGACAAAAACGATTGCCTACCATTTTAGTACAGATCCATCGAAATCGTTCAAAAAGTAAAGACAACACGAAGCGTCGTCTTTACCTTTTGCCTTAACAAGAAAAAGTTCGATGTTGCAGCGAGGGCATCTGACGACGAATTTGGTCGATGCGGGAAGGCTGTATTTCCGCGATCGCGACACCAATACGATCGCCTGCATCAGCGAGGACAATGCCCCAAGGATCGACAATCATGGCATGACCGTGGGATTGACGGCGAGGTGTATGCATCCCTACCTGTGCTGGCGCAATCACGTAGCTAGTATTTTCGATCGCCCTAGCTTGTAGTAAAACTTGCCAATGATCTTTGCCCGTAAATGCAGTAAAGGCGGCTGGTACAAATAAAACATTTGCCCCATTATTAGATAGGTATCGATAAAGCTCTGGGAACCTCACGTCATAGCAAACGGATAGCCCTAAGTTGCCATACTTCTCAGAAACGTATACAGGTGGTGATTCCGTACCTGCGAGTACCGTCGCTGACTCCTGATAGGTATTGCCATCGGGAAGGTTGACATCAAATAAATGCATTTTGCGGTAACGGGCAAGTTCTTCACCTTCACGACCGATGAGCAACGCCGTGTTGTACATTTTGCCTTGATTACCATTACTGCTATTAGCAACAGGTACGGGAAAGCCACCACCTAGCAAGAGAATTTGATAGCGTTGGGCGATCGTAATTAGAAACTTTTCGCTCTTTTCTGCAATTTCTGTAGAAAGTTTGGTCTTTTCCATTTCATCTCCCAAAAACGAAAAGTTTTCAGGTAGACACACTAGTTCTGCTCCTCGATTCACTGCCAGTTGGATCAAATCTTCTGCTTGAGCAAGATTTTTATCTACATCAGAGATACTGGTCATTTGTACGGCGGCCGCCAAATATGACTTCATTTCAATCCTTAAAACTTTCCCACATAAATTCGGATGTGCCCTAAAGCACTTACTTTAGATTACCTTGCTATAGCAGCAATTCTCCTTTTTAAAATTAGTTTTAAGTTTAACCACATTAAATCAATCAAATTACTACCTTCTCAGTGAATAATTAGGCTTGCGCGGCAAAGCCGCGCAAGCCTAATTATTCACTTTATAACGCCTATTCTTTGGGTGGGAATGGAGTACTCAAATTAACCTAATTAAATCAACCAAGTTTACCTGTGACAATATAGGCAACCCTCAGCCCCACATTAGTAGCATGATCTGCCATACGCTCTAAGTGATGAATGGCTAAAACCATCAGCATTACAGGCTCAGTTTGTTCGCCAAAACACTTTTGGTGAGCGAGCAGATTGTATATATGTTGATAGTCATAATCAACGGCATCATCTTTAGCCTTGATTTGTAAGCCAATATTTTCATCTAAGTTGGCGAGGGCTTCTAAGCTCATAGCCAGCATAGCGCGACAGCGGTTAGACATGACCTCTAACTCACCAAGGTAAGGAGATGGCGGATAGGGAAAAAGCTTAATCGCGATTTCGCCCAGATTTTCGGCATAGTCACCAATTCGTTCGATATCGCGGATGAGTTGCATTACGGCACTAAGCAATCTGATGTCACGCGCAACTGGCGACTGAAGGGTAATTAGCTCAATACAATCAGTTTCAATTTGACGATAGATTTGATCTATTTGGCGATCTTGAGCGTCAATACGGGTAGCTGATTCAAGATCTCGTTCAAATAGTGCGGCATGGGCAAGAAGAAAAGAATTTTCGACAAGTGCTCCCATTCTCAAGGAATCTTGTTCTAGGCGGTGTAACTGGCGTTCAAACTCGCTCCTTGTTCGTTTTTGGCTTTGAGATAAGGTTTCGGTCATTGGCTCCCACCAAAAATAAATGGGATTATAAAGAAATTAGAAAGAAATTAATATACATTTTCTAATTTTGCTTTGATACACATCTTTACATAGTTTGTAAATCTTGACGGTATTTGCAAATACTATTGTGGATCTAGTAGATCTAGTAGATCCAATAGATCTACTAGATCTATAAGGGACTTGCGAGAAAATAAGATACCAATCCAGATTTACCAGAATCGGTGGCGCGGCTCCGCCCCGCCACCGATTCTGGTTTTATATTTGGTACTTCATTAAATCGCAAGTCCCTAAGAAAGAACAGAGAGGTTCGTCTGTTGTCTATAAGTCTGTCTATAACTCTAAAATTGACTTACATCGTAACTTGACTGAGTTCAGTTGCCATTGGTCGATCGCCATCTAGAGCAATGTCTATGGAGTTATCTAGCGCATTATTAAATAACACTAATGTGGTTGAAGAATTTTGTTGGAAGCCAATCTGTTCGTAAAACTTTTGTTGATTGGTGGTCATCAGATAAACTCGCTCGACATTACAAATATGAGGATGTGCTAACACCGTCTGCACCAATTTGCGCCCCAAACCAGAGCCGCGATAATCGGGATGGATCACCACATCAAAAATTGTTGCCCGATAAATACCATCACTGGTAGCTCTTGCATGTCCAATCAGCCGATCGCCATCCCATACAGTCACCACTGGCTTAGAGTTAGCAAGAGCGATCGCTAGCCCCGCTTGAGTCCTTTCCGTTGCCCAAAATGTCCCAACTCGCAATAGTTTTTGTAATTGCTCTAAATCGACCTCTTCTTGGCGATCGCTAAAGCGAATGTGGCGATGATCCATATGCTTGCTTTCCCGCATTGATTAACCTATTTCCCATAAGGCTGACATATTGGCGATCGTCCCAATGTATCTTTTATACCAAGTTAAGAAATGGCGTAGCCATTTCTTAACTTGAAAACCCTTACTAGGTTTAGTTTTTAATTCACGAAAGTGTTGTCACGCTTTCGTGAATTGGTATTATTGCTATAGCAACAGATACATTAAAAACAGAGAAAGGGCAGTTAGCGATCTTTCTCTGTTATGGCAATTCACTGAAGTGTTGGCTCACTCCAGTGAATTAAAAAATAAATCCCGTAAAGTTTTGAGATTCAAAAAATGGCCCTGCCATTTTTTGAATTACGTTTTGGAATTTAGTGTTACTTAGCTTGCCAAGGTTCTGATAGATAGACCTTCTTCGCTAAACCAACAGACTGTAAGAGATTGATTACGCCCCAAGTTGGATCGATTTCCCACCATTTCAGCCCAGACCTTGCCGACTTAGGAAAGGCATGGTGGTTATTATGCCAACCTTCCCCATAGGTTAAAATTGCAGCCCACCAGAGGTTTGTAGAGTGATCTGGATTCTCCGTAAAGTTTTTGTAACCCCATTTGTGACAAGCAGAGTTAATCAGCCAAGTACTATGCCAAAGAGCCACGGAGCGCACGGCTACGCCATAAACTAAAAATGACATACCAAGCCCAGAGAAGCATTGTTCACCAATGATGTATATCAGGGCTGCAAGGGGCACTTGCAACAGCAGAAAATAAACATCTAAAAACTTGTAGTAAGGATCGTTAGCTAGATCGGGGGCAAATTTGCTGTAATTGGAACGCTGAAAATGTTCTGGCTTGGAGTACATAATCCACATCATGTGGCTCCACCAAAAGCCTTTATTTGCCGAATAGGGATCCTTTTGATTGTCTTCTGTAAACCCGTGATGCTGACGATGTCCACCCACCCAAAATACTGGACCGCCCTGTAATGCTAAGGCTCCAATTGTGGCAATGATGTATTCTAACCACTGTGGTACTTGAAAGCTCCGATGGCTAAGCAAGCGGTGATATCCTAAGGTGATGCCGATGCTGCCAAACAACCAATGTAAAAACACGGTGAGGATTACAGCTTGCCAAGAAAAATAAAAGGGTGCAGCAAGAGCCGCGAGATGAAAAGCACTGAAAAAAGCGACATTCGTCCAGTTCAGTTTCAGTTCAGTTGAGATGGCTTCAGTAGTGGCGGTCATGAAATAACAACTTAAGGGGTGGTGAGGAGATGCAAGTATCACTTACAGTTATATATTAAGTCTAACTGCAATCTCCGTAATAATGCAAGTATCACTTGCAAATCATCTCAATGGTACATGCTCTCATGTCTGTATCTCGTATTCCTACTCGTCAACGTATAGTGAACACAGCGCTAGAGTTGTTTGCTAGTAAGGGAATCACCGAGACGACTACTCGCCAAATCGCTGACTTCGCTCAGGTCAATGAAGTAACTTTATTTCGGCATTTTGGGAATAAACATGGTTTATTGCTAGCTGTACTGCAAGAATGTCTGCAAAAATATCTGGTGTTGGCTCAAGTAGGAGAGTCGCTCATGGTGTCCGATATCTCTAGTCAGAGCGATCTACGGAGATTTCTCAAGTACTACATTCAAAGTTCGTTAAGGGCGCTCGAAAGCGTGCCTGAATTGGTACGATCGCTTGTCGGTGAGGCGGGACAATATCCGCTCGAAAGTCGGCAGGCACTTGCCCAAGGTATTAATCAGGTCAATCAGACGATCGCTACCGCCATCAATGATGTGTTGGTTAATTCGCGGCTGCAATATTCCCTGCCCCCGATTAAACTCGCTAACTTGTTAAATACCTGTATTTTGGGTTATGCCGTCATCACCTTAACCAGTGACGTACAGGCGGTTTGGCGCGATCGCGATGAATTTGTGAGTACCCTTGTGGATATGTTTGTCCAAGAGGTAATCCCTACCACCCAAGCTAGACCTATTATCGATATTCCTGCGGAGACAGTCCGCGATATCATCCTCCAAGCCAAAAAATGTAGTCCTAGGGACTATGCGATCGCCTATTTATTATTTGGTGCGGGGATGACCGCCCAAAATTTAACTAATTTGCGCCTCCAAGACTATCAAATCCAAGCTAATCACGGACTTTTGCGCACGCAAGCATCTCAGGAGACCAATCTTAACGGACGCTTAGTACCACTCAATCAAAAAATTCTTGGTCATCGCTACGGCTCCGCAACTAATAATCCTCTCAGTGCCTATCTCAAGATCCGCCAAAAGGATCTTAAAGATCCCAAGGCGACTCACGATACGGAGTCAATGTTTCTCAGTGGCGATCGCCAACCGCTATCCTTAGAAGAGGTCGAACAGCTATGGGAGCGTTGGACACAGCCCTATCGCAATCTCGATGGTTCGCCCTTAACCCTCGATCAAGCTCGCCATACTTGGTGTATTGAAATGCTGGCAAGGGGCATGGATGTTGATAGCTTTTGTATTATTAGTGGCATCAAAACTAAAGAATTGCAGGCTTACCAAACTCGTCTAAATGAAAAATTAGCCATCGATAAAGCGATCGCCCTTGATGCTTAAAACCAATAAATCATCCAAGAATTTCCATCTTTCCCTGATGGTTTCTTGGTTTTATTTCTTGAACTTAGTGTATAATTCGGGCGTTTAATGTAGTCGCTTTGGCGAACACATTTAATTCAATGTTTTTAAATGATTTCATTGCGTGAGATACGGAGCATCTTTTTTTTGAGAGGCAAACAAGTTGGCATTATCGGCATTTAGATCGGCATTTCCAATTGAAGTTTTGGGTAGAAAAGCAAAGTGAGAGTTCCCCTAGACTGTTACCGCATTCTTGGTTTGACACATCTGTCAGGGCTAGACAAGATCCATCAAGCCCACCGCGATCGCCTGCTCTCCATGCCGAGGCGCGAATATTCTGATGCCGCGATCGCCTCTCGCAAACGCATTATCGATAAAGCCTACGAAACCCTGATAGACCGCGATCGCCTTGAAGGGGTAAATGCCAATGAGTCCCTCGAAGTAGAGAGCGATCGACCAGTTTTAACCTTACCGCCTCAAATTGAAGCCGATGAAAAGGACTTTGCAGGGCTATTACTAATTTTGTACGAACTCGGCGAATCCGAGAAAGTCTTATCCCTCGCCAGACCCTATTACGATCCTGAAGAAGCCGAGCATCAGTCGGCAAGAATTTCCCCCCACGACCCCGATCTACTGCTCTCCGTATCGCTATCTTACCTAGATCTCGGTCGTGAATACTGGAAACAAGGTCAATATGAGGCAGCGGCTTCCTCCCTAGAAGCTGCCCAAGAAATCCTATTACGTGAAGGTTTATTTCTAAGTATTCGCAGTGAGATTCAAGCCGATTTATTTCGACTGCGACCCTATCGCATCCTAGAATTGTTGGCAACTCCTGACAATCACACCAGCGAACATCGCAAAGGAATGTCCCTTTTGCAGGAGATGTTGGATGCAAGACGCGGCATTGACGGTTCGGGGAATGACTATTCCAGCTTAGGTATTGATGATTTTTTGCGGTTTATCCAGCAATTGCGTAGCTACATGACCGCGATCGAGCAGCAAACATTGTTTGAAGAAGAAGCGCGTCGTCCCTCAACCGTAGCCACCTATCTCGCCGTATATGCCCTAATTGCCCGTGGCTTCTCCCAGAGGCAGCCTGCCCTGATCCGTCGCGCGAAGGGTTTACTCGTCAAACTCAGTGCCAAGCAAGATATTTATTTAGAAAAAGCAGTCTGTGCGCTGTTGCTCGGTCAGACGGAAGAGGCAAGCGCGGCGATCGACAATAGTAGCGAGCAGGAGCAAATCGCTTTTATCCGCCAAAACTCAGAGGGTGCTCCCGATCTATTGCCTGGACTCTGTCTCTATAGCGAGCGTTGGATGCAAGAAGAGGTATATCCCCATTTCCGCGACTTAATGAGCCAGATCGTCTCACTCAAAGATTATTTTGCTGACGAACAGGTTCAAGCCTATCTAGAGGAATTGCCCAACACTGGTGCGCTCTCTTCGGAATGGACTTCCCCCGTGGGTGGCGATCGCCTAGGATTATTATCTTCTCTAGAAAATGTCCCCAATAGCGGACGTAGTTTCGAGCCAAACCCTGCGATTTCCAGTCCAGAGCCAAAACTCTCTACCTATGCTCCTGAAACACCTAATCGTTTTCAGCGTTCAGTAGCGCCTGTAATCGAGCGCCCCTCCTATAGTGCCAATGGCACTAGCAATACCAGAGATCTATCGAGTACGCGTCGCCTTGGTAATGTCCCACCACCCCGAACTTCAGCAAGAACGGTTAATGAACCCGTTCGGGAAATCAAGCGACCTGTGCAAGCACAAAGCCCCGTAACTCCACCTAAGCGCAGCAGGTTTAATGTCGGACGTTTGATCGTCGTCATCGTCCTTGCGATCGCGCTCCTAGCGGGATTTATTTCGTTATTAGTTTGGGCAATTCGCTCCTTAAGCGGTAGCCCTCGTCTAGAGAGCATCACCCTCGAAAAACCGATCGCGACATTAGTGCAATCGATCAAAGATAATAATGCTGCCCCAGTCGCTCAACCAGGTCCGCTAGACAAAGAAACAGCTACCAAAGTCATCGAAACATGGCAAGCAACTAAATCGAAGGCTCTTGGTAAAGGTTATGAAGACAATCTCCTAGAGGAAATTTTGGTTGACCCAGCCCTGAGTGATTGGAAAGGGCGTGCGAAAGAACTAAAATCCAGTAATTCCTACTTGCAGTACCAAACTAAGTCTAGCGATGTGGATAAGGTTGTTCCCGATGGCGATAGCAAAGCGAAGGTGGTAGCCAAAATTTCCGAGTCCCGCAACTATTTTAATAATGGCGAACTTGATCGCAGTGCATCCAAGGATGATGCCAGCTACACCGTAGAGTACGACTTAGTGAAAAAAGATAATAAGTGGCTAATTCGGGAAATGTTAGTTTTTTGATTTATCGCTTTCAAACCGAAAAAGAGAATGGCGGCGCGAAGCGCTGCCATTCTCTTTTTCGGTTTTATACCAATTCACGAAAGCGTGATTACGCTTTTGTGAATTAAAAATCAAAACCAGTAAAGGTTTTCAAAGCTCAAAATGGCTACGCCATTTTGAGCTTTGGTATTAAAAATCATCGGGAGGAATATCGTCATCCTCAGGTTCAATTTCTTCGGGGACGACCTTCGTTGCCGAAACAGCCACCCCTGCGGATAGTTTTTCGCGGACTTGTCGTTCGACATCTTGAGCAAATTCGGGTTTATCTTCCATATATTTGATCGTATTGTCGCGCCCCTGCCCGATATTGTCGCCTTGGTAGCTGTACCATGCCCCTTTACGAACGATGATACTCATTTCTTCAGCCAGATCGACAAGACAGCCTACCGTAGAGATACCTTTACCAAAGATAATATCAAATTCAGCAATACGGAAAGGTGGGGCAACTTTATTTTTGGCAACCTTAACTTTGGCGCGAATGCCATATTCTTCTGTCCCTTTTTTCAAGGTTTGGATGCGCCGAATATCGAGACGGACTGAAGCATAAAACTTCAGAGCCGTACCCCCTGTAGTCGTTTCGGGACTGCCATAGGATACGCCAATTTTTTGACGCAATTGGTTTAAGAAAATAACAATACAGTTCGATCTACCGACATTGGCGGTGATTTTGCGGAGGGCTTGACTCATCAAACGTGCTTGCAAACCTACGTGGGAAGCGCCCATTTCGCCTTCGATTTCGGCGCGAGGGACGAGTGCGGCAACCGAGTCGATCGCAATGATATCTACTGCCATCGATCGCACAAGATTATCGACAATTTCTAAAGCCATTTCCCCTGAATCAGGCTGGGATATGAGCAAGTTATTAATATCAACGCCCACACTAGCAGCATAGGTGGGATCGAGGGCATGTTCGGCATCGACGAAGGCCGCTACGCCTCCGCGCTTTTGCACTTCCGCGATCGCATGTAGTACAAGGGTCGTCTTACCTGAGCTTTCTGGTCCATACACTTCGATCACCCTTCCTTTGGGCAATCCACCACCAAGGGCGAGATCGAGAGGTAATGCGCCGCTAGGAATGGTCTCGACTCGCATATTAGTCGCATCGCCCAGACGCATGATCGAGCCTTTACCATGATCTTTTTCGATCTTTTGCATGATCGCATCAAGAGCCTTCTTTTTCTCAGGGCTGATGCTAGCTTTTGCTGTTTGGGCGATCGGTGTAGCCTTATCAACCTGACTATTTGCCGTCGCAGAGGAGTTTTTCGGTGCCATTGCCGTTCGAGGTTTAGTTTGTCTAATACATCTGCCTCATTATGACATTAAGCTTCTAGATTTGAGGTATTAAATTTGTGCTGAGATTTAGGCGATTGTGCTTCAATAGCTTGTATTTAGATATTTGTACTAAAAATTTGCAATAAAAAACATAACATTTGTACTAAGTAGCTAAGCATAAGTGAACTTAAAATCGAGAAGAGCATACTGCCCGCATAGCGAGCGGTATGCTCTCTGGTTTTGGTTTTTAATTATGCAGAACTACTTATAACATTTGCAAACTCTAGTGTCAGAATTAGAGTAAGTAATTCTATCTAGCGGTCTACCATTATGTCTTCGGAACATCCACCAGTTATGTTGGTGGACGGCTATAACGTGATAGGTCTATGGCGACACTTGCAGGAAATGAGAGATCTGCAAGGGTTTGACATTGCCCGATCGCATTTAACTGAGACGATGGTAAATTTTAGTGCTTTTCATGGCTACAAGACGACATTGGTATTCGATGCCTATGTGCAAGCAACCCCCGCCAAGGCTGAAAGAATTACCAAAAATCTCAAACTGTATTTTACCGATCATAACGAAACGGCGGATACCTATATCGAGCGTCAATGCGGCAAGTACCGACGCGATCCGCTTCGGCATCTCAAAAGGATTATTGTCGTAACTTCTGATCGCGCTCAGCAGTTAACCGCCGTTGGCTTTGGGGCAGAGTGGCTATCCGCCACTGCCCTAGAGCAAGAGGTCGAAGCAACGCTAAGATCTGTCCAAAGCCGCCAAAAGCCCCAAAAGGCAAACACAAATAATTTATTGGGCAATCGTATTGATAGCAAAACCAAAGCTCAATTAGCGCAGTGGCGAAATAGGCTGAATTAAGCTGCATGAAAGCTGTGTTAAATAAACTTTCTCAAAGCCCAAAAGTAAAAGCCTTGCTAAGCAAGGCTTTTACTTTTGGGCTTTGAGAAAGGGTTTGCTAAGCGAACCCTTTCTCAAAGCTTACTTTTCACGGGATCTTTAAAAGGCAGACCAGAAGAGGCTTTCAGATAAAGGGTGCAGATGGGGTTAAAGTAGTAAAATCAAGCAAAAGCAGGGAAGAAAATGATGAACTGGTGGGACAAGAATTTTTGCAAGTTGTGAATTAGGAGATG
>NZ_ALWB01000027.1 GCF_000332215.1 Pseudanabaena biceps PCC 7429
GAGTGGCGGCGCTTCGCGCCGCCACTCTCTATTGGGTTTGATTTTTGCCCTAACATTACTGACTATAGCTATAAATCCCGTAAGGTTTTGAGATTCCCAAAATGGCGTTGCCATTTTGGGAATTGGTATAACCCCAAAAATATCGATTAGAATGTATTACAAAACTACACATTTGCAGGAGTTTTATGGATACTATCGATTTAGAAAAGCTGGTGCAAAAAGGCTACTACGTCACATTAGGTGCAACATCATCGTTAATTGAGGTAATCCAAGATCCCATTAAACGTGAAGAGAATCTCAAAATGTTGGGACGGAGTTTAGATGAAATAACTCAAACTCTTGCTGAAAAAGGTGTGACGACGGAAGCAGAGGCTCGGAGCTATGTTGATAGTTTTATCTCACAGCAGGTTAGTGGTAAGCCTACCGACAATTCAGACGCAACAGGCTTAACTACAGTGACAACTACTGCGAAAACTGTCGATGATAGCGCTCCTGAAAAGTCCGATCAAAAGGTCAAGGCGAGTATGCGCGATGAGATCGAAGAACTCACGCAACAGCTAGCAAGTTTGCGTTCTGAATTAGAACAGTTACGTTCAAATTAATCAAAAAGAGACGCAATGCGTCTCTTTTTGATAGAAATAATTTTTAGATCGCCGATCGCGAAAGACGAAATATTGCGATCGCATAAATAAAGGAAAGGGGCTTAAGCCCCTTTCCTTTATTTATGCTCCTTTATTTATGCTCCTTTATTTATGCTATTTATGCGCTAAACCGATCGCTTGTTGAATATTATCCAAACCATGGGCATCAAGCTTCGTCACTAAGCCTTGCAAAATCTGTTTGACGACCAAAGGTCCCTCATAAATTAAGCCTGTATAAATCTGCACGAGCGAAGCACCCGCCGTAATTTTTTGCCAAGCATCTTCCGCCGTGAAAATGCCCCCCACACCAACAATCGGCAAACTGCCATTGGTAGTTTGCCAGATCAAGTTAATGACTGCCAAGGAGCGATCGCGTACGGGTTGACCGCTGATACCGCCTGCCTCCTCGGTAACGAGTTTACCTGTAATTGCTAAATGAGTAGTCGTTAGATTCTGGCGCGAAATCGTGGTATTGGTAGCGACTATTCCTGCTACACCATAGGATTGACTCGCCTTAACCACTGCGATAATGTCCGCATCATTCAAGTCAGGGGCAATTTTTACTAGAATTGGCTTATTTACGGTATTAATGGGCTTTAACTCGGCAAGAATCCCACATAACTGCTCAGTAGCTTGCAAATCCCGCAGATTGGGCGTATTCGGGGAACTCACATTGACCACAAAGTAATCGCCAAACTCGTAGAGCGATCGCAAACTTTCGGCATAGTCAAACTTTGCCTCAGCAAGTTCCGTAACTTTGGATTTACCAAGGTTAATGCCGAGGGGAATGCCGAGCCGATGATTTGCTAAATAATTTTTGAGATCGATCGCCGTAGCGGCTGCACCACGATTATTAAAGCCCATGCGATTGAGAACGGCGCGATCGCGGGGTAAGCGAAATAATCTTGGCAATGGGTTTCCCGACTGCCCCTTAGCCGTAATTGTACCTACCTCCGCAAAGCCAAATCCTAAATTTTCCCAAGCCCCGATCGCTTCCGCATTTTTATCAAACCCGGCCGCTAAACCCACGGGATTATCAAATTTTAAGTTCCATAGTTCTTGTGACAGCCGAGAATCGCTATAGTAAAAGAGAGACTTTGCGATCGCTTGCATTATTGATGAATCACTTATCCGACGACAAGTAGCGATCGCTAAATGATGAGCTGTTTCAGGCTCAAAGGAAAACAATAGGGGATGAATCCCATATTGATAGGCATATTTATAGGCAACACTTAACATAGGTTTAAGAAGAATAGGTTTTAGAGCCTGCCTTACGAATCACGACATACTCGGCTGTGATAAGAATTTAAGGAGTACATTTTTCAATGATATGGCAACTACTGACCGCACCCCTCGATGGACTAGTCTGGATCGCAGAACAAATCGAAGAAAGAGCAACCACCGAGTTAGAAAAAACTGAGAACTTGCAAAAGCGACTCACCACTTTACAACTAAAATTCGATCTTGGCGATATCAGCGAAGCAGATTTCATTACTCAAGAACAAGAAATTTTAGAAGCAATGGAAGCAGAAATGGACGAAAACAAAGAATAAGATAGGGCCCTAGGCTTTTATACCAATTCCCAAAATGGCGTTGCTATTTTGGGAATCTCAAAACCTTACTGGGTTTGTTTTTTAATTCACAAAAGTGTGATCACACTTTTGTAAATTGGTATTATATCTTATTACTGAAAAAATGGTGTAAAACAATGGAAATCAGCGAGCTAATTAATAGCTACCAATCAGGGCGGCGCAACTTTGCAGGAGTCAATCTGAGTAAGACTGATATGAATGGAATTGACTTAAGTAATGCCGATCTAAGTGGTGCAAACCTTAGTGAATCCAGTCTTTATGGAGCGAACTTAAGCAATAGTAAACTCAATGGCGCAGATCTCAATAGAGCAAAATTATATCGTTCCAATCTCGTTAGTGCTAACTTTAGTGGTTCTGATTTGGGAGAAACCGATCTCAGTGAAGCCAATCTCAGTGACGCAAGACTATACGGAGCGAATTTGTACGGGGCAATTTTAAATAAGGCGAAATTACCTCGCGCTAAGCTGACAGGAGCCAATATGGGCAAAGCCAAGCTCAATCGGGCTGATCTCAGTGAAGCAATTCTCAGGGATGCCAGACTCTTTGGTGCAAGTCTCAATGAAAGTATGTTGCAGCGAGCCGATCTCAGTCGAGCGAGCTTAAATGGGGCAAATCTCAACAAAGCCATGCTATGTGAGGTTGATCTAACCTTTGCGAGTTTGTATGGAGCAAGTCTATGCGATGCCGATTTGAGCGAAGCCGATCTGACCAGTGCCAACCTCCAAGGTTCCGATCTCACGCGCGTGAATTTCTACAAAGCCAATCTGAGTAAATCGAAGTTTGCCGATACAGTTACCGAAGGGATGCAAACTAGGGAAGCTAATTTAACTGGCATTATTTGGAATTAGCTCTATAGCGATTTAGGTTTTGCTTAGAACGTAAGTAGCTAGGCATAATTTACAAACCAAAACCCATAAAGTTGCGCCCCGTAGGGGCGCAACTTTATGGGTTTTGGTAATTTATTTTGCACAGGCATATACCGCAAAAAGATGAATGGCGGCGCTTCGCGCCGCCATTCATCTTTTTGCGGTATGTCATTCCTTATTTATTACCATAGGCTAACCATGCCAAATTCACCAAGGCGTTAAATATAGTTACCGCCGCGATCGCACTTCCCTTGCGCCCATCTACTCGAATATGCGGAATTAGTGAATCATTCAAGCGTGACTTGATCACATCGGTATCGATAAAGCCAGCAGGAGTACCAATCACCAGAGTGGGCTTTACATCCTCTAGTTCGATCAAATCCACTAAAGTCGCTAATGCCGTTTGGGATTCACCAATCACAAAAATAGCTTCAGGGTAGCGTCTTGCTAAAGTTTCAATTCCCCAAGCCGCTTGAGTTTTACCCTTTTGGGGACGAGTGATTGCTTCAACTGCGCAATAGATTGGATTAGCAAAGGTATCGCAGATTTTAGGAAATATCCCAGCTTGAACCATTGGCACATCGACAATGATGGTAGTACGGGTAGCGAGAGCAGTACTACCAGCCTGTAACGCATGTTCCGAAAACCTGACCAGCTCCTTATATTCAAAATCTGCGGTGGCATAAATTACTTGACGCACAATCTCATATTCGGAGGGGGAGAAAGAATGCTCGCCAATTTCACTGTCAATTGTTGCTAAGCTTTGTGCGTCCGTAATATGCCATTCCATAGGGTTATGCGATCGATATTTAAGTTGAAAGTTTGCGACATTTTACATTTTTGCCGATGCAATCAGGTATGACCGTACCACATCAAGGGAATATATAAAACCCAGAGATTTATAACAGAGCTTTATAACAGAAATTTCTATTATAAATTTATAGCTGCAGCCAGGCTTGTTAGGACAAAATTAAACCCCAAAAGAGGGTTGCCGCGCGGAGCGCGGCAACCCTCTTTTGGCTTTTGATTTTTCCTAGTAAGACTGGCGGCAGCTATAGATTTAGATTTTGCTAGTCAATTTAGTCAGCAATTGGTTAGAACGTTGCAGAAAGCCCTTCATGCTGTCAGCATCAAAACTCTTCTGTGCCATCAGAGCAAGGTCGTAGACATGGGTACAAATCAAGTTAGCCAAGTCTGCCGATTCAGACTTGACACCACCAATAATTTGGCTGCTATCAAGCTCGATCAGCTTTTCCATGAGAGGATGGGCTGTATTGACCAACAGGACATGATCCTCAGGGAAGCTGACAGTGCCCTGTTGCATGAGAGCCATCATTTCCTGCATCCGACGAGCAGACTCTGGTAACAGAATAATTGCGGGTGGAGCCGAAGCAGCATCCTCAGCCTTAATCGCCTCAGTGCGAATCACCAATTTGGGCTTATTCAAAGCATCGCGGAAAATATCTTGAAGATGGTCGCTCTTGGTTTTATTAGTTTTGGGATCAACAACTTCTGTTTTTGAATCCTTATCAACGAGGCGATCATCGATCTCCGCATCGACACGGGCAAACTTGATGTCTTTAAATTCCCGTTCGAGGAAGTTGATGAAGTGACTATCGATAAATGCGTCAAAGGTTAGTACTTCTAAACCTTGGTTTTTATGTAGTTCGACATAGGTCCCTTGAGCGATCGGATCGGAGGTATAAAACACTTGATTTTCGTGTTTTTCCTTATTGCGCTCTAGATAGGCTTGCAAGGTCGTGTAGTTACCACTTTCGCTCTTGACTGCTTCATCTTCGCTGGTGGTCGCATATACCAAGATTTCCTTAACTTGCTGATAAAACTTATCACTATTCATGGAGCCAAATTTCATGAAGATGCTGATATCTTGCCAGCACTTCAAAAATTCTTCGCGAGACTCACTATAGAGAGAGGTCAAGCGATCGCCTACTTTTTTAGCAATAAATTCTTGAATCTTCCGAACCTTGGGATCTCCCTGTAAAAAGCTTCGAGAGACATTTAGAGGAATATCTGTACTATCGATCGCTCCGCGCAATGGCATCAAAAACTTCGGGATCACATCATCGCAATTGTCACTGACGAAAACATGATTGCAAAATAGCTTGATCTGTCCGCGATTAGGATCGATGTCAGCCTTCATCTTAGGGAAATACAGAATTCCTTTAATCACAAAGGGATAATCGGTATTGAGATGAATCCAGAACAGAGGATCGTCTTGATAAGGATAGAGATAGCGATAGAATTCTAAATATTCGTCCTTAGTGACGGACTTGGGGGATTTATCCCATAAAGCCGTCTGCTTATTAATGACCTCATCATTTAACTTGATGGGTACGGGCATAAAGTCGCAATAGTTGCGGATCATACGCTTGATCGAGGCTTCTTCGAGATATTCCTCAGCGTCTTCTTGCAAAGTTAACGTAATCGTCGTGCCGACGGTTGCGCGATCGCTATCATCAAGGGTAAAGGTGGTCGAGCCATCACAAGCCCAATGCACAGCATCAGCACCATCCTTGTAGGAACGAGTATCAATCTCGACATTACTTGCCACCATAAATGACGAGTAGAAGCCCAAACCAAAATTACCAATGATCTGTTGATCGCCCGTGCCGCTACTCGCATACTTAGTGGCAAACTCCTGAGCGCTAGAAAAGGCAACTTGGTTAATATATTTTTTAACTTCATCGGCGGTCATCCCAATCCCTGTATCGGCGATCGCTAAGGTCTTTTTATCCTTGTCAATCGTCACGGTAATTTCAGGCTCGGCTGAATGACTTGTTTCGCCAGCGTAGGACACCATCTTGAGCTTGCTAATGGCATCTACGGCATTAGAAATCAATTCCCGCAAGAAGATATCTCGTTCTGAATATAAAGCCTTCTTGATAATGGGAAAGATATTCTCGGTATGAATGCTGATCGTTCCCTGCTCTTGCATATCGCGCAAAGCTCCTTAATGCTACTAAATGTTACTTACTCTTAAGTCAAGCCTGATTATACCGAACCAATCGCAATACCTATGCGTCCGATGTTGTCGCGTTCTCCGTACCTACTCATAAATTTGCAATAATTTGCGATAATTTGCGATCAATGTGAGTTCGGGATAATTTGAAACGGGCTTTGAGAAAGGGATGGCTACGCCATCCCTTTCTCAAAGCCCAAAAGTAAAAGCCTTGCTTAGCAAGGCTTTTACTTTTGGGCTTTGGAAATTTGCCAAGCGTAACCCGAACTGACGTTAGGGTTACGCTTGACGGCTATATATACCCATTGGCGAGTTAAGCAAGGCGAGATCGACTTGTAAAAACAGATCTTCAGTATTAGCAGAATTTGTAATTACCACATCGGCAAGTTCAATTTTTTCAGACTGAGACATTTGACTGGCGATTCTTTGAATTGCTTCAGTTTCTGATAAATGACTGCGGCTCATGAGTCGCTGCAATTGTTGCTGGGGATCGCAAGCTATCGCCCAAGTCTCTGTTACCAGATTTTCCATATGGGCTTCAAATAACAGGGGGATTACCATTACGACCGTAGATGGTTCTCGACATTTTGCTTCAGAAATTAAGCATTCCCTTACGTAGGGATGGATTAATCCTTCGAGCCATTGCAACTCGCTAGCGCTATCAAAAACGATCGCTCCTAACTTGCGGCGATCAATATTGCCGTGATCGTCGAAGACTAATTTCCCATAGCGTTCCTGTAGCTTTAGTAAGCGATCGCCAACTAAAGCATTACGAGCATAGAGATCGGCATCCAGAATTGGTAATCCATAGGTATCGCGCAAATAATCAGAAACCTTAGTCTTGCCCGTGGCAATACCTCCTGTGATGCCAATAATTCGCTGTTGCATATGTTTTAATTCTGTTGAGCGATGTCTAGGCTATCTCAAGCATCACTAAATTATCCTACTTCTCGAAACTATGCACTTCACCAATCTCCTTGGATTTATCGCTGCATCCCTAACGACCTTTGCCTTTTTGCCCCAAGTCGTCCAAGTTTGGCGATCGCGATCAACTAAAGATATTTCCTTACCAATGCTGGTTACTTTTATTTTGGGCATCACCCTCTGGCTTATCTATGGGTTATTGGTCGATGCTGCACCCATCTATATGGCTAATGGCATCACACTTTTGTTAAATCTGATCATTTTACGATTCAAGCTCAAGTATGGATAAACTAGGGAAGAGATTACTTCGCCTCATTAGCAATCCTCCCCCAATTCATTAGTTTTAATATGACCTCTCTTAATGTCTTCTTCTCCAGCTATTTATCACCCTTTTTCTCTCAATATTTTTCCCACTTTGTCATGTTGGGCTTGATTTTAATTTTTGCGATCGCCCATAGCGGCTTAGCAGCTTTACGCATTAGGGCAGAAGAACGCATAGGAGCGAGGTTGTATCGAGTACTATTTGCACTGACTAGCATTCCTCTAGCGGTGATACTGTTCATTTTTTATTTCAACCATCGTTATGATGGGTTGCAGTTATGGGATTTTCGGGGAATTACGGGGCTGCATGAATTCGTGCTGGCGCTTTCGGCGATCGCTTTTATTTTTCTCTATCCTGCCACCTTTAATTTGGGAGAAGTTGCCGCGATTCAAAAACCCCAAGTCCATCTATTTGAAACAGGGATCACGCGGATTAGCCGTCATCCGCAACTCATTGGCATGACACTTTGGTGTATTGCCCATACTCTTTGGCTGGGGACATCCTTTGCCCTGACGACAGCGATCGCCTTGGTGAGCTATCACTCATTCGCAGTTTGGCATGGAGATCGGCGTTTATTTAAGCGCTATGGGGATGAATTTCTAGCCCTCAAAGAACGTACTTCGGTAATGCCATTCTTAGCGATCGCTCAAGGTCGCCAGCAACTAGTCCTTAAGGAATTTATCCGTCCTGCCTATGTTGGAGTCGCAATTACGGTTGTACTATTTCGATGGCTGCATCCAATCGTGATTAATGCTTCGGCAAATATAAATTGGTAAAATCTAAAGAGCATAACGCCCACTAAGCGGGCGTTATGCTCTTTAGATTATTAACATGAGTTCGGGATAATTTGAAACGGGCTTAGAGAAAGGGTTTGCTACGCAAACCCTTTCTCAAAGCCCAAAATTAAAAGCCTTGCTTAGCAAGGCTTTTAATTTTGGGCTTTTAAAATTTGCCAGCTTAACCCGAACTGACGTTAATTATTGTTTTTTGATGTCGGTGGGAAGGGAGTAGCAATGCTTGAGTTATACCAAGTTAAGAAATGGCTACGCCATTTCTTAACTTGGTATTAGATATATTTAGCCATTTAATACATCTTTTTTACGCTGGGGAGCTGCCGCTACTGCGGCGACCTCGTCGATAAGTTCGTCGGATACTCCCATTTCTCTGAGGGTAAGAATTAAATCCTCCGCCACGGCATCAAAGTGATCGCCATTTAAACCTTGCTTTTCGACTAACTCTTTGTGAGCTTGACGCATTAATTGACCATCGTATTTATCAGTGCCACCAAAGGCATAGGTCAGAAAAGCTTTTTGGTGCGATCGCTGTTTCTTCATATCTGTATTGGCAAAGAAATGCTTAATGCGATCGTCTTGTAGCACCCTTTCATAGAAGCGATCGACCGCTAGATCGACTGCGGCAGCACCACCAAGTTTTTCAAATAATGTTGTCATGGGATTTCCTTTTGCTCTGTGTAAATCAGTAATACCAATTCCCAAAAGTGTGGCTACACTTTTGGGAATTGAAAACCAAACCCAGTAAGGGTTTTAAAATCACAAAATGGCTACGCCATTTTGTGAATTGGTATAATACCAATTCACGAAAGTGTAACGATACTTTCGTGAATTAAAAAACAACCCCAGTAAGGTTTTGAGATCCCCAAAATGGCATTGCCATTTTGGGAATTGGTATAAGTTGTGTTTAGGACATCAAGCCCAAAAGATGAGTGGCAGTACTTTGCGTTGCCACTCATCAAGGTTAAGCATCAAAAATCGATCTAACTAAGCTTTTAACGACCCATACATCAATATTATCGGTTCTTACTGCTTCTGCAATCTTCTGAGCGCGATCTAGATCGGCAGCGATCGCGAAGACTGTCGATCCCGAACCTGACATCATTGCCCCAAGACATTCCTGTTCGAGTAGCCTGTTTTTAAGTTCGGAGATAGCTGGATATTCAGGCAAAACCACTCGTTCGAGATCGTTATAGAGCAACCGCCCCAACTTGCTAGGAGCCGAATCCCCACCCGAGGCGATCGCGGCTACCAATTGGCTCGATAGATTTTGGTTTTTAACTGGACTGGTAGCGAGTAAACCTTGCGAACGAAAAGTTTGATATGCCCAAGCTGTGGCGATCGCAATGCTTCGGGGCTTACAAATGACTAAAACTAGATCCGTGAGATCGGGCAATGGAGAAAGGACTTCGCCACGACCTGTTGCAAGAGCCGTACCTCCAGACACGCAAAAGGGGATATCAGAACCTAACATTGCTGCAAAATCACAAAGCTGGGACTGAGTTAGTCCCAGTTCCCAGAGGCGATCGATTCCCACCAACACGGAAGCGGCATTGCCCGATCCCCCAGCTAAACCTGCCCCCATAGGAATTTGCTTATTGATCGCGATTTCCATTCCTCCCACTTCTGGGAAATTATGTTGGAGGAGGGCTGCGGCTTTGTAGGCGAGATTGCTCCGATCGCAAGGTACTTCAGGATTCGTACAAAGTATCTGAATCTCGTCGGTAGAAGTTTTGCAAATATCAACGCGATCGCAGAGGTCGATGCTTTGCAGGATCATCACCAGATCGTGATAACCATCGGGGCGATTTCCCGTAATCTCTAGATAGAGATTAATTTTTGCCGCAGCCTTGAGAGAAATACGCGAGGTCATTGAAAAAAGGTTCGCTTATATATATGTTGTAAATTTTTTTGATCGAGATCAGAACCACCACGACGGAGCGATCTCATTTGAGTTTCGACCATAAGCTTGGCATCAGCACGGGAGACAGGCTCAAACTGAATACCATCAGGACTAGTTGTAATAAGGAAAAATAACCTTTGGGCGTAGAGTGTGGTAAACAAACTACGAAAATCATCCACCCTACATAAGCGAGATAGCAAGCCAAAAGTAGGATGATTTAGATAGTGTTCGGACATTTGGCAGGCTGGGAAATATAGTGAATTTGATAAATCAAGGAGAGTTGAGTTTTTCTGTGTCATAAACTACCTAAGTTCAACGACACTATTGCAATTGGCAATGACAAAAGAAGCTTAAAAAACCCTAGAAATTCGACAATACAACCTATTCAATTATATTGCGACTACTATTTTGATATGTTTAGAGCGATTAATTAGTAAATGTTATCAAACCTTAACGATTTTTGTCTAAGCTTTGAGAAAATTATGGAGTCACGGAGGAGTTAATTATGGATCGACTTTCTAAATTTCAGATTCTGGCAGGATTGCTGGTTATTCTTTCCTCAATTGTCATTTTTTTGACAGCGCCAGAGGCGATCGCCGCCGAACGTCGTCCCGTGATTCCCGCTAATGGTCAGCCGATTTTGAGTGGAAATATGCATGGTAGCGACTGGCGATCGGCTGCGAAGGAATCAAAACAAGCCTATTGCCAAGAAGCTTTTGCCGCTTTCCGTGGCTCTGCGGCTCAGAGCTATATCATCAGTCACAATATTCAAAGCCTGAGTCCCGCAGGGCTATGCGATCGCATAGATCAGTATTACAGCCTTGAAGAATACCTTGACGATCGATTGGGCTCAGCAGCAGCGATCGCCCCTATTTTATTTGCTGATACCCCCATTGGCACTAAATACTAAGTAACGGATAAAACGAGCTTTAAGAAAGGGTTTGCTATGCAAATCCTTTCTTAAAGCTCAAAAGTAAAAGCCTTGCGTAGCAAGGCTTTTACTTTTGGGCTTTTAAAATTTGCCAACTTAACTTGAACTGACGTTAAGTACATCACTAAGCGTACTTATACTTAGTATTTAGGAGTATTTAGGTATCAATCAAAAAAACTGTGGCGCACGCTGCGCGTGCGCCACAGTTTTTTTGATTTTCATTCTAAACAATCAGGAAAACTCAGAGGTTTTACCCATATAAAACCTTTGGGTGCTGGACTTGGGAACAAGTCAATTTGTACAATTGTCTGTGTGTTAAACGACAGTTTATCCCACCTCAATCCGTATAATTACTCATTAGATATGTTTATGGTACATAAAAATACATGTAACATAAGATAGAATCTGAGACATAAAATATTTTGTGGTGTGATCGCAACGTTTTAAAAGCGTTTTAAAGGAAGTATGAGCAAACAAACTGAAGCCCCATCAAAAGAAATTTCTACATTGAGCGTCACCTCTAAAAAGTTATATTCCGAGGAAGTTCAAGCCGAACTAGCGGAATTGCAATCAGATATCGATATTCTTTTACAGCAATTGCAAAGCTTGAGTAGTCAACGCCTGACCACCGTAGGGAGTGCTCAGTAGTGGTTGCCATACAAAACTCCTCCCATACCCTTACCCCTGAGACTACACTCCGCGACATTATTAAAACTATTCCTGCTGAATGCTTTGAGAAGAAACCTCTCAGAGCATGGCTGAGCGTTTTATTTTCTGTAGCAGCCGCTGCCTTAGGCTATGCCAGTATTACTTTCTCGCCTTGGTACTTGTTGCCCTTTGCATGGATTTTAACGGGGACAGCCTTAACTGGCTTTTTTGTAATTGGTCATGACTGCGGACATCGTTCTTTTTCTAACAAGATTTGGGTTAACGATCTCGTAGGACATATTGCTTTCTTGCCATTGATTTTCCCTTTTCACGGCTGGAGATTCAAGCATGATCACCATCACCTGCATACCAATAAAATGGGTGAAGATAATGCTTGGTATCCTTTCACCGTTGCCGAATATGAACAGGGCAAGGGGCTAATTTCTAACGTTTATCGGATGATTCGTACGCGATTTTGGTGGATTGGTTCGATTTTACATTGGGCTAACCTACACTTCGATGCCAGTCTCTACCCTGAACGCCAACAAAAGCAGGTTAAGTTTTCCTATCGCTTGGTCATCGCTTTTGCTTTAATTGTCTTCCCAGTTCTGATCTATACCACTGGCTTAATGGGGTTTGTTAGTTACTTCGTAATGCCTTGGTTGGTCTATCATTTCTGGATGAGTACCTTTACAATCGTTCACCACACGATGCCTGATATCCAATTCAAGGAAAAGGATAAATGGCACGCAGCAACCGATCAACTTACGGGAACCGTGCATTGCGATTATCCAGTTTGGGTTGAATGGTTGTGTCATGATATTAACGTGCATGTACCTCACCATGTTTCTACGGGTATTCCTGCTTACAACTTGCGTTTGGCTCATAAATCTCTTGATGAGAATTGGGGGAAATATATGTACAAAACTAAGTTCTCATGGGAATTGATGAAGGATATTGGCGATCGCTGTCACATTTATGATTCTGAGAAATGTTATAAAACTTTTGCGGAAGTCGATGCTTCTAATAAAGCCTAGATAAAATTTAAATCCCAATTAAATCCAAAAAAAGCGATGCAAAGCATCGCTTTTTTTATCGCCAAAAGAAGGTTGCCGCGCTCCGCGCGGCAACCTTCTTTTGGGGTTTAATACCAAAGCTCAAAATGGCGTAGCCATTTTGAGCTTTGAAAAACCTTACTGGGTTTGTTTTTTAATTCACAAAAGTGTTGTCACACTTTCGTGAATTGGTATTATTTACAATTTAGTGAGAAAGGCGATCGCTTCTACATGGGATGTTTGGGGGAAGAAATCGATCGGTTGAATGCGGGTAATTTGATAGCGATCGCCTTCGCATAGGAGCTTGAGATCTCTCGCCTGAGTTGCAGGATTGCAACTGACATACACAAGGCGATCGGGGGCATTTTCACGGAGAAATGTAATTACTTCGGGTTCGCATCCTTTACGCGGCGGATCGAGAATCACAATATCGGGATGTAAATTGAGAGTGCCAATCAGTTCTTCGACTTTGCCAGTATGAAAAACTACATTGTCAATGCCATTGAGCTCGGCATTAAGCTTGCCCTGAGCCGTCGCCTGTGGCTGGATTTCGATCGCGATCGCCTGTTTGACTTGTTCCGCTAATGGTAAGGCAATCGTGCCAATGCCAGCATAGGCATCTAAGAGAACTTCCGTTCCTTCTAAATTAAGTTCTGCTTCAATGATTTTTAACATTTGTTCGGCTTGCTCGGTATAGACCTGAAAGAAGGTATCCCCACGCAAACGGAAGGTTAATCCTGCAAACTTCTCCAATAGATAATCTTTTCCTGCAATGCAGCGGCTTTCGCGTCCAAAAATGGCATTGGTCTTATCGGGATTGCAATTGAGGATCACGCCAACTACCTTGTCATAGCGCTCCAACCAAGTTTGAGCAAATACGCTTAAGTTGGGAACCTGCCAATCTCTTGTTACTAAAGTAATTAGAATCTCTCCTGTCGATCTGCCAATCCGCAGTCCGAGATGCCGCAGTAATCCAGTATGCGTATTCTCGTCATAGATTTCCCAACATTGATTGTGAATATCCATTTTTAGCTCGGCAAGCATTGGATCGAGCCGTTCATCTTGGGCGGGACATTGATTGAGATTGACAATCCGATGGCTTCCTTTTTGGTAATATCCAGCCTTGAGATTGCCATCCTTACCCGTTGCGAGAGGATAAGTAACCTTGTTGCGATAGTGGAGGCTATCCTTTGCGCCAACGATTGGGGAAATTAGATCGGTCAGCATTTCGGGGCTAAATCCCCCAATTCTCTGCAATGCTTGCAGGACGATATTTTGCTTGGTTCTTAGCTGAGCTGGATAGCTAACTGCTTGCCATTGGCAGCCACCACACTTATCGGCAACAATGCAGCTAGGACGAACGCGATCGCTTGATGGCGTAAGGATTTTTTCAATGCTGGCATTGGCAAAGTTTTTCTTGACGAATTCTAGTTTGACCTGAAGGCGATCGCCTGGCACGCTATTAGGAACGAAGATCGCGATATTTTCGTAACGCCCCACCCCATCGCCGCTATCAGCAAGATCGTCAATGGTGAGCGTGATTTTTTGTCCCTGTAATAGCATGTTTTTATTGGTTTAGGAGGAAAAGCGCCAAGCATTATATGATTTAAAGCTATACGATTTAAAGCAATGTTAATTCGATTGTTTCAAAAGCAAGATAGCGATCGCATCGCGCAGTTGTTCCATGATACTGTGCGCGAGGTGAATATTCGCGATTATTCACCTGAACAGGTCAAGGCTTGGGCTCCCGATGACTTGTATTTCACCAACTGGACAGAAGATTGTAGTAATAACTTTACCTATGTTACGGAAGAAGAGGGCGAAATTATTGGCTTTGCCCAGCTAGAAACTAATGGTCATATCGATTGCTTCTTTTGTCATAAGGACTATCAGCGCTGTGGGGTGGGAACGCGCTTATATCGAGCCATTGAAGCCAAGGCTCTGGAATTAAAAATTGATCGCTTATTTGTGGAAGTAAGCATTACCGCGAGGGCATTTTTTAAAAGTCGTGGCTTTAAGGTGGTGAAGGAGCAACAAGTTGCTTGTCGTGGGGAAAAACTTACCAACTTTGTGATGGAGAAGTCTCTGGCAAAATATTTAGAGACCCCCGATCGCTTTGTTGTAGCAACTTTTTATCACTTTGCTGATGGCTCAATAGGTGTTTCGGGGAGGTGATGCAAGTAGAGATTGAAGCAAAGCAGTGAGCAAAGCTTTACCCCTTCTCTTAGCATTATGAACAAACTCAAAGAAACTCAAATATACAGGCAACTTTTCTTGAGAAATACCACGATGAGGTCTTAACCAAGAGCGCAAAAGCGACCAAAAGCCTTCCATTGTATTGACATGAACTTCACAAAAGCCATCACCATCTTCATCTCTTGCATATTCTCCCACACCATGACAAACAGTTTTGTGTGCATAGCCCCAATCTTGGAAAGGATTGTAGATAGCATATTCGTCAGTGTAAACCATAGTACCCAAAGCAATCGTTGCTTTAATCAGAGGCTCAATAGTGCGCTGTTGCACATTTTCTAACATCCGAATTACCACCTCACCACCACGCTGAATCATGCCGAAGATGGGTGGCTTTTCTTTTTCAAGCGTCCCCCGCCCCCGAATCCCTTTGAGCCGATTACGTCTTCCTTTGCGCCCTTTTTTTTAACTTCTTCGGGTTTACCTTTGTGTCCTGCCGTCACATATACCTCATCGCACTCGACTGCCCCAGATAAGTTTACTTCAGGCTTGCTTTGGTCAATACCTTCTCGCAATTGAGTGGTCATATCCTGCACTACATCCTTGTCTAGATCTAGTTCTTGGGCAATTTGTCGATTCGAGAGGTTTAATCCCATCAAGTACAGACACAATATCCACATCCGTAAAGGTTGATGGTGTCCTGCGAATATTGTGTCGGTTAGATCGTCAAAGTTTTTGTTGCAAGTTTTACACTGGTATCGTTGACGAGCTGGCTGCGTTTCATCTTTGCCTCGCTTTATCACCTCTGAGCTTTTACATGTGGGACAGTATATTCCTGTTGTCCATCGCATCTGACGCACTGTTTCGTAACATTTTTCGTCATCGATTAGATGGGTTAAGTTCACACTCAGCATAGTGATCGCGGCTTTTACATTTCGCTACAATATTATCAAATTCTTCCTTTCTTTCACCTCCCCGAAACACCTATTGAGCCACTGACTATAGCTATAAAAACTAAACTTAGTAAGGGTTTTCAAGTTAAGAAATGGCATAGCCATTTCTTAACTTGGTATTATATGTATAGCTGCCAGTCTTGTTAGGACAAAATTAAAACCCAAAATATTTTTGCCGCGTCGAGCGCGGCAAAAATATTTTGGGTTTGGTTAGCGCGAAGCGCCGCCCATACTTATCAAGAGATAAATCTTTGCTAGATTTATCTCTTGGTAATTGGTTTAACCAAATCTACCGCTAATGTACTCTTCAGTTGCAGTTTGTCTTGGGCTACTGAAAATTACGGAAGTGCGATCGATCTCGACTAGCTTGCCCGTACGTCGACCTGTTTCGCTTAGTTCGGTATTGAAGAATCCTGTGATGTCAGATACCCGTGAGGCTTGTTGCATATTGTGAGTCACAATTACAATTGTAAAGCGCTGTTTGAGTTCTGTCATCAACTCCTCAATTCTCAGAGTCGAAATAGGGTCGAGTGCCGAGCAGGGTTCATCCATCAAAATAACTTCTGGCTCAGTAGCGATCGCCCGCGCAATACATAGTCTTTGTTGTTGTCCCCCTGAAAGCGCTAAACCACTTTCTTTGAGTTTATCCTTGACTTCATCCCAAATCGCCGCTTGCTTAAGTGAACGTTCTACAAGATCGTCCATATCACTCTTGCTTCCTTTGTATCCATTAATCCGAGGACCAAAGGCAATATTTTCGTAAATAGATTTTGGAAATGGGTTAGGACGCTGAAATACCATACCAATCCGACGGCGTACAGCTACGGGATCGATCTTGGGATCGTAAAGATCGTGACTACCGAAGGTAATCTTACCTTTTACTTTTGCTCCAGCAATTAAATCATTTAAACGATTGAAACAACGTAAGACTGTACTTTTTCCGCAGCCTGAAGGACCGATGAAGGCTGTAATTTGATTAGTGTTAATCGCTAAGTTAACTCCAGAAACAGCAAGATTAGAACCGTAATATACCGAAACATTATCAGCATTAATAATTGTGTTTTCCATAGGATTTAAATTCATGTTCACTTGTGAAGGTTTTAAGTTTGAGATTTCCAAGGCTCAAAATCGTGATTCTCGTGATTCTAATGTTGTGCCTTCGATAGCTGTTCCGAAGTATGTACATCTTGATTTGCATCTCGGATATATACAGAATCAGTTCTTGTATAGATTTAAGATGCTTAGATTTGACATTCAATCCATATAGTCCTAAGCATTACAGCAATAGCTGTTACTGTAAATACATTCAGACAAAAAAATTTTATTGTTATATTCTCTTAAATCAAAATTAATTGAATCTTAATTGAATTATAAAAAGAAGTTCTTGTTATCTCTAGGATAGATTCTCTACACAGTTCGGTTGCTATGGTTCTATATTCATTCTATCAAATAAATGGAGGCATAATAACATATGGAATCATTAATCCTAAAATAAATAATTGCAGAATTATATTAGAAATTGATGTTGCACTTTGCCAGAGTATATAGCACCGAAGTATATCCAGTCTAGCTTTTTTTTCGATTACATATTTTTCTGAATTGCTTGTAAACCTTATGGGACAAAGCCTTAGGCTAGAAATAAAGGATTGGTCAATACCAGTAATTCTATACTGAAGGGCTACCATTTTAAGTGGCGATCGCTAATATTCGGACTCAGTTTTTGCTCTTAACCTTATCTTTACCTTCTGGTTGTATATTGATTCTGTTTGCTCATTGAAACCTTGGTTTAGTTGCTAGCTGTTAAGTTTTAATATGGTTTAAAGATGATTGCTATGTAGCTAATCAATTTATGGTTTTACTCAGAGCAATATTTAATGGCTAACTATGAAGTGTTTTAGAACCTTTTGAGTTAACTTTCTTAGAACTATTACAACGTTTCATAACATCATCACTATGCGTCCTAGCTTGAAACTATCTCGCCGTAAGGCAATCTATCTATCATTGGGTGGCGTTGGCTTTGCATTGGCATCTTGCACCTCGCCAGAGCCAACACCTGCACCCACAACACCTGCGGCAAGCGGAACTAGCAAGCCAACTGCATCGGCATCAGCACCTGCTACAGCACAGATAGCTGGCGGTAAGAGCATATCTCTCAGCGGCGCTGGAGCTTCTTTCCCCGCTCCTTTGTATCAACGTTGGTTTTCTGAATTCAACAAAAAATATTCCAACGTTCAAATTGGCTATCAGTCCGTTGGTAGTGGCGCAGGTGTAAAGCAGTTTATTGCTGGCACGGTTGATTTCGGCGCAAGCGATACTGCTATGAAAGATGACGAGATTGCGAAAGTTACCAAGGGTGCGGTATTAGTCCCCGTTGCTGCTGGCAGTATTGTGATTGCTTACAATCTTCCAGATGTTAAGGAAGTAAAACTTAGCCGTGAAGTTTACAGCAATATCTTCTTGGGCAAAATCACCAAGTGGAATGATCCTGCGATCGCCAAGTTAAATGATGGTGTTAAACTCCCTGATACTGCCATATCCGTTGTATCTCGTTCCGATGGAAGTGGAACTACTGGCGTATTTACGAAGCACTTGAGTGCTGTGAGCGCTGATTGGAAAGCAGGTCCTGGAGAAGGCAAATCGGTTCAATGGCCCACAGGTACTGGTGCGAAGGGTAACGAAGGCGTTGCCGCCGCAATCCAACAAACTGCTGGGGCGATTGGTTATATCGAGTACGGCTATGCAGTACAAAACAAAATCTCTTTTGCGACTATTGAGAATAAAGCTGGTAAGTATATCAAAGCCGATCCTGAAAGTGGTTCTAAGTCCCTTGCTGTCATTGAGTTGCCAGCTAACTTGATCGCTTTTGAACCAGATCCTAAGGGTGATGGAGCTTATCCAATCGTTTCCTATACTTGGTTGCTGCTTTATAAGAAGTATGACGATCCTACCAAGGCTGAAGCAATTAAAGCCATGTTGGATTGGGCTTTGACCGAAGGTCAAAAACTTAGTGGTGAATTGGGATATATCCCTCTACCTACTGAAGTAGTTACCAAGCTAAAGCCTGCGATCGCCACAATTTCTTAATTTCTCAATTGTGTAGATTACTTGTGTAGATTACTTGTGTAGATTCAATAATGAATTGCCACAGTTTAGCCTGATTTATGATTGAAAATAGGGCAAAGTTTAGATACAGATCTCGACCTTGCCCTATTTCCTTAGTTCTCTTCTTAATTCCGATGTAACGTTCGTTTTAAATATTTGCATAATGAGTTCTGAAATTACGACTTCTGAGATCAGCTTGCCTCAGCGTTCTGGCATTGCCCAGAAACTCGATCAAGGTTTTGTCTGGTTAACTCGAATTTTTGGGATCGGTGTCGCTGTCATCCTGATCTCAATGGTGGTTAAAGTAGGAATTGATGCTTTTCCTGCAATTAGTAAGTTTGGCTTAGGATTTTTGTTCTCTAGTGATTGGGATGTTACCAGAGATGCGTATGGAGTTCTACCACAAATCTATGGTACTTTGGTGAGCTCTTTAATTGCCCTGCTGGTAGCAGTGCCTATTGGTGTCGGTGTAGCAGTTTTTCTGAGTGAGGATTTTGACTTTCTGCCAAATAAAGTACAGGAAATTCTTGTATTTTTGGTAGAGCTTTTAGCCGCTATTCCTAGCGTAGTCTATGGTTTATGGGGCATCTTTGTTCTAATTCCCGTCATTAAACCAGTGGGCGATTTTCTATTCAACAACTTTAAGTGGTTCCCCCTATTTAGTACCCCTTTAAGTGGCACAGGGATGTTACCCGCTGCTCTCGTATTGGCGATTATGATTTTACCGACGATCGCAGCTATTTCTCGCGAAGCTTTAATCTCAGTACCTAAAGACATGCGTCAAGCTTCCATGGGTTTGGGTGCGACAAGATGGGAGACGATCGTGAAGGTATTGATACCCGCTTCTTTCTCAGGGATCGTCGGTGCTGTGATGTTGGCTCTTGGTCGTGCAATGGGTGAAACTATGGCGGTAACCATGCTGATCGGCAATGCTTCAAAAGTGAACTTCTCAATTTTGGCTCCTTCCAATTCAATTGCCGCAAAGTTAGCCAATGAATTCGCTGAAGCCGATGGCTTGCAGATTTCATCTTTAATGTATGCCGCTTTCGTGTTGTTTGCGCTGACTCTACTCGTCAATATCCTCGCCGAGCTATTAATTTTGCGCGTTCAACGCATTAAATAATTTGCATTTAATTTGCATTTAATTTGCATTCTTGTTTGCATTCTTGTTTGCATTCTCGCGTTATACCAATTCACTGAAGTGAGCCAACACTTCAGTGAATTAAAAAACAAACCCAGTAAGGTTTTGAGATTCCCAAAATGGCGTTGCCATTTTGGGAATTGGTATTAAGCCTCTGCTCCTCAGACTTCTCTACTTTTCAATGATTTTTACTAAAATATGACAGCTGAACCTCAAAATCTTGCTACGCCTAAAATCCCTATGGGGAACTTAGTAAGAGATTCTTCTTCTCCTCGCAATCTCTTTGGTAATTTGATGACAGGATTGACGGTTAGTGCGGCCGTGATCGCCCTACTGCCGTTGGTTGCTGTTCTCTCCTATGTCATCTTTAAAGGTGCGAGCCGCATTGACTTGGGTGTATTTACGCAGTTACCCCCAGCCCCTGGGCTTTCGGGCGGTGGCTTTGGTAATGCGATTGTCGGTACATTGGTAATGGTTGGCATTGCCGCCCTAATTAGCGTGCCGTTTGGACTGATGGCAGCGATCTTTGTCTCCGAGTTTGGCGGCAAAAATCAGATCGTTTTTTGGATTCGCTTTGCAACCAACGTTTTGAGCGGTGTACCTTCGATCGTAGTTGGTGTGTTTACCTATGGGATTGTCGTCATTAAGGGTGGTTTGTCCCTTGGGCTAGGTTTTTCGGCTGTCGCTGGAGGAATAGCTCTATCGGTGCTGATGCTCCCCATTATCGTCCGCACGAGCGAAGAAAGCCTAAAGCTCGTACCCGATGAAATTCGCCAAGCCGCAGTTGGGGTTGGTGCTACGAAGTTCCAAACTGTATTTTTTGTGGTTTTGCCAGCCGCATTACCTGCGATCGTTACAGGGGCAATGCTTGCAGTTGCTAGGGCTGCGGGTGAAACAGCTCCTCTAATCTTTACTGCGCTCTTCAGTCAGTATTGGGCAAATGGAGTTTTGGAGAAAACTGCGTCCTTGGGCGTACTTGTTTATAACTTCTCAATTGTGCCTGGAGGTCCTCAGTTTATCAATCAGCAGCAACTTGCTTGGGCTGGAGCCTTGGTTTTAGTTGTGATGATTTTGATAACAAGTATTCTTTCCCGTTTGGCAACGGGCAAAAGAACCTATTAATTAAGTAGCTAAGCATAAGTAAGCCAAACCCAAAGAGCGTAACGCCCGCTACGCGGGCGTTACGCTCTTTGGGTTTGGCTTAGCTATTTACCAAGTTAAGAAATGGCATAGCCATTTCTTAACTTGAGTATTAAACCCGAAAGATGAGTGGCGATGCGAAGCATCGCCACTCATTAATCAAACCTTATAGTGCGAGAACTCTTAGCAAGATCTCATTTACTACTTCTGGTACTTCATCCTGCGGGCAATGCCCTGCATTAGCGATCGCCATAAATTCTTTGACGGCAGTAAATTTTGTAAAAGATGCGCGACCTAGGCTAATGGGTTCCCAAGGATCGCGATCGCCCCACAGCACGATCGCATCGCAGGGCAAAATGGCTAATAGGTCTTCTGGTCTAGGTCCTTGGGAATAGCGCACAAAAGCCATAAATACATCAACAGCATGAGGATTTTGGGCGGGCTTAATTAAGATCTCAATTAATTCATCGGTAATGGCTTCTTTATGAAAGTAGGCTTGCGACAGAATTTGTTTTACCGATCGTGGCTGACGTACCCGATCAAAAAATAATTTGGCGATCTCCCTTACACCCAAAATATTCTGCACTACCTTCACCCCGACTCTCTTAAACCAAGGCATAGCTAATTGATTTTGTTCTTGTAATAGGCGCAATGAGCAATTAATCAATACTGTCTTGACGATCAGATCGGGGGCATAGATCGCCGCCTGCATCGCCACAACTGCCCCGATGGAATTTCCAATTAAAATAGCGCGATCGCCGACTACCTCACGCACGAAATCGGCAACCTGTTGTCCCCAAGTTTCAAAAGTGTAGGCAAGATTGCTGGGGTTAGGCTGAGCCGAACTCCCAAAACCCACCAGATCGATCGCATAAACTCGGAATTCTTGCGCTAAAACAGGCAAGTTTTTTCGCCAATGCCCTACCGAAGCGCCAAACCCATGAATTAAAACCAGTGCGGGTTTATCTAAATTTTCTGTCAGCCCCTCCGCACAATAACCAATCTCATAACCCCGCCATGTCCAAAAGCGATCGGCGAACTTGCGATATGTAAAAATCATGGGGATAACTTAGTGATTGCGAAATATAGCAGAATTTTTAGCTCCGTGATGTATCCCATAAAACGATGAGCAACCTTAATAAAGGTAAACTTATATGAAGGAAGTAGAACTAGCTAATTTCGCCTATCCTATCATTGACTAGAGGTTAGCCTCTTGTAATTTTATTTAGCTTATTTAGTCCTAAACTCATTGGATTACGGGTTGCTTTTTGACACAAGCAATGTCAAAACTGTCAAAACCGTCTGCCAACATAAATTTAGGTTTTGTGATATTCAAAATGTCCTATGGCAAAATTGAACATCACAGTAGCCATCCTAAATGAGTTGTAAGAGAAGCATTTTATCGATGCATCTCCTATAACCGCCAAAAACATCAATCATTTAGGAGCGCTATAAAAATTTGGGAATAAGTATTTTTATAACTTTTCGATAATATTTTGGAGATTTAAACGTGGCGCTTCCTTTGTTGAATTACGCTCCAGCATCGCAAAATTCTCGCGTCGCTGGGTTTACAGTCGGTAGTGACAACTCACCTCGCATCTATAACACTGCAAACCTGCTCTCTAGCACTGAGCTGGATGATTTGATCGAAGCTGCTTATCGACAAATTTTCTTCCACGCATTTGCAACCGATCGCGAAGTCACACTCGAATCGCAATTGCGATCTGGCAATATCTCAGTCAGACAATTTGTACGAGGACTAATTCTCTCCGACACCTATAGAAGAAGTTTTTACGAAAAAAACAGCAATTATCGCTTTGTCGAGCAAACCGTACAGCGTGTTCTTGGTCGTGATGTTTACAGCGAAAAAGAAAAAATTGCTTGGTCAATTGTGGTAGCTACCAAAGGGATTGAAGGTTTCATTGATGCCTTGCTTAACAGCGATGAGTATCTTGAAGCTTTCGGTGATGATACCCTTCCTTACCAACGTCGTCGCGTTCTGCCCAGTCAAGCGATCGGTGAAGTACCTTTCAATATCAAGTCTCCTCGCTACGATGCTTACCATCGTGCGCAATTGGGCTTCCCTCAACTTGTTTGGCAGAATACAGTTCGCAGCTATGTGGTTACCGACAGAGCACCAAAAACTGGCGATCCAGCTTTGTTCTTGAATATGGCTCGCAGCATCAATGCGAACCCCGTGAACTCCACTCCTGTATCTGCACAAAACCTTGACTACGAACGTCTAGTTCCTCGTCGTTAAATCGAACCTGCAAGAGCGAGGTCATTTCCTTACTCTTAAGTCTAGAAAGCAAAGGGGGCGCAATGCGTCCCCTTTGCTTTGACTGCAAATTGCTATAAAATTTGTGTCAAAATTAACTATTTTTATATTTTCACTATATTTTCACTAATGGATATTCATCAGTTTCTCGAACTCTTTGTCGGTCGCTGGCGATCGCAACGCAGCGATCATCAATTTGGTGAGGGCAATGGTAATGATAGCCGTTCAGTGATTGAGATAACTTCGTTAAGCCTTAATGACCCAGAACTAATTGCCACATGTCAGAGCCATGACATTGATATAAATGCTGTGGTGCTTCCTATCAAAATCTCATGGGAGGAAGAATCCCTCAATAGTAATAAGCCTAAGGGAAATGCTTTGCTCGTTCCCGTTCCCGATCCAGAGATGCCGAGCAAAGGCGTGATTTTGACCAAGCTGGGTAAAGGGGTGTACGAGTTTGGGGCAGATGAAGCGTTAACAATTCAAACGGTAACAGCCCATGCAGCGATCGAAGAACGGATTTGGTATGGTAATCCTAATTTAAGATTTCGCGTAGCTACGTTGTTGCAGGGTGATCGGGGCAGCGATCGCCAAACTGATCGTCAAACTGATCGTCAAGTTAAGTCTTCCACCTTTTATTCGGAAATTCGGAGTACCGCACCCAAGGCATAAACAGTAAAAGAGATGCAGTAATGCATCTCTTTTACTGTTTTAAGTAAGGGACTTGCGATTTAATGAAGTACCAAATATAAAACCCTAAAACCTGCAGCACACGCGCAGCGTGCGCCGCAGGTTTTATTTCAGGAAGTGGGATATCAATGTCCATACTTCAAGCCCAATAAAACCCGCTAAAAAGACAAAGATTGCAATATTTAAGCCCGTTTTAATTTTTTCCATATTGTTATTGATATTTTCTGTGAATATTTTCTGTGAATATTTTTCGTGAATATTTTCTGTGAATATTTTCCGTGAATAGATTAGGATGGATATCGCTTAGCATCTTGGATCCTAATCTATTGCAGATCGACATATTTTTGATGAATAGGTGCTTAAATAAACCAAATCATTTTAACTAGAAAAAAGATCGCTTTATAAAGATCGCTTTATCTAGTTGCGTTAAACTTAACCGTTATTACATTCAAGTGTGAGGATGTACTGTTGTGAACTGGGTTAGAAAGGCTAGTATTTTCGGAACTGTAATGATCGTCTCCTGCGCGATCGTGCAATCAGCATCAGCCCGTTTCGTGATCTTCGTTGCAGGTAACGATTCTGCAACATTACAAAAAGTTCGTACGATTGCACCAACTGCTTTTCCTACAAAAATCAACGATCAACCTGCGATCCAAGCTGGCACATTTAACTCAGAGACGAGTGCTGATAGCTTAGCGATCTCCCTGCAACAATCTGGATTGTCAGCCCAAAAGTACTTTAAATCCACGGGTGGAAAGGAAAGTAACGTCCAAGTCCCCTTTACTGACTCCGCCAGTTCTACTACCTCGGCAACCCCTCAGCAGGTTGTTATTCAACAAAACTCTACAACGCCCCAACCCGTAAGCTCCCAGCCCGATTCCCAGCCTCAAGTCTTCAGTTCGGTACCACAACAGACAATCGTTTATACTAATCCTCAATATCAACAGATCGCTACCAGTGCTGTTGTCCCTCAAGTGCAAACCCAGCAAGTTTTAGTTCCTCGATGGCAACAGGTCTTGGTTCCAGAAACTCGACAAGTTGTAACTCAGTCCGTTGTACCCCAGACCCAAGTAGTCCAGTCAGGCTATGTGCAGCCACAAACAGGATTTATTCCTACCACGACTCCAGTTGCGGCGACGACAACTTCTGATGCGACGACAACGACTAACTATGCGCTGTCACCTCAGACAGTTACTAGCTATAGCAATGATACCCAATTACCTCAAGCAACTCAGAATCCAAACTTTCGCTATGTTGCCGCTATCCCCGCTCCTGTTAATAACCAATTTCTGTTAGCAAGGGTTCGTCAATATGTGCCTAATGCCTTTTTTACAAATTCTGGGCGTGGTACTTATATTCATGCAGGTGCTTATCAAAGTCGTGATGCGGCGGAATCTGTATCGCGCTATTTGCGATCGCAAGGTGTTGACTCCCGAGTTCTTTACTTCTAACTATGCCTGTGAATAGCCCCTCAGAGACTAAACGCGAGCCAAACTCCAAAGCAGTTCGGCGCTTGACATGGCTTGAGCCTTTAGCCTTACTGTTTCCCAGTGGCTTTTGGCTGGTGGTATTTCTTATTGTCCCAACTGTTTTTATTTTAATTCAAAGCTTTGTCCCCTTTGGTAAAACTTCGTTTGGCATAGATAACTACCAAAGAGTATTTGAGTATGTCGGTGGTAACTTTATCTATCTTGTAGTGGTATGGCGATCGCTGCTGTATGCAATTATTACTACAGCCTTTTGTTTGCTCTTAGGGTTTCCCGTGGCTTACTGGCTTGCCGTGATCGTGCCCAAGCGTTGGCGGAACATTTTACTTGTGCTATTTGTGTTGCCTCTATGGACTTCGTCCCTCTTGCGCTCCTATGCATGGATTACCATTTTGCGTCCCACAGGAGTTTTAAATAGCTTTTTAAATTTTCTGGGGCTATCAGGGATCAATGTCCTGAACAAAGCTGAGGGTGTAATTATTGGCATGATCTATACCTATCTGCCCTATATGGTTTTGGTGCTCTATACCTCGCTCGAACGACTTGATCTGCGCTTATTAGAAGCCGCCGCCGATCTTGGTGCAAATTCGCGCCAAACTTTTTGGAAGATTACTATTCCCCAAGTCTCGTCAGGTATTATTGCGGGGCTTGCATTAGTGTCGATTACTAGTTTTAGCGATTACATAAATCCTCAACTCTTGGGCGGTCCTGGAAGTCGGACGATCGCCTCGATTATAGAATTGCAATTTTTGGGGGCAAGTAGTAACAGGGGGTTTGGTTCCGCCTTGAGTATGGTCTTGATCCTTGCGGTCACAATTGTCATTGCTTTGCTACTCAAATATGGCGATCGCAGGGTGGTGAGTGATGGCGAATGAAATGAATGCGGCTCCCATTAAGCGTTGGCAAACTTGGTATGCCTTGATTGCCTTTTTATATATGTACTTGCCGATTGCCGTTCTTACTATTTTTAGTTTTAATAAATCTCCCTCCCCATCACAATGGACGGGTTTTACTTGGGAATGGTATGCCAAGTTTCTGCAAAATCCCACCCTATTAGCAGCATTAAAAAATAGCCTGAGCGTTGCTTTAACGGCAGTATCCGTCGCCGCAGTCCTTGGTACGCTCACCGCCGTTGGATTGGCAAGGTATTATTTTCCAGGAAAAAATCTATATCGAGGAGCTACCTACTTACCCTTAATTATTCCTGACATTGCGATCGCAGTGGCAACCCTTGTATTTTTTGCAGCAATCAAGATTCAACTCAGTCTTGTCACAATTGTGATTGCCCATATTGTTTTCTGCTTAGCCTATATTGCCGTAGTTGTCTCCAGCCGACTTGCGACGATCGATCCGAAACTAGAGGAGGCGGCGTTAGATCTAGGGGCTACTCCCGTCCAAGCATTTTTTCGAGTTTTACTGCCCCAACTTTTGCCAGGGATTTTGTCGGGCAGTCTCCTCGCATTTATTCTGAGTATGGACGACTTTGTGATTGCCTATTTTACCGCAGGCGTTGGTTCCACTACATTACCGATCGCGATTTTCTCCTCCCTCAGAAATGGAGGGGTAACACCAGAATTAAATGCCCTAAGCGTATTACTAATTATTGCCTCCGCCTCGATCGCCTCAATTGCTGAAGTGATTAGAAGCTCGGGAACGCATGACTGATATCGACCCAATTATGAGTGGTGGTGCGAAGCCCCAATCTTCTCTTGTTTAAATATAAAATCCTAACACCTGCGGCGTGCGCCACAGGTGTTAGATCGGGATTTTAATTATGCTCAGCTACTTACACTTAGCGACAAATATGAGTAAATTTCTTAAATCATTTAGAATTGCTAGAGATATAAAAAATAGATGTTAAGCTAACTTTGAGAGAAATATTGCTTTAGCTATTTACAGTTTTTTGCTAATATAAATCTGCAATTGTGATTTGAGAATTGACGATATCTGTAATCCTTAATCCAATTGGATTTGCGCAATTTTTTGTCAAAGCTTTATCAAAAAATAATTGGTTTTGCTAACATAGGCTAAAAACGTGTGGTATATTACATCTGGCAAAGCTAATCAAAGCTACAGAATGACTCCCCATGAGTGAGAAGCCTTTAAAGCTGCGAATCTCAATTCCACCCGTTGAGGGAATCGAGGACATTCCCATCGCAGCGGTCGAAGTACTCGCTACAAAAATGGGGTTTAGTCCCGATGCTGTGCAAGATGTCGTACAAGCTCTTACGGAAGCTTTAGTTAACGCAGTTCTTTACAGTACATCTGATCTTGACGTGGAAGTTGTAGTTTTCGCGGCACATACTAGCCTAGTTGTAGAAGTCCACGATCGTGGATCAGGTTTTGATGTTGATAGTGTACCACCCCCTGATTTTGATTTGATATCCGAGATTGGTGTCAAAAACGGCGGTTTTGGTATACATATGATCAAAGCACTGGTTGATAAGGTCGAGATCGAGTCTACTAATCAAGGTACAACCGTTCGCATGAGTAAGTTTCTGTCTGTCCACAAACCCATTCTCCAATCATGACTCATTCCTCATTTTTACAAGATGAACTCAAGATCGTCGAACAAATTGACGGCGATCAAGTTATTCTCAAACTGAATGGTGCTTTGAGTGTAACCACAGTGCCCTATTTCCGACAAGCTGTACAACCGTTTATCGATCGTAAGCTAGTAGCGATAGTCTTAGATTTTGAAGGAGTGACCAAGATTGTCAGTAGAGGTGTAGGTGCGGCGATCGATATGGCCGTTCAAGCCAAAAAGCAAGGTGGTAAGTTGCGATTAGAGAATGTTGGTAAATATGGTCGTTCTCTTTACATTCAAGGCGTGCATTTAGTGGCGGAAGTGCCTGAATTAGAAGGCTTCGAGCCATAAGTGCGCTAAAAATCCACTAAAATCCACTAAAATTCATCAAACTGTTAAGTTGGGTTTAACAATATATCTGCTGTTTGTAGAAGTTTTCAGGCAAGTGAGGTGTAGCGGGTTGGGGATACAACTCCTTATTTCATTGGATTGGGAAATGACTTAACGGCAGATATATTTTTGTTGAGCCCTACTTTTTGAATCATAAAAAATAAGTCATAAAAAATAAGTCATAAAATAAATCATCAAGATGAAAATCGTCAGTCGCAAATCGTTGGGGGGGCAATGTGTTTTCGATATTGGCTTAGCTCGCGATCATAATTTTTTATTAGCTAATGGTTGCATCGCCTCAAATTGCTTTAACAAGTCTCACAGTGTAGCCTACGGATATGTAACCTACCAGACTGCCTATCTCAAGGCAAATTATCCTGTTGAATATATGGCGGCGCTGCTATCCTCGGTCAGTGGTGACCAAGACAAGGTGCAGCGATATATTGCCAACTGCCGTAGCATGGGAATTCCTGTGGTTCCACCTGATGTCAATAGCTCGGGGGAAGATTTTACCCCACGCGGGCAGCAAATTTTATTTGGTTTGGCAGCGATTAAAAATCTTGGTGCGGGACCGATCGCTGCGATTTTACAGGCTCGCCAAGAAGGAGGAGCGTTTACTTCGCTTGCGGATCTATGTAGCCGTCTGGATTCGCGATCGCTTAACAAAAAAGCCTTAGAAGCCTTAATTCAGACGGGAGCCCTCGACCTGCTAGAGCCAAATCGTCATCAATTGATGAATGATTTGGACATGACGATGGAATGGGCTTCACGCCGTGCTAAGGAGCAAGCTTCAGGACAGGGTAATCTTTTTGATTTTTTTGGCGAAAGTAGTAATACTAAAACCTTTGATACCGCTCCCAAGTCTTCTCCCGTACAGGACTATTCCTCCCAAGAAAAACTACGTCTTGAAAAAGAATTACTTGGTTTCTATATTTCCGATCATCCTCTGAATGGAGTTAGTCGTTCGGCAAAATTAATGGCTCCCATTAATCTTTGCGATATTCCTGACTCTTCAGAAACCAAGATGGTTACGGCGATCGCCTTAATTCTTGATATCAAAGAAGTCGTTACTAAAAAAGGCGATCGCATGGCAATTTTGCAGATTGAAGATCTGACAGGCAGTACGGAGGCAGTAGTTTTTCCGAAAACCTTTGATAAGGTGAAACATCTGCTTGAGAAAGACAAACGCTTGATGGTGTGGGGAAAAATCGATCGCCGCGACGAACAGACGCAATTGATTGTGGATAATATGCAGCCAATTGAGTCGGTAAGGATGGTCAGAGTTGAGCTTACTCGTGAACAGGCAAGGGATCGCCAAGTTTTAGAACAACTCAAACAGGCTTTAAACCCCAATCCGAATAATGGTAATTTCTCCCAAGGCAATTCCCATTATGGCAATTCTAGTTACAACAAAAATGAACCCGATCGGTCGGCTAAAATTCCCGTCATTGCCGCGATCGAATATATGCCCAAGCTAGTCCGCCTCGGCAATCAGTTCTGGGTCGAGGATGAAGAAACTGCCGTTAAGTCCTTACAGAGTGCTGGATTTAAAGCAACTTATGATTCCTTAGTTACTTAAGCCATCAAAGTAAAAATCGGTAACCCTTGGGGGCTGAGCGTTCTAATTAAGTCCTAATTGTCTTCGGGCTTCAAATAATCCGAGGGCAGCGCTTACTGACAGGTTGAGGCTGCGGACTTTAGGATGCTCCATCGGAATATACACCGCAGGATTGTTGATGACGACTTCTTCGGGTAATCCCTTTGACTCACTGCCAAATAGGAGCCAGTCCCCATCTTGAAATTGAAATTCACGAAAGTTTGTGGCTCCGCGAGTACTAAAGCAGATCCATCGAGCATCTTGAGATGCTTGGCGTAGAGATTCAATGTTCGGATGGACTGTGACGTTTACATATTCCCAATAATCTATACCTGCCCGCTTGAGTTGGCGATCGTTAATTTCAAAGCCTAAAGGCTCTACTAAATGGAGGTGTGTATTTGTAGCGGCACAGGTACGAGCGATATTGCCAGTATTGGGCGGGATTTCGGGATAAATGAGGGCAACTTGTAGCATTGACTGTGAGTATATTAAAAGGCTGCATTGTTTAAGTAGCTGGGCATAATTAAAACCCAGAATCCAAACCTGTAGCGCACGCTGCGCGTGCGCTACAGGTTTTGGAGTTTTATATTTAATTGCGCCTTGCTACTTACACAGTCTTTTAATATATAGCAACATAAGGTTTGCTTAGGAAATAAAACCCAAAAGATGAGTGGCGGCGCAAAGCGCCGCCACTCATCTTTTGGGTTTTATTTGTCTCGCTACAGGTTTTAGGGTTTTATATTTAATTACACCTAGCAACTTATTGCATTCAATTTGTATTCAATTATTGTTTGGTGCGTTCTTCAATATCTTCAATGGTCTGGAGTACGAGGCGTTTGGCTTGAAGTTGCCAACCCCATTTCTGTAAAGCGATCGCGATAATTGTGCCCATAATGGTGGCAATAAAATCGACGGGTTGATTCATTGATATTCCCAATAGTAGTCCTAGTCCTGCAATTCCCCAAAAAGGTAAGGAAACAGTTTGACGATTTTTTTCAACTATTTGGCTAATATCATTGGTGGGTAGAGTTGCAAGTAGTTCGGCTTTGACTTGCTTTTGTTCGGCAACATTTAGCAATAGACCGATCTTCTGACGCAGTTTTTCGATTTTACGGGCGGGAGTACTGTACTGCACTAGTTCATCTTCCGCCATCATGATGAGGCGCTCTAGCTTTGCCATAGGTAAATCGATCTCTTAGTTATTTAGTGAAATTAGTAAATTATCGCGATCGCAATTACTATTAATTACCATATAAAACCCTAAAAGCTGCGGCGCACGCTGCGCGTGCGCCGCAGCTTTTCTGAGTTATTTAGCTACATTTAACCCCAAGAATTGACTGGCGGC
>NZ_ALWB01000028.1 GCF_000332215.1 Pseudanabaena biceps PCC 7429
TAATTCTGCTTCCAAGGCTCGCTCCACTAGTGCGGTGGTTAGTTGTTTCTAGGATTCCTCCTTCTCCGAATAAGTCGGGTGGTGTTTTACATTCTTTCTAGCAATTCATCGAGCAGTTCTTTGCCTATATTCATCGGTTTTAGTGTTAGTTATTGGGTGTCTAGATTATCTCTCTGTATATATCCCAGACTTTACACAAAATACTCTACACTCTCTATCCTCCCTATACATCGAAATTCAACCCCATTGAGCATCGTTTATTTCCTCATGTGACCAGAGCTTGTCAGGGAGCTATTTTTACCAGTATTGAGTTAGTAAAATCCCTCATTGAAAAAACTTCTACCAAAACTGGCTTGAGTGTAGTTGTCAATCTTATGGATAAGGTCTATGCCAAAGGTAGAGAAGTCGCTGATGGTTTCAAGGAAAATCTACCTATCATTTTTGATGAATATCTTCCTAAATGGAATTATAGAGCCATTCCTCAAAATAACTGAAATGCATAAGTTATTTATTTCTCATTCCTAACCATTATTCTTTGCTGATCTCCCATACGGGTTTTAAATAGCAACCAGAGCATCATTCTGGCAGCACCTTCATGTTGTTGCCAGATGCTCATGATAGCGCCTAGCAGTGATTTTGGTAAGTGACTATATTGATAAAAGGTACTGCCTGAATGGCATTCTTTCGTGTTGAGAAAATGTTTTGACCACATCTCTGCTTGCACCCTAAAAGTGAGTCCCACAAGGTGCTTACATCCTTCTTCATCCTCTTGAAAGTGATGCACAACTTCTAACAAATTCCAGAGAGGACTTTCAGGTAGAGAGAAGGCTTCCACTTTTCCCTGCTTTGGCCAATCAATTTGGGCGGTAATCCAGCAAGGCTGTGTAGCAAGGCTTTTAATTAGATTCAACTTCGTTGATTTTGTTAAATCTTTGCGCTTATCTCAACCTAGATATTCTTCAATTTGACTATCACTGATGGTGAATTCTCGCTCCCAAGGCTTCTCTAAAGTTGTGGCGTAGGCTGCATAGATTAAGTGCATACAGGTTGCACGAATATCAAGCGTATCTGAAGCAAGGATCGTTTGGGCTTCAAGGTGTGATCGTGGATAGCTGAAATTAATAATATTATTCAATCGCAAACTAATTTTGCCTTTGCCTTGACTGACCGATCGCTCGTATACGAGAGTCCCCGATTCATCCAATGACCAAGGTAGAGATCGCCTTTGCGCAAGTAAATTGCAGGCTTCCCAAACAGCGATCGCCGAGCTAAAGGGAGTACTAACACCATTCGCAAATAGGCTAGGACTAATCTTAAAATGATTCTCAATCGCCTTTACTCTACCTTTTTTGGGCTGTAACGGTATAGAAGCACCAATATTACAGGCACTAACACATAGAGGTTCGGGAGCATATCCTTCACAGTTATTACAGATGGCGGGATCAATCCAGTAATTACCCTGCTGAATCGAAATTGCGCCCATAGGACAAATAGCTATACAGGATGAACAGGCAACACAGCCGCTTGATATTTTATATGCCATTTCACTATGCTTTGAGAGTTGGTGAGTTGAAGCATTTGACTGCTGAATAGTTGGAGGATATCGGAATCTTTTAAATTTAAAATATTCCTATAAGCCTTTATACTTACACCAACGTTCTTAATTCTGTTCAGATTGAGCATCTTAGAGTGCTTTGCGCTCAAATCCGAACTAAGAAATTTTTTAAAAGTGTTGCAAAACAAGACTTTTAAAAATTTCATATAGTTCTTTTGATCAGAAATTGCTGTAATAGAAAGTAAGTTTTTAAAGATTTTCTTTATATTTGAGCGTTGAATGTTACAACAATTACCAATCAAACAAACCAAGGAAATTTTTGAAAGCGTTGCGAAGCAACGCTTTCAAAAATTTCCTTATGGTTCATTTGATCGATAATTGCTGTAAGAAACTGTAGCCGTACATAGTTTGCGGTTTGTCGCTAAAGTGGATATACAGAATTCCACATTTATAAAGCCTTATTTAAAAGCCTTATTTAAAAATTGTAGGGAATTGTGGCTTGTCTTCGAGAATTCCTGCGATTTCCTGTAATTTATTTTTATGATGTCAAATCCACTTCTTCCGATCTCTGTATTAGTACTTACCCTTGCTTTGCTGGGTTGGGGATATTTTCGTTCCCGCAAGTTTGGTAAGCTGGGGCTATTGTCTTGGCTGCAATTTGTAGCACTCATGGCTCCTTGGCTCATCTATTTTGGCTTGTTTGTTTTAGGTGTTTTTATAAATTTCACAACCCTATTATTTTTGTTGCTAGGCTCGACGATCGCCTATGTTGCTATCAGTAACCAATTACGCAAGATTGTGTCTGAAGAAAAATCAGCGATCGAGCAAAAGCTCAAACAAGGCATCGAAGTGACTGGTAGCGATCGCCCAAATTCTCAAGACAATCTGGCTAACGATCTACCTGTTAAGACTCCAATTGCTTTGGCAATGTCACAGGGAAAGAACCAGTTAAAACTTTTTAAGTCTTTGCCTGCGGAAGATATGAAGCTGATACAGGGGATTTTTGGAATCGAAACCTACTACGTTACCGAAACCATTCCCTACCAAGAAGGGGCTATTTTTAAGGGTAATTTACGGGGTGAGCCTGATGTCGTCCATGATCGCCTGACTAAATCCTTGCACGATCGCCTTGGCGATCGGTACAACCTCTTTTTGGTTGAAGGTCAAGATCGCAAGCCCGTAGTAATCGTTTTGCCTAGCCGAGTTAGTAATGTGGATAACAATACGATTCCGCAAAGGCTCTTGATTTTGGTACTGATTTTTGCCAATGGCTATACGGCTTTAAATTTGGGTGCTTTAGTAGGCGGGATTCCCGTTGTGCAATCTCCTCAAGAATATCTCATCGGTTTGCCCTTTGCCTTAGGTATTGGCGCAATTTTAGGGCTGCGAGAGCTAGCGATGCGTCTGATGGCAAAGAAATATAAAGTTACGATGAGTTTGCCGTTTCTTTTGCCTTCTTCCCAATTAGGTTCTTTTGGGGCGTTCAGTCGGATTTCTTCGCCATTACCCAATCGAGTTGCTCTGTTTGATATTGCGATCGCGCCAGCTTTGGTAAGTGGATTGGTTTCTTTGATCTTGCTTCTGGTTGGTTTGCGTCTATCTGCGATCGGGATGGGAAGCATCGATATTCCCAGTCAAATTTTTCAAGCTTCCGTATTGGCTGGAACCTTGGCGAAGTTATTTCTTGGGAATGCGTTACAGGATAGTTTTATTTCGATTCATCCTTTAGTGGTTCTCGGATGGCTTGGCTCGGTAATCACTGCCCTGAATTTGATGCCCGCAGGTCAGCTAGATGGTGGCAGGATTGTTCAATCGGTTTATGGAAGACGTACGGCAAGTTGGACGACGGTATTAACCCTGATTTTCCTAGTGATTGCTACGGTCATTAATCCACTCGCTCTCTATTGGGGAGGAATTATCTTAATTCTATTAAGAGATTTGGAACGTCCTATGCTCAATGAACTTTCAGAACTTGATGGCGATCGCGAAGCTTTAGGGATAGTCGCTCTCTTTTGGATGTTGATTACGTTACTTCCTATTACCGCTAGTGTTGCCGATCGCTTAGGTATTGGCGGTGGTAGCGGATTGCTTCCATAGGTTAAATAGAACAAAGTATCACTTTTTCTCTTCTGTTTAAAAGATAAGGCGATCGCTCTCCATTACCAAATTACAAAGCGATCGCCTCAAATATCCCTACTTTCACCCCACAAGCGATCGCACCCTCAACAAACCAACAACAACAAAACAGCGATCGCCCCTAATCTCAATCACAAAACGATCGCCTAAAATATCTACACTCTCACCCCACAAGCGATCGCCCCTCAACAAACCAACATCAAAAAGCGATCTCCTCTAATCTCAATCAAAAAGCGATCGCCTAAAACATCAACACTCTCACCACACAAGCGATCGCCCCCTCAATAAACCAACAACATCAAACAGCGATTGCCCCTAATCTCATCAAAAAGCGATCGCCTAAAATATCCATACTTTCACAAACAAGCGATCGCCCCTCAACAAACCAATAACATCAAACACCGATCGCCTAAAATATCCACTCTTTCACCCCACAAGCGATCGCCCCTAGCATAACCAACAATATCAAACAGCGATCACCGAAAATGTTACTAAGTTCATTGCCAAAATATTCAGTGAGCTTTACTAAAAAGGGGCATCGTCATAAGCATCCATATTATCAAACTTTCTGAAGATGATAATATCTCTACTTGTACCAGCAATCAGCATAGAAGCATCAATATTAAATCTTAAATAATCAATTGTTTTTGCATATTCATCTATGCTTGAAATTAAATTCCCATTAGAAGTGTTCCACAATTTTATATTGCTTTTTGTGAATTCATGACCTGTAGCTGGACTTTGATTTGAAACAGTTGCGAATATTTCACAATCATCACTAAATGTAATTTCATCAATGCTTTCAGAGTGTGCAATAAAATAATTGATTGATCTTCTATTTCTAATATCATAAATAGTTAATCTACCCTCTGAATCGCCAAATACTAACAAATGTGAATCCTTACTGATTGCCAAGCAGGAAATGGGTGCATTAGAAGTTGTTGTAACTTTATGTGTGATTTCTCCATCACTGACGCGAAATATTAATACTTCTTGAGAAGGTGTTTCAGAAACTACGGCAATAAAGTTTTCAGAACAGGCAATGTAATAACCTTGGCTTGGCTGGAATTCTGAAATTAGCTGACGATATTTTTTTCCATATTCCCATATACCAATTCCGTAATAACTCCATATAACAACCTTATCTTTTGTAATAAATTCCACAAAGCAAGTTTCATATGTAGGATCTTCCTGAAAGTCATAATATTCAGATAAGGGAAGTCCTATATCATGTCCTGACAAGCTATATAAAAAATCTCCATTTGTTGTATTCCAAAATTCAATTTGCTGACTCTGAAGATAATAGCTAGAAATGGCAATTACCTCACCATCTTTGCTAATATTAACTGGCTCAAAATACTTAGTATTTATTCTTTGAATTTTGGATATGTTGCAGAAAACACCCATTTTATAATCTGTCAAACTACAAAACTTGACTGTTTGTAAATCATAGTCACTACTACAACCTACAATAGATTGATTGTCTTGTGTCAAAGCAAATGGATAACAGGTATTGGAAATACAATATCGTGACCATTGAATCTCAGCACTATTATTAATGACATTACTTGAATAGTTTTGAGAAGTGATACTAGAATCAATAATTTCAATTACCCCAGCTATCAATTTCCAACAAGGTGCTTCATCCCCGTCCCAATTATCTGGTTTATATGGCATACCTAGACTCATAGTAATTAAATAATTACCATTAGACTGATAACCAGACTCAATTTTCTTAACAAATATGGGATCAGTAATAGGGATATCCACTAATTTATTCCCAGAAGAAGAAACTATTGTACCTAGCCATTGAATTCCTCCTCTGCTAGTTTGTCTTGATTTGATTGATAAACTGACAGCATTAATTAATTGTAGAGTTTTTCTTTTATCCAATGGCAATGATTGTAGATATTTAGGATACACAAGCTTAAAAGAATTGTGAAGAATAGCACCATCATCACAGTACTGGATAATGTCTTGAACTTTGGATTTGCCTATAACTTCCCATTGTCCTTTTAGTACAGATAAGTTCTCACTTTCAAAATCAAAATTGTTTCCTGTATCAGCCAGAGGAATCTCTAAAATATCTAATAGTTCTGGCTCTCTTCCATTAACAAGACAAATAGATTTTGGAACTCTACCATCTTTTGGATACAGAGAATCGCATACAGGTCTAGCCCATTTTCCTGTATCAATATTGATCCCCGCAATACAACGTTCTCCTTCTTTTTTTGAATTAGCAAGGCAAATGATTCTTTTTACAGATGACATACTTTAATATTCTCCCATTTTTTACTTAGATATTCAGCGACAAGGCGGCGATGACAATTATGTGGTTTTGCCTCACTACAGAGCAAACATCCATGATTGAGTAATTCGGGTGTAACTTTTTTCTCAATCTGACGATCTGATATAAGTTTTAAAAATTTTTGCTCATATACCCCCCAATCACCTTTGTTTTTTTTGTACTCGTCCAAAATATCTTTAGTTGGAGCTAAATCAAGAATATGTACATAATCAATCGCCCCAACTTGTTTAAGGAAATACTTTAAATCATTTTTCTTAGTAAAGCCTGCTAACTGAGAGACATTGTTTAGCCTTGTATCTATAACTGTTTTCACACCAGACTTTATCAAAGTATCAAAAAATTGCTCAGCACTTTTCTGAGTAAAGCCCATTGTAAATAATTTAACTGACTGACTAAGCATAAACTTCTCCTTTTGTTTCTACATAAGCGATTTCATTACCCTGCTTTTTATAAGCTTCCATGAGACAATCCTCACGGTCTAAATCATCATTTTCTTGCACAGGAGACAAAGCATCAAACAGTGAAAGTTGACTAATTTCTATTTGTTTTGCAAATTGTTTGAATCCATGCTTAGCCAACATCCTATCTTCCAAATCTCCGTGAGATTCTAGATCGCCATTACTTTTAATATGCTGAATATCTAGATCATATTCCTTGAGATGTGGACAAACTAAAATTGCTCGATGACAAGTTAAAGGATCTTTTTCGGCACACATCAACGCGATTCTATGCCGACTTTTTACACCTTTTAAGATTCGTCTTATTCCTTCTGTAAATAAGTCAGTCGCTGCAATTCTCTCATATAGAGCCTTACCATCGACATAGCAACTTTGGTCTTCTGGTCTTGCTCCTAACTCTTGTCCTAGAAATACATAACGAATTTTGTCGGCTTCTAAATAATCCTTTAACTGTGCTTGGCAAAAATGTGGTAAATAACGACTATAGGGACGCGATCGCACATCAGCTAAAGCCGTAATCTCATGCTTTTGTAAAAGCTCAATAAAAGTCTTGATGCTGTGATTTGAATGACCAACAGTAAAAAGTTGCATTGATGATTAACCTCAATAATTTTGATAATTAACATAGTAATAAATCTTCTGGAAATTGAGGATCGAGGATTTGGGCGATCGCATAGGGACAATCGGGTGGTAAATCGGGATAATCGAAGGGTGTTTCTCGCACAACCAATGACAAAGACAATCTATACGCTTCGATTACCGCTTCATTGAGATAGGACTTCAAACTCGGATTATCTTTTAGATGTAACGTGATGCGATCGCGTTGTTCGATAATGTTTGACCGCCAGCTTTTACCGCGCAATTCGGTTTGAAACTCCCACTTCAGCAAATGTCCAATCAAAACACCCAAACGATTGCGAAGTTCTTGTTTTTGCTGCTTACCCAACGACTCAATTTCCTCCACCAAATTCACGATGTCTAGAGAATGCCATTGACCGAGCCTTAATAGTTCTGACTGCTCCTGAGTCCAAGCATAAAAATCAACTTCATATAAATCAGTAGCTAAATCAGGACTTGTTTCTATTGGTAGTTCCAACTTTGACTCAATCATTATGTTCAAGCCTGCAATGCATTACACACAACTATAACAAACCAGACCTACCATGCAGTAGGTTTAAAATCGTCATCATTGGCGATCGCCCAAAATTTACACTTGACTGATAACTGGCACTCTCAACTTAACCAAAGACTTTTGCAACACACTTGGCTTAACACTCAACCAAACCTGATTGCGATTATCCTCAGTATAGCCAACCACCACCGCCCCCACAGGTGAACCAATCTCAGGATACATTTCTGGACTCATCGCCCCACTATCCAAAAAATCTGGAATCTGGATAATTCCCTTTACATTCTCATCCCCAATATCAACAAACACTCCAAAAGGCGCATGAAATTCCACTTTCCCGTAAATTAACTTCCCAAGCTGATACTTAGTTTTGACTTGACTCCAAAGTTGACTATTCATTGGCTACTTTCGCTTTAACACTCTAGGGAACTGGTTTAAAGTTGGAAATAAATCATGAGGAATCGGTAACTCGATATACGAACCACCCTGATAAGTCCTCTCAAGCGGTTTAAAAAGGCGATCATAAGTTTCTTGATCTATCGTAACCTCTAAAATACCCTGTTTGTAACTCTGGTTATACTGTTCAGCCAAACTTCTAGAGTTAGCGCCAGCAAAATAACACTTACCGTCTTCATAGGGTGGATTATACGGAAAATTCTCCACTTGAAAACCATTTTGCAACAATTTCTCGCCTTTATTCGGCTGAGGCGCTTTATAAATAGTGACTGACACAATAATCTAATGTAATGCTGCAATCGGGACTATTTGACGCAATATATCACCTAAATTTCTTTTGGCTTCCATCAACTCATAGGCATAATGCAACCGCAAAAAATAACCATCCGACAACCCAAAATAGCGACATAACCGCAAATCAACATCCGCAGTCATCGGAGCTTTACCTTTAATAATTTGTTGAATACTCAAATAAGGCAACCGCAAACTCTCAGCCAAACTATTTGCACTAATATCTAATTCTTCTAAAAACTCATATTGCAAGATTTCGCCAACATGAGGATTACGCAGTAAAGTATTTTCCATTGCCTTTGCTCCTAATGATAATCAAACAATCTCAACATCATAAGCATTTCCATTTTGCCAAACAAAACACAGTCGCCATTGCTTAGTAATGCGAATACTGTTTTGTCCGAGGCGATCGCCAACCATCGCTTCTAGATGATTGGCAGGTGGTACGCGCAGATCTTCCAGATTAGCGGACACATCAAGCTGACGTAATTTGCGTAAAGCCCTTTCTTGTATATCTGATGGTAGCCTACGCGATCGCACACCTTGCCAAATTTTCTCGGTTTCTTTACAAGCAAACGAAACAATCATTGAAGCCTAGACACCTGAACTATAACAAACCGCTAAACTTACCCTGTAACAGGCTTAAAATCGTCATCATTGGCGATCGCCGTGTTCTAAGGCAATATCTCAAAATAATCACAGTGCCTAGGTCGCATAATCGAAAAATCACGACGATCCAAAGTTAAAACACGAGTAATACTTAATCTTTCAGCGATCGCCACAATTACCGCATCAACAAAATCAAGTTGACTATCAGCATACTGCTCTAAAATTTGATTAACTCGTTCCAAATCTGTTGCTGTCATCGATTCTATTTGAACCCCACTAACAACCAAATTAGCAATAAATTTCCGCATCGCCTGATGTCCTAACCTTGAAGCAATCAAATAACAAACTTCAGGCAAAACGACACTAGGAAGTAGTAATCGCTCATTGATACTTTGCACTACAGACAGAACGCGATCGTGATTACGATCTGTTAAATTCGTTAGAGCAAACAGAAAGCTAGTATCAAGTACAACAGTCATCCTTGTTCATCTGCATGAAGACTCCAACCACGAATCGGATTTACTTCACTTGCTAAAATCTCTTCATCCCTCTCCGAAACATCTTTTTCATTGGAAGCACCCAAGCCAGCAATTGACAGTAAAAAACTGTTATGAGGTTGTGCTGTTTTTGTTTCAACAGCCTTGTAGCGAAGATAGCCAATAAAACTAACAAGCTCAGAGAAAGCATCCTCTGGCAAGTTATCAATTACTTCAATAATCTGCTGCCGCGTTGGAGTTAGGCTATTCATAAGCAAACATGAAAAAGATGCTCATTATATTTTAGCTGCAAGATGTGGTAAACCACTTGCAAAATCTTCATCTAAAACCACAATATTCAGTCTTCTAGCTTCACTACGATTAGTAAAACGATTGGGTTTAGCCTTCTGATAATTAAAGCTATATTCAGGCAAAAGATCATCATCAGAATTTAGTTGATTTTCAAAACTATTGCTGTTCATAATCTTCACACTCTTTTCTAGTGGCTAAACGGGCGCTACTAAAAAACAAGGGGCTTAAGCCCCTTGCCTCTTGTTAATTAGCTGCCACCGATACGGGCGACATCGCGAGAGTTGGCTTCAAAAGCAGCGTTGAGGGCATCATCACCACTCAGTCCATCTTCTAGAGCTTCCTTAATCGCTTGCAATACCCGTTTGTAATCCTTGGGCATTACCTTCACGAATTTAGGAAGCATCGCATTCCAATCAGCGAGAACTCGTTCACCGATCGCACTCTCCGTATAGTCAACATGCTGTTGAATCAACTGCTTCAGATCCTTGATTTCTTCGGGATCTTCGAGCTTTTCTAAGCCGACCATTGAAGTATTGCAACGTGTTGCGAAATCACCTGACTCATCGAGAATGTAGGCAATACCACCACTCATACCAGCGGCAAAGTTCCGTCCTGTTAAGCCCAAGACCACGACCTTACCGCCAGTCATATATTCGCAACCATGATCGCCGATGCCTTCGACTACGGCATTTACGCCAGAGTTTCGGACTGCAAAGCGTTCGCCAGCGATACCGCGAATGTAGACTTCGCCACTGGTTGCGCCGTAGAGTGCGACGTTACCAGCGATGACGTTCTCTTCGGCGACAAAGGTCGAAGCTTTGTGGGGATAGAGAATGATCTTACCGCCGCTCAGACCTTTGCCGAGGTAGTCATTGGTATCGCCTTCCAGTTCCATCGTCACACCTGCGGGAATGAATGCGCCGAAGCTTTGACCAGCCGTACCTTGGAAATGAAGATGTACAGTGTCATCAGGCAATCCTTCCCAATGGCGCTTGGTGATTTCGTTGCCGAGGATGGTTCCGACAGCACGATTGATATTCTTGATGGGAATAGTCTCTTGAACAGGTTCACCATCAACGATCGCAGCTTGGCACAAATCTAACAACACAGTCATATCAAGGGATTTGTCCAAACCGTGATCCTGTGGAATTTGGCAATAGCGACCGACATCTTCACCGACTTCGGGCTGATAGAGAATCTTCGAGAAGTCTAAGCCCTTGAGTTTCCAATGTTCGACGGCTTGCTTCGCTTCGAGAACTTCAGTACGACCGACCATTTCATCAAGGGTGCGGAAACCGAGTTTCGCCATTAGTTCGCGGACTTCCATGGCGATGAAGGTCATGAAGTTGACGGTGTGGGCGGGATCGCCTGTAAACTTCTCGCGTAGTTGCGGATCTTGGGTAGCGACACCAACGGGGCAGGTGTTGAGATGGCAGACGCGCATCATGATGCATCCCAAAGTGACGAGAGGAGCGGTGGCAAAGCCGAATTCTTCTGCACCAAGTAGAGCCGCAATCACGACATCACGACCTGTTTTCATTTGTCCATCGGTTTCGACAACTATGCGGCTGCGGAGGTTGTTGAGAACGAGGGTTTGGTGGGTTTCCGCGAGTCCGAGTTCCCAAGGTAAGCCAGCGTGTTTGATTGAGGTTTGGGGGGATGCGCCCGTACCGCCATCGTAGCCAGAGATGAGAACGACATCAGCGTGGGCTTTGGAAACGCCAGCGGCGATCGTGCCTACACCGACTTCCGATACCAGCTTGACGCTGACACGGGCGGCACGGTTGGCATTTTTGAGGTCATGGATCAACTCAGCGAGGTCTTCGATGGAGTAGATGTCATGGTGAGGAGGAGGCGAAATTAAGCCGACACCTGTGGTGGAGTGGCGAACTTTGGCTATCCAAGGATAGACTTTCTTGCCAGGGAGTTGACCGCCTTCTCCTGGTTTTGCGCCTTGAGCCATTTTGATTTGAATCTCCTTGGCTTGGGAGAGATAGAGGCTGGTTACGCCGAAACGACCAGAGGCAACCTGTTTAATGGCGCTATTTTTGGAATCGCCTTGCTCGTTTGTCCATGTGTAACGTTCGGGATCTTCTCCGCCTTCGCCTGTGTTGGACTTGCCACCGATGCGATTCATGGCGATCGCCAAAGCTTCATGGGCTTCCTTAGAAATCGAACCGTAGCTCATCGCACCCGTTTTGAAACGGCTCAAGATTGATTCAATGGGTTCCACTTCTTCAATGGGAATTGATTCGCGGGATTTGAAATCGAGCAAGCCGCGCAGGGTGAAATGTTGTTGATTCTGTTCATTGACTAAACTCGAATATTTCTTGAACAGTTCATAGTTGCCATCGCGCACTGCCTTTTGTAAGGCATGAATGGTTTCAGGGCTGAACAAGTGGGCTTCGCCATCCTTGCGCCATTGGTAATCGCCACCAACATCGAGAGTGTTGCCACTAGCAGGGCGATCGGGGAAGGCGTGGGTGTGACGAGCGATCGCTTCTTTGGCGATTACTTCCAAATCTGCGCCTTCAATGCGGGATGCTGTCCAAGTGAAGTACTTCTTGATCACATCTTGATTCAAGCCAACGGCTTCAAAGATCTGAGCACCGCGATAGCTTTGGATCGTGGAAATACCGATTTTGGAGGCAACCTTGGTTACGCCTTTAGTTGCCGACTTGATGAAGTTCTTAACCGCAGTTTTGAACTCGACATTGACTAAGAGACGTTGATCGATCATGTCTTTGATGGTTTCAAAGGCAAGATAAGGATTCACCGCGCCGCAACCATAGCCGATCAGCAATGCAAAATGATGCACTTCTCTAGGTTCGCCAGATTCGAGGACTAGCCCGACTCTAGTACGGGTTCCCGTGCGGATCAGATGGTGATGCAAGCCTGAAACGGCAAGTAAGGCAGGAATTGGCGCATTAGCGGCATCAACACCGCGATCGCTCAGAATCAAAATATTCACACCATCAGCGATCGCCTGATCTGCTAGTTCGCAAATATGTGAAATCACCGATTCTAGTCCATTGACTCCATCTTTAGGATTGAACAAAGTAGAAAGAGTAACCGATTTAAAACCACCTTCGTTAATATGTTTCAACTTCGCAAGTTCGGCATCGCTGAGAATGGGAGTCTTTAGCTCGATCAAATGACAGCTTTCGGGTTCAGGTTTTAATAAATTCCGTTCCGCACCAATGGTAGTTTCCGCAGAAGTAATGATCTCTTCACGAATAGAGTCAATGGGAGGATTAGTTACCTGCGCGAATAGCTGTTGGAAATAATCGTAGAGAAGTTTGGAACGATTAGAAAGAATCGCCAATGGCGTATCGGCTCCCATTGCACCCACGGCTTCTACGCCATCGCGTGCCATTGGCGTTAAGAGCAACCGTAAATCCTCAAAGGAATAGCCGAACGCCATTTGTCTTTGAGTTAAAGGAATAGCTTCAGCTTCAGTCGCTTCACCATCCTTGAGGTTAGCGATCTCCACCATATGCTGATTAATCCATTCACGGTATGGATACTCGGTTGCGATTTGATGCTTGATTTCTTCATCGGCAACAATCCGCCCTTCTTCCATATTTACGAGGAACATCCGTCCTGGCTGCAAGCGACCTTTCGATTCGATCCGTTCAGGTTCAATTTCTAATACACCAGCTTCCGATGCGAAGATCACTAGATCGTCTTTAGTGACGTAGTAACGTGAAGGGCGCAAGCCATTGCGATCGAGAACTGCGCCGATCATCGTGCCATCGGTAAAGGCGATCGAGGCAGGACCGTCCCAAGGTTCCATCAAGCAGGAATGGTATTCATAAAATGCTTTCTTCTCATCACTCATGGACTCATGGGCTGTCCAAGGCTCAGGAATCATCATCATCACGGCATGAGGTAGCGATCGCCCGGCCAGCACCAACAATTCTAAAGCATTATCAAAAATCGTGGAGTCGCTACCATCAATGTTAATCACGGGCTTGATTTTGGAAATATCATCACCAAACAAATCCGACTCAAACATTGACTGGCGGGCAATCATCCAGTTGATATTGCCGCGCAAAGTATTGATTTCGCCATTGTGGGCAATGTATCGGTAAGGGTGCGATCGCTCCCAACTGGGGAAGGTATTGGTACTAAAGCGGGAGTGAACCAGAGCCAGAGCGCTCTCCATATCTGGATCATGCAGGTCATGGGCGTAATATTGTCCGACTTGAGCCGTCATCAACATCCCCTTATAGACAATGGTGCGACAGGAAAGGCTAGAGGGATACCAATAGGAATCGATATTGGTGGCGCGAATGTTGGTGTGGGCGAGTTTGCGAATTACAAATAACTTGCGATCGAAAGCGAGGTCATCAGCGAGATCGGGCGATCGCTGAATAAATACCTGCTGCATGAATGGCTCGCTCGATTGCGCGGTCGCCCCCAATGGCGAATTATCGGTCGGCACATCACGCCAACCTAAAACTTTTAAACCTTCAGACTCTACCAGTCTCTCAAAAGTTTTTCTTCCATTTTGACGGGCTTCTGGATCTGGCGAAGCGTACACCATACCTACGCCATACTGACCAACCTCTGGCAAAGTAATATTTGCGGCGGCGGCGACCTTTACCAAAAACTTATGGGGAATCTGCATCAAAATCCCTGCACCGTCACCCGTATTTGTCTCACAGCCACAAGCGCCACGGTGCTCCAAGTTTTCCAAAATCGTCAGCCCCTGCTCGACGATCGCATGGGATTTTTTCCCTAATTTATGTACGATAAAGCCGACCCCACAAGCATCATGTTCAAACTGTGGATCGTACAAACCTTGTTTCACTACGTTGCTATTCATCATGGACAAAAAGGATATTTAGAGGGCTAAGTCAGCTCGGACGTAATTCGGGTTTTACGACGGCTATCTTGGATTGTACTAATAACTTTATGTCTTAGGGAAGATGTCTTAATGAAATGATCATATGCAATGCAAAAAATTCTGGTATTTTGCAGTATTTTGTTACTTTAGATACTAAATTACCAAGGTATGTCGAGAAAGGTTAAACCAAAATCTTAGGACTGAGGGAGGTAATATTTGCTTGAATCGCAAGCGAGCGATCGCCATTAACTTGTTTGGATTAATTTAATCGTTTTGAGCGATCGCACGGATTTCCGACTTTTTTAAAATCGGCGATCGCCACTCCTACAATTATTTCCCTCCCGTTATTTCAGGATAATCTAGTAATTTACGATTCCTCTCATCTTCTTCATCTTTCTTTTTCTGAGAGATTTCCATCGAAGCATCAAGTTTTTCAAGCGAAGCATCAAGCCATTCAAGGTCAGAACTAAGCCCGATCTCTTTTTTTAGATCATCAGAAATTTTGGTAATTATTTTTGGGGCAGAATCTTCGGGTAAGTTAGGATTTTTGGCGATCATTTCATCGTAAACGGCGATCGCGGGTGCAATAATCTCATCATAATTTTTCATCAAGCCACCAAGGAATATTGTGGTGAAGATCATGCCGCTTGCTGTACCTTTGCGTAAGTTAGCGATCGCCTGATAAAAGCCGTTATTAATGCTATTAAGAAGATTCTCTAATGATGAATCGTTGGTAGCTCTAGGATTATTTGGTGCAGACTGACTGCTTGCCGATGTAGAATTTGGACTTCCCATTTGAATTGGCAATTTAGCAGTGAGGATTTCAGAAATTGCCCCTAAGCCATAAACCTGTTCGGTAATTTGAATTTTCCTGTCCAAATATTCGCTTGTTTTTTCATAAATTTTGATTGTAGTTTTAGTTTTATCTAAAAATTCTTCCCAAAAATCATGTACGAAGTCTGAATACTGATCGTCACGCCATGTTGATTCAAGGTTATGCCATTGGTTTATTAATCTGCTAAATTCTTGATCTAATACATCTCGCAAATTTTGCAATTGTCGAGATAGTTCTTTTGCCTCTTCAATATCAAATTTGGTTTGTGTTGCCATAGCCTAAAGTCCTTTTAAAGCGCCTAATTTAGCTCTGCGCTCTTCGGCAATGCGAACTTGTTCCCGCATGAAAGAGATAAATTCTTCTGATTCTTTTTGGCTGTCTTTATGGGTTGTAGTTAGTTTTTCGTAGAGTGGCTCAAATGTCTGGTACTGGTCATCATGCCAGCACGATCGCAGGTTTGCCCATTGATTTTCCACCCTTGACCAATCTTGTTTCATCGCTTCATGGAAATTTTCTAGTTGCTTGAGCAAGTCCTTTGCGTCATCAAGATCGAATGTAGTTTGTGCTGCCATGATGTTCTCTTTTAATTGTAATTATCTGTGGAGAGCAAGGGGCTTAAGCCCTTGTCTGTATTTTTAATTTCTTTCAAATTCTTCGACAATTTCTAAAAAACGCTCTAGCCATTTTTTTGCATCTTCGCCAGCATCAAGAGCGGATTCAGTTGTTTTTGTGGTTTCTTCAAATTCTTTGGTAAAGCGTTCTTTTGATTCACCTTGCCAAGACTCGTCACACTTTTTCCATTTGGCTTCTAGCTCCTTAAACTCATCGCCAACCTGTCTCTGGAAGTTTCCCAAGACATCGATAAACCGACTGAGTTCATCAATATTGACATCGATATCTCTTGCCATAAAGTTCTCCTGTTGTGTTTTCTAAGTAAGTAATTGGAATTTGTAGGATGGGTTAGCGATCGCGTAACCCATCATTTGAAATTAATCATTTGGGATTAATTGATGCGTTACGTTGTACTAACGCATCCTACGAAAATTAAGCCTTCTTACTTAGATAATTTGCATAGATGGCAAATTCCTGTTTAGTTGGCACGGCATAGGGCTTGAATTTCTCCAAATTGGCGGCTGTGGCTTCATCTTTGAAGTAGGCACGAAGTTTAGTTAGACTGGTGGCTAAGGTTTCATTGAATAAAGTACGGGAGTCATCGGCGGGCATGGTCAAGCCAATCCGTAGGTCAAAGTTGCTGAGGGAGATGCGCTCTTTTCCTGCAAATAGTTGGTTTAAGGTTTTGATGCCTTCTACCCAGAGAATTAGATGAATACCCAGTTCTGAACCCTGAGAGGCGATCGCCATTAATTTCTTAGCATCATCGGACATATCGGGATTACCGCGATTGTCAACGGTGGGGCGCAAACTATTGAGGCGCTCTAATGTACCGATCGCTGCCACAAAAAAGATGGAAGCACCAAAATTAGTAGTGTCGGGATCGACTTCTCGCAGTTGCTTACGGCGCTCGAATTCGGCATGAATATTTTGCAGGGTAGTATTGGCTTTGCTGATGTGGCGATCGCTGTCGGCGAAGTCTTTGGCGATCGTGATCGGGAAATAGGATGAGAAGGCTTCACGGAAATTAAGGGTCATGCTTGACCAGTGACTACCACGATCGTCTTCATCGGATAGGTCGATGATGTGAAATTCGGCTTTTTGGGGTTGATGGCTGGAAACAAGGCTGGTCAAAACGCCGCCGAGGATACCAAAGATATTTTCTTCGATATTGCCGACTAGGAGCATATTGCTACGGCTACGGCGGCGGAAGATGGCGCGGCTATGGTAGCCAATTTGCATTGCTTCGCCGACCCATGCAATGCTAGGAAAGTCACGTACGCGCCAGTTCGATTCATTGACGATATCCTTGATATCCGCAGGACTGAGCCAAGTATCAGCCGATGCTAATACCGTTAATAGTCCATTATTGCGGAGTCGGGTGGGATGTCTACCATCAAAGACCACTAGCTGATCGGTGGGTGGGCGTTGGTAGCCAGTGGCTTGGACAGTTTCTTGGATTTTGCGTAATGCCTTTTTGCGCTCACCTGTGGAGGCATCGGCAACTTGACCGATTTCGTTACTGCCTTTACGTCCAAAGTCAGAGTTGTAAATAATCCGTCCGGGGCGATCGAGTAAATCGACAGCATCGGTATTTCCTTCTGCTAGGGTCATGGCGGCGACGTTTTGATTCATCTGCATCGCCATCCGCAGATCGATGAGGTCATAGACGCTGCGGGTAATGTTCTTGATATTGGGCGATTGGGAAGCTAACAATAAGTGAATCCCAAAAGCGCGACCTTTTTTAACAATGGTGTCAAAGATTTGGTTTAGCTCTGCGGAGATGCTGTCGTTGTCTTCAAATAAAACCTGAAATTCGTCAATGACGATGAGAATACGCGGCATTTTCTTGCCATTGGTTTTATTACGATATTCAGCAACCTTGGTAATGTCATTAGATATCGATTTCCATTCGTTAGCCCGAATCTGGAACTGCTCGTTGACTTTACGCAGGACGCTCAAACCAAACTCACGATCGCTTTCAATAGATATCACTTTGGCATGAGGTAATGCTTTTGTCAGATCGAGATCATTAGAAGAGCCAGAATCTTCACCGCGATCGGGATCGACATAGACTTGAAACTCAACGCCTTCTTTGAAGTCGAGTAGATACAGTTCCAATTCATCAGGAGCATAGCGCATGGCTAACCCATTGATAATGCTATGCAAAGTGTAGCTTTTACCTGCCCCTGGTTTACCAAATAGCAGCGATTGACTGACTTCTAAGCCCTTGGGATTTTGCCCCAACCAGAATTCTAGTTTTTCTCGCGCACCCGCCACACCAATCGCTGTGCGAATTTCACCACGACTATCACTTGTCCACAATGTTTCTGGATATAGCTGTGAGAAGGCAACGGTGTCAACTTTGACTTCACCACAAGCTTTGCTAATCATGGCGGTGAGTTGGTTAAAGCGATCGCTTTCGGGTGGTTTGTCTAGAGTTGCATAGCAAACGATTTGTGTTTCAGGTGACTCATAAACAAATAGGGGTTCACCATTGTAAGAGCGATCGGCAGGGCGTAAAACCTGACAATGGGCTTTGAACAGGTCGTAATTAAAGTTACGGGGTTTTTCTAGGGTTTCGTCAATGTGAATGATTGTGTAAACCCCTGCTCTAGAACCATTGACTAGTAGGCTATTAAGATATTCAAAGGATTTGTTATCAAATTTGCTAGGGAAATCAGCGATAAACAGATAGCGATAAGCCTCTTGAATGGCTTCGGCAGCGGCGTTGTAGGCTTCGATATTGTCGTAATCACGGCTGAGATAGTTTTGGATAACTTGCTCAGTATGTCCGATCAGTTTATGTAGTTGTTCTTGAATATCATCGCTGGTTGTGTAAGTGCGTTTACCGCGAATTTCTTCAGGTAGGCTCTTGAATGGGAAGGTGTTTCCCATACTGACGGGATCGATGAAGATGCCTTGTAGTTTTCGGGCGGGGAATGTTGCTATGGCGCGTAATGCGATCGATTCGAGGGCGGCGGTGGCTGCTTGTCTGGTTTCAGGGCTGTTTGTGAAGATCGCAATATGTCCAGAATCCTGTCCTTGCTTGAAAGTTCGATATTGCAACAGTAACGGTAATTGATCAAGAGTAATGGCGATTGATTTATCTTCAAATAAATTCTCTACTAGATCTGTATTACTTAAATCAACAGAAAATTTACTTTTTTTATCAACAATCTCACAAAGCTTACCCATCCGAACTAGGAATGGAGCAAGTCCTTCAGTTCTAGATGTATAAGCATTTTTCATATTGAGATTCCACCATCGCTCGTCATTCCATCCAACTGTAATTTGTCTAGATGAAGTTTCTAAAGGTTTTATCTCTCCATCAACTACTGTCACCAGACGATCTAAAAGCAAATGTGTTGAAGATAGTAATTGTGATGTCTCAACAATATTGTTAGTGAAATTATCTGTTAGAGTTTCATTAACTACTTTTTCAGTGATTTTAATAAATGCAAGCACACGAGATAATCTTTTAGCCAATGCTTCGCGAATATTTACCGCTTCTTGCCCCAATTGCCCCCTTTTATTGCTGATCTTTTGATTCCAATCCTCTTCACTGGTCTTTATTTGCTGTTCATGATCATCTGCACTAAATTGTAATTTTTCCTCCCAAGATTCTTCCGTAGCCTTTAGTTTTTTTTGAGATGTTCTCTCTAGATCATTCAAGACTTCAATATAGCGAGATTTATCTCTTTGTAAAGATTCAAGAGCATCTTCTGCTTTACCACGTTGTTCTAAAACTTTAATAATGTTTGCCATGATTTCGACACCTATATTAACTCAAGCAAAGTTCTACATTGTAGATTGTTAAGACTGAAGTCGCCAAAAGAAAACAACAGCTAGAGCTATAATTGCCCCCCAAGCACCACCAATACTTCCACCTAGAATAAAAGATGCAGCAAGAAATAGAATCTCAATTAAAAGAGACTTGTTCAATTCTTCTAACTCTACTTTCTTTCGCTCAATATCGTTTGAGCAAAACTCTAAACGTTGTCTTGCTGAATTTAGTTCAGAGGATTGAGATTTTTGCAAACTTGATAAATCAGAGTCTCTAGAATCTCGCAAAGCTTTCAAGTTGGAATCTCTAGCATTTCTCAAATTGGCTAAATCTGAATTCTTAGCTGCTTGTAAACTCTCTGGATCGTTTTTTGCTCTTCTTTCATGTGCTTGCCAATCAGCAAGACCATTACTAAGACTCATTACCAAAATATCAAATTCATCCTTGTTCAGATTTAAAGCAACTTGGGTGAATTCGAGCGTTTCAAAGTGTTCAACTTCAGGTAAATCTGAAAGACTATATCTAGAAACCTTTAAGGCTGTATCTCTTTTATCAATGGGTAACTTGTTTTTACAATAAGCGAGAAATTCTTTTCCTGCCTCGAAATTGTGCCAAGCATTCACAATACTTTCTAAAGCAGTCTGTTCTGTTACTTGACAGTAAACATCAAGATCTTTTAAAGCGTCAGGATTTTCAATTATTTGGTTATCTGTTGTCATACATTAATGAGCCTTAATTGATAGAAAGATTGGATCGCTACATATCAAGTAGCCAGACATGAGAAATTGAAAAGAAATTGAGATCTCTGACTTTTTCTCTGTAAGTCAAAGTTAACTTTTGTCAGCCACAAAAAAAGTGAAAATCTGACCCACGATCGCTTGCTTTTAATTTAAAAATAGTGAAGAAAATTGCTACAAACTCAGGAAAGTGGAAATCACCGCCTATTTAGTTGATTAACTGCCTAAAACTTGGTAAATCTCATCCCTGCTTGAAAAACTCTCATCAAATCTTACAGAAAAAAAGAATGAAAAGCAACCACTTCAATTAATAAAATTCATGTCAAGTTTTTAGATATCTGATTTTTAAAAAAGAGAACTATACTTTCGATCTTGTCAAAAAACTGGAGATCATTGCTGCGGGAACGCTCTGTCCCCATATTTGGCTAAAATTAAAATACTAGATATCTCACTAATTGCTACAACTACACCTAAAGTTAATAATGTTAAAATGCTAGAATCATCGGAATAAGTCATGTCTGCAAGAGATATTTTTTATGATGCTGTCAAAATAGCCTTGCAAAAAGATGGTTGGCAAATAACCCATGATCCACTTTCATTAGAATTTGGTCTGGGGCTGCTATATGTTGACTTAGGAGCAGAGCGTATCATTGCCGCAGAACGAAGTAACGAAAAAATAGCAGTAGAAATAAAAAGCTTTCTCGGTGGTTCAGCCGTCTCTGAATTTCATACAGCACTTGGGCAATATCTCAACTACCGCTTACTAATGCAAGAGCAGTACCCAGATTACAAATTATATTTAGCCATACCATCAAGCACCTATGATTCATTCTTTCAATTGCCTTTTGTCCAAGCCACAATTCAGCAATATCAACTCAAGTTAGCAATTTATAAACCAGAAAAGCAGGAGATCGTGAAATGGCAAGACTAAATGAATATCGCCAAAAAATCCAAGATTTACTCACGCAACTAGCAGAATATGGCTCAGCAAATGATGGAGTTGAGTCACAATTGATCTTTGATACTGAGCGAGATCACTATCAACTAGCTCATGTAGGCTGGCGAAACGATCGCCGAATTTATGGCTGTGTTGTGCATCTTGATATCAGAGATGACAAGATCTGGGTGCAACACAATGGAACAGAGTTTGATATAGCTGTCAAGTTATCAGAGATGGGTATCCCAAAAGAAAATATAGTAAATGGATTTCATTCCAGCTATATGCGACAGTTTACAGAATTTGCAGTTAGCTAAGAATTAGCGTTTAAACATTTTGAATGCCAATGGGAAAGTTCTCATCAAAAATTTGTTCGATAGAATAAGGGCATTCTTTCGGTAAATCCTTGGGTTTAAGGCGAGTTTCTTTTTCGGCAAGAACTAAAGCTAACTCGAAACCATCAGCGATCGCTTCTGATAGATAAGATTTTAGGCTAGGATTTTTTCGGATTAGCTTTTTTATTTGAATTCTTTGCTCTTTGATGGTTAATCGCCAACTTTTACCGCGCAACCTCGGCTGCAAATCCCACTTAATCAAATGTCCCAGCAAAATTGCTAAACGATTTTCCAACTCAGATCTTTTTTGGCTCCCCAAAGATTCAATTTCCTCCGCTAAATTCTCTATATCTAAACCATCCCATTTACCTAAGCGTAAACGCTCTACCTGCTCAACCGTCCAACGATAAAAGTCCGAATCGTATAGTAGTGTTGACATCATCAAGATCACCTTTGTTAATCAAACGCTAAATCAATATTATAAATCTGCTCACCTATATTTTTATAAAGTAATCCCTTCGCTAATCCTTTCACTGTTTACCTTATAGCAATTCACGAAAGTGTGACAACACTTGTGAATAAAAAACAAACCTAGTAAGGGTTTGAAAAACTAAAAATGGCGTAGCCATTTTTAGTTTTGGTATTACTTTGCTATAGCTACAGATCCATATAACAATACTGAAAATAGGCGATCGCTATAAATAGCTTGTAGTCGCGATTTGATTTCTTGCAAAAGAAACTGCAAACCCAAAAGATGTATGGCACTGCAAAGCGGTGCTACATATTTTTTAGGTTTTATCTTAATGAGCAAATAGTCGCAGACTTGTTCTTTTCAGTAAGGATCGCCTTATCATTGGCAGTATAGACTTTTTTGCAGCTCTTATATGCCTTCTTTTTTCTCCCAAGATAAGGCTTCCAACGATCGCTATCAACTTTCTCTAAAGCTATTACTGATCGTTCCATTTGTAACACAGGTGATTGCTGCGGTGGGGGTAACTGGGTGGTTATCGATCCAAAATGGACGAGAAGCGACTCAGGAACTGGCTCCTAAAATTGGGCTGGAAGTAACGAATGCAATTGAAACCCATGTGCGGGGATACTTTCATACTCCTTTAGAGGTGTTACAAACCTATGGCACGATCGCCAAGGCTGGAAAACTGAATTTTGAAAATATAGATAGTTTGGATGAATTACTTTGGCAACAGATGCGCCAATCAAAAATCCTATATTTTTTCTACGCGACAAATCCTCAAGGTGAATTTATGGGAATTGAACGAAGGAAGGATGATGCTCTCGTACTACATCGCTCTTCATCAACTAAATTCACCAAATTAACCCTAGAGCCATTTCCCAAACTATTAAGGCAAAAGTCGATCTATCGGTTAGATGACGCTGGGAGGGTGCTCAATAAAATTGAAGTGAATATCTTCGATGCCCAAGAACGTCCTTGGTATCGAGGAGCGGTCAAATCCCGTCATGCGGTTTGGAGCCCGATCTATCTATTCGTGGCGCGTCCAATTTTAGGAATTACGGCTTCTATGCCGATTTATGGAGAATCGGGCAATCTTCGGGGAGTTTTAGCGATCGACTTAACCCTTTCGCAAATTGGTGACTTTCTCAGACAGTTAACGATCGCTAAAACGGGACAAGCCTTTATCCTCGAACCATCGGGCGACATTGTAGCGACATCAACTTCAGAACTGCCTTATATCTCAGATCGCAATATCTCAGATCGTCATATCTCAGATCGTAGGCAACTGAGACTTCACGCCCTTCAAAGTCAAAATCCCTTATTAAAATCAATCTTTCAGAATCTCTCTCAAAAATATCCTAATTCTGCGAATATTCCCGATCATCAGCAAATTCAAATGGAATGGGAAGGATCGACTCAGTATATCCAGATCTCTAGATTGCGAAGCAAGCAAGGGCTAGACTGGCTTTTGATCGTTACTGTGTCAGAACAGGATTTTCGCGATCGCATTGATGTTAATACGCGCAATACAGTTATGCTGTGCGCTTTAGCCCTAGTTTTTGCGAGTTTAACGGGCTTATACACATCAAAATGGATTGCGAAACCAGTGCAGAAACTAATTGATGCTTCGCATTTACTCGCTAATCTTTCGGCATCGGCGGATCTTGCTAGTGGTCAGCCCTATCATCCGATCGAAACTGCTAACGTTCGCGAACTTTCAATCCTCGCAGATTCTTTTAATCAAATGGCTGAGCAGTTGCAAATCTCTTTTATGGCCTTGGCTAAAAGTAATGAGGAATTAGAAAGTCGAGTGGAACGAAGGACTGAAGCATTAAGAGTGAGTGAGGCTAAATATCGCACCCTCGTCGAAGTCGCCAATTGCATTATTTTAAGACGAGATACCAAGGGCAAAATTAAATTCCTGAACGAGTATGGCTTAACTTTTTTTGGCTTTTCTACGGAAGATGAAGTGGTTGGTAAAAATATTGAAGGAACAATTTTTCCAGTGACTGCCGATCCTATGACATCTAATTTGCCAATTTGGATGAATGCGAGTGTTAATGAAGCCGATCTATATATGTTTCAGGATATGTTTCAGGAAAGTCAAAATACGCGCAGTGATGGAATGCAAGTATGGATATCTTGGTCAAATCGTCCTATTGTGGATGAAGAGGGGAATATGCTGGAGATTCTTTCTATTGGTGTAGATATCACCGAGCGCAAGCGGATTGAATCTACTCTTGAGCAGTTTTTAAGTTTACAAAGAGCTACATTTGAGTCGATCGCAGATGGGATTTTGGCTGTAGATCGAATTGGACATATTACCAGCTATAACCAACAGTTTGTGGATATGTTTGCGCTATCCCAAGAAGTGCTATCGTTGCCTGATTACGCGCTTAGACTGGAGTTTCTGGCGGAACAAATGCGCGATCCTCAGGACTTTATGCAGCGATCGCAGGAGTTTTATCACCATCCTGAAATGGAAACCTATGACGTTCTAGAACTAGTCGATGGCAGGGTCGTGGAGCGCTATTCCCGTCCGCAAAAATTAGGCGATCAGATTATTGGGCGCGTGTGGAGTTTTCAGGATATTACGGCGCGAGTACAGGCCGAGAAGGCGCTCGAAGAGCAGAAAACCTATTTGCGATTAATTATTGACAGTATTCCGCAGCAGATCTTTTGGAAAGATACAAATTTGGTCTTTCGAGGATGTAATAAAAACTGGGCAAGATATGCCCAACTGGATAGTCCAGAAAGTGTAGTAGGTAAGACGGATTACGATCTGATTGGGAATCCTCAATTGGCGGATATTTTTCGCCAGCACGATCGCCAAATTATGGAATCAAATATCCCAGAACTGCATGTTATTCAACAAAAGCTCAATCTAGACGAAGATGGACAATCGATTTGGCTAGATATTAGTAAGTTACCCATCATTGATGCTGATGGTAAAACTATTGGGATTTTGGGGGTGCTTGATGATATTACTGAACGCAAACGCGCTGAAGAAGCCCTCTATACCGAGCAGGAAAAGTCGGAAAGACTATTATTAAATATATTGCCTAAAGCGATCGCGGATCGTCTGAAGCAGTCCCACGGGGTCATTGCCGATAGTTTTGAGTCCGTTACGGTTCTCTTTGCCGATATAGTCAGCTTTACCGAAATGTCTTCAGAGCTGTCACCCCAAGATTTAGTTGATCTACTCAATCTAATTTTTTCTGGCTTTGATCAGCTCAGCGAAACCTATGGACTAGAAAAAATTAAGACGATTGGCGATGCTTATATGGTGGCTGGGGGCATTCCCATTTCTACGGAAAACCATGCGGAGGCGATCGCTTCGATGGCATTAGATATGGTGGATAAAGTTGCTGAACTTCGCAATTTAACAGGTAGACAGTTGCAAATTCGTGTGGGTATTCATACAGGTGCAGTTATTGCGGGAGTGATTGGCACGCAAAAATTTATTTACGATCTATGGGGCGATACGGTGAATGTGGCGAGTCGCATGGAGTCCCATAGTGAAGTTGGCAAAATTCAAGTATCGGCGGCAACTTATGAAATCCTCAAGCATAAATTTAATTTAGTCGAGCGCGGTGCGATCGAGATCAAGGGTAAAGGACAAATGCAAACCTATTGGCTGGGTAAGAAACTATAGGAATGAAAGTTACATAAACCAAAGAAGAGAAGGTTGGCGCTTCGCGCCAACCTTCTCTTCTTTGGTTTATGTACAACTATGCTCCCTGACTTTCTGGTTGAGATAAAGGAATCTGAATTAAAAATTCGGTTCCTTGTTGGAGTTCGGATATGCAACGGATTGTGCCGCCATGCTTGTCAACGATGATTTGATAGCTGATCGATAGCCCTAGTCCCGTTCCTTCTCCCACAGGTTTAGTTGTAAAAAAAGGATTGAAAATCTTTTCGCGAACCGATTCGGGCATTCCGCAGCCATTGTCTTTAAAACTGATTTGTAATAAATTATTATTAATTATTGCTGTTGAGATGATGATCTGTGGTTGTTCGTTCCCAACCGCAAAAGCACCTAACTTTTCTCGCTCTTGTAAAGCATCGATCGCATTGCCGATCAGGTTCATAAATACCTGATTGAGTTGTCCTGCAAAGCACTCGACGACAGGGATATCACCATAGTTCTTCAAAATGTGAACTTCCTTTTGATGGGGATTACCCTTAATCCGATTTTGTAAAAGAAGTAAGGTGCTATCAATACCTTCATGGATATCGATCGGTTTCATTTCAGCCTCATCAAGGCGCGAGAAATTCCTTAGGGTCAATACGATTTGGCGAATACGTTCTGCTCCCAATTTCATCGAATGTAAAACCTTGGGAAAATCCTCCTGTAAAAAATCGAGATCGATATCTGCGATAAACGATTGAATGTCAGGATCGGGAGCGATCGCCTGTTGTTGCTCCCAAGCTTGATAGCGCCTGACCAATTCCAGTAAGTCCTGACTATAGACAAAGGAATGGCTGAGATTGCCATAGATAAAGTTGACGGGATTGTTGATTTCATGGGCAACGCCTGCCACAAGTTGCCCCAGACTGGACATTTTTTCGGTTTGGATTAATTGGGCTTGGGTATTTTTTAAGTCCTGCAAAACTATTTCTAGTTCTTGAGCCTGTGCGTTTGCTTGTTGGGTAAGTTGTTCTTGTTCGTTTAGACTTCTTTGGAGCCATTTTTCAGCATACTTGCGATCGGTGATATCGCGCAAAATGGCGATATATTCCTGAGTGCGATCAGATTGATTGAAATATTCCGATACCGCTACTTCAACGATGCTGGGTATTTTCGCTTCAGTATTGAAGCGGTATTTATGTTTTAATTCCCTCTCACTGAGGTTATCCCAAAGGGCGGGATCATAATCAATTCCTTCTAAAAAGAGTCCGAGGGGTTTGCCTATCAGTTGCATTGCATCGATCTCAAAGAGTGAGGCCGCCGCAGGATTGGCTTGACATATCTCGCCTCGGTTATTGACAATCAGCATGGCATCCAAAGCCGCCACAAATAAATGTTCTGCTCTTTGTCTCGATTCTTCCATGGTCATGACCTGCGGTAAGCTCGTCCAACAAGCGATCGCAATCCCAAGAAAGGCAACAACTAGGAGCAGCACTAAAAATAGAGCATTGCGATTTGTGTCACTATTTTCCCCATGTTGATCTAGCAGGCTAAAAGCTAGCCAACCTATTCCCGTACTACCACATACCAAAATAATGATGGTGATAGTTTGGACGATCATAAAATCAAATGATCTGAGGGATGTTTTATGGCGGTAAATTTTTGCCCACCATTGCACATGAAAAAAGGCAAAAGGCAGTCGTCGCATTAAAGCATCGGCTCCTAATACGAAAATTGGCAAGAGCAAGCCAATCAGTAAATCTTGCCAACTCCATGCGATTCCCCCAACGACCAAAACCACGGATTCGATCGCTAAAAATAAAACTGCCCAATAGGGATACAAGGTTTCAGGGCGATCGCGCTTTAGCCAAATTGCTAAATGTAGGATCGTGATGCTGGCTAAGTAGCCCGTGCCCGTGATCATAACTATTCGCGAAACGTCACCCCAAAATAGGCATAGCAAACTCATGATTAAAGTTGCTACTAGCCCATGACCAATCACGCTACGAGGTGTAAATAATGTGAATAAAGGAGATAAATGACGCTCTTGGGCAAGCTGGTAAAGAACTCTGGGAGAGTTTGATGCAGCAGTTACCGAGCTTAGCAAACAACCAGCGGCAACCAAAAAGGTAATTAATGAAGAAGCCTCAGCCCCCCAAAATGGTTTTGCCGCGTCCAGTAGGTGCAAATAAGTATTTTCGCCTGCCAGAGGATTAGTCGATAGTCTTGCTAAAACCCAAGATCCACCTACATACACGACTGGAATGAGCAATGCCATGTATTGCAAGCATTTTAGAGTTAGATCGGGACGACGACTCTCGGCAACAAAGGAGGAAGCAGTTTCACATCCATAGATCGCGTAGGTAGCTACAAAGTACCACTTTGCCCACATCACAAATGATGGCGCACTCACTGCACCTGTGGACAGAAACCCAGGGCTAGTGGGAGCAAAGGCTAACCAGTTGAGTCCCCCAATACAGAAAGCAATGAATAAACTGACGGCGGGAACGATAAAAAATGCTTGAAAGATAGCCATCGATCGCGTGCCACTAAATGCCACAACATAGGGCAAGAGCACAAAGGCAACTTTGAGAAACCCATCGGGAATATGGATATGAAAATCTAATAGGATGCTTTTGATTAAATCCGCTAGAATAATGGCATTGATTGCTGGAACCGATACCCAGCCCAGCCAATAGCCGATCGCTCCATACTTAGCTATAAATGGATAGTTTTTGAGCAACCTCACTGTATAGTTAGGAGTTCCTCCTGACATATCCTGCCAGTGTTTTCCTAAATGCCTGATTTGAAGATTGAGAAATACGGCGACAAATGCTGAAGGAATCCATACCCAAATTGCTTTCTCTCCCAACTCAATATGCATTGCTGGGGCTACGCCAAACCAAAGCAAGAGTCCAGTTGCGCCAAATCCCCATGTTTCAAAGGTGCTAAGACTACGCGGTAACTGAAACCACGATTTCTGGGAGGTGACCAATGGGCTTGCGATTTGGGCAGGTTGGTTTCTAGATTCAGAATCAGTCATAGTAGCGCGATCTTATCTCTACAGGCATAATTGCTTCTAGATTCTCATCAAAAGAGTTCCAAGAATGTACTCTTATCACTTTCTTAGAGCTGGGGACAATCGCCATGCAGCTTAAAAAATATCAAAGTAAAGGCAACGCAATGTTCCGCCTGTTCTGAATATAACTCCTTCCCAGCCACGAATTGGGTAGTAATACCAAAGCTCAAAATGGCATAGCCATTTTGAGCTTTGAAAACCATTACTGGGTTTGGTTTTTAATTCACAAAAGTGTCGTCACACTTTCGTGAATTGGTATAATGCCAAGTTAAGAAATGGCGTAGCCATTTCTTAACTTGGCATTACTAGGTTTAGTTTTTAATTCACGAAAGTGCGACAACACTTTCGTGAATTGGTATTTAGAGGGGTTTGGCTTACATCCAATCATCATCGTCATCGTAGGAAACCCTAGTATTAGGACGACGGCGATCATCTTCATCCTTACCGCGTTTATTGCGACTGGCAAAACTGCCAATACTTTCGAGGATGCCACTAAATAGATCGTCATCATCATCGTCGAAGTATTCTTCTTCCTCGGCATAGAGTTCACTCGATAGCGCATAGAGCGCTTCTTGTAGCTCTGACTGAGCGCGATCGATCAGTGCATCGTCCTCTTTGGCGATCGCATCCCTGAGTTTTTTAATGGCTCCCTCAATTTGTTTGCGACGTTCGTAACTTAGTTTGTAGCCATAGTTAAGGGCTAATTCCTTTAACTGTCGCTCTGCACCTACGGCAAGATTGTCTGCCCGATTTAATTTTTCAATGCGTTCACGTTTGGCGCGATCGCGATCGGCAAACTGCTCTGCTTCGGTAACCATTCGCTGCACTTCTTTTTCGTCTAGGGTGGAAGCCCCCTTGATTGTGACTCGACGCTCGACACCCGTACGGCGATCGCAAGCGGTTACCGCCAAAATTCCATCGGTATTGAGATCGAAGGTCACATCAACCTGCGCCATCCCACGGGGCTGGGGATCGAGCCCACTGAGCTTAAAGCGTCCTAGGGACTTGTTATATTCAGCGAGATCTCGCTCTCCCTGAATCACATGGATTTCTACGGAGGTTTGATTGTCTTCGGCAGTCGTAAATAATTCCATCTTGCGACAGGGAATCGTCGTATTTCTAGGAATTAAGCGTTTGACTACACCACCTGAAGTTTCGACACCCAAAGATAAAGGTGTGACATCCAGCAGTAATACATCCTTAATTTCTCCAGATAAAATCGCCGCTTGAATCACGGCTCCGATCGCTACGACTTCATCGGGATTCACGCTCTGACTCGGTGGCTTGCCGATCGCTCGTTCCACCATTTCCTGTACCGCAGGAATCCTTGTGGAACCACCGACTAATACGACTTCATCGATCTGGCGAGGGCTGATTTGGGCATCCCGTAAGACGCGATCGAGGGGGATTTGTAGCCGCTCTAATAGATCGGCGCTCAATCGCTCAAATTGCGATCGCTTTAAACTGGTTTCTAAATGTAAAGGTCCATCAGCCGTTGCGGTAATAAAGGGCAAATTAATTTCGGTAACGCCGACCGTCGAAAGCTCGATCTTGGCTTTTTCCGCAGCTTCGGTCAGACGTTGGAGAGCCTGACGCTCTTTACGCAGATCCACCCCGTCGGATTTGAGGAATTCTTCGGCAAGGTAATTGACAATTTGGCGATCGAAATCATCGCCGCCCAATTGCGTATCACCAGTTGTTGCTTTGACCTCAAATAAGCCATCGCTCACCTCCAGTACCGACACATCAAACGTACCGCCACCAAGGTCGAACACTAAAATTTTTTTGTTAGACTTTTTATCTAAACCATAGGCTAAGGAAGCAGCCGTCGGTTCATTTAAAATTCGTTTAACTTCAATACCCGCAATGCGACCCGCATCTTTCGTCGCTTGCCTTTGGGAATCATTAAAATAGGCTGGAACCGTAATCACCGCACCTGTTACAGGTTCGCCTAAATACCGACTTGCCTCATCGACAAGCTTGCGAATCACCATTGCCGAAATTTCTTCGGGCGCAAAATCCTTTTCTAGCCTAGAACTGCGTAACTTAATATTGCCTTGATCGTCACGCCTGACCGTATAGGGTACTCGCTTAGTCTCCGCAGAGAGTTCGCTATGCTTGCGTCCAATAAAACGCTTGACTGAATAAAAGGTATTATCAGGATTTAGCACCGCTTGCCGACGAGCCATTTGTCCGACAAGACGTTCGCCATCTTTAGTAAAGCTAACAACGGAGGGAGTGGTGCGGCTACCTTCTGAGTTTGCAATCACTATGGGCTTGCCACCTTCCATAACGGCTACCACAGAGTTTGTCGTACCCAAGTCAATACCTACAATTTTGCCCATGCTTGACGTATATACCTCTTCACTTCCCAAGACTGCTTATTCAACAGCTTAACAATTTTTTGTTTTGCTTTACTTTGCTAATATCCTAGCTCTAAACACTACGTATCTAAACATTACGCATCTAAACACTACGCATCTAAACACTACGCATCTAAACACTATGCCCATGACTATACCTATGAATGACTTGCGAATAGCCTATGGACAAAAAATAAATATGAACAAAATATGGACAAAGGGGGACTAAGCCCCTTCTGTCTATTGATTCTATTGATTTTTATATGACTTTTGCATTGTGTTTACCAGAAAGATTTATCAGAAAGGCTTAACAGAGATTTAGCCAAAAACCTTGTTTTTCCAAGCTGCGATCCCATCAATTAGCTCTTTGCGGCTACTGGCTAGCAATAGATATCGATAGACAAACCACAGGGAATAACCAAAACCAACCAGTTCAAAGATGCTAGGTAATAAAGGTAGTTTATTTAGGAATTCTAAGAGTGCTGATGTGGCAATTAGAAATGGGATTGCAGCGATGAGAGCGATCGCAAGGGTCAGGTTATCTTTTTTGCCTTCGCCAAAGTAATCTTGCCAAAGTTGCTGAACCTGTTCCCAGAGAGGGTTGCTCTCTGGCAGTGAGTCATTGGTGGGTGGGAGACTTGTTGCTATTGATTTTGCTATTTCAGGAGTGGGGGACAATGGCTTAACGGGGATTTCGATGATGGGTTTTGCCGCAATAGCGACTTCTACAACTTCAGCTCCATTCTCTACGGTTGCTTCGTCAGTAGTTTCTTGAGGTTCCATGATTTATTTATAGATTGCAGTCATTATTAATTGTGAAAATTTTAACAACATTTGTCTCGCTTTTGGATCGCTGTATCGCTTAGTTGTATTGATACCCATGGAGCCGTTATACCAAAGCTGAAAATGGCGTAGCCATTTTCAGCTTTGAAAACCCTTACTGGGTTTGTTTTTTAATTCACATTTTAATTTACATTTTGGCTCAATAGGTGTTTCGGGGAGGTGATGCAAGTAGAGATTGAAGCAAAGCAGTGAGCAAAGCTTTACCCCTTCT